>NZ_JBFUIH010000004.1:0-183892 GCF_056401975.1 Pseudomonas sp. P4_C8 | reverse complement strand
GTTGCAGCAGTTAATCGAAGCCTACCGCGATAAAGTTCGCCAGGCCGCTCGCGAAGCCGATGATGCGGCCAACGGCCTGATCCAGTCACTGGAGAGCGAACGCATCCTGCGCGACGCCGGAGGGGCTGCCGAACGTTCGCTGGTGCTGGCCAGCGTGCAATTCCGGGAAGGTTACGCCGACTTCCAGCGGGTGCTGGACGCTCAACGCGCGTTGCTCGATCAACAGGACAATTACCTGCTCGCACGCGGCAATGCGGTCAGTAATGTCATCGCCCTCTACAAGGCCTTGGGCGGTGGTTGGTACTCCGCCCAGCCGTATGTGGACTCGGCCACCCGCCAGGTGATGGAAGAACGCACAGACTGGGGCAACATGCTTGACGATCCCGCCGCCGCACTGCCCGCTTACCCGCTGCCAGACCAAGGAAAATAGCCATGAGTGAAGCCTCGCAGCCCTCCCCCGATGCCTCCGAACCGGTAGCGGCCGATCCGGTGAAAAAAGGCATCAAGTGGGTGTTGATACTGATCATCCTGAGCCTGGTCTGGTACTTGTTGGCCGACCGGTTCACGCCGTATACGCAACAAGCGCGTGTGGGCGCATTCGTCATTCCGGTGGCGTCGGAAGTCGCGGGCAAGGTGATCCGGGTGAACGTACACAACAATCAGACCGTCAAG
Organism: Pseudomonas sp. P4_C8; assembly: GCF_056401975.1. Lineage (NCBI taxonomy): Bacteria > Pseudomonadati > Pseudomonadota > Gammaproteobacteria > Pseudomonadales > Pseudomonadaceae > Pseudomonas > Pseudomonas sp. P4_C8. Next base: position 183,220 of record NZ_JBFUIH010000004.1, on the reverse strand, counting down.
GCCGGCGAGGTGCTCTTTGAGGTGGACCCGGCGCCCTATCAGATTGCCGTCGATCGCGCCCGCGCCGACCTTGAGACAGCACGCCGGCAATTAGGGGCCAGCACCGCGGGGATTGCCTCGGCGCAAGCGGCATTGCGCGTCGCCCAGGCCAATGAAACCAAGGCACGTCAGGAGAATCAGCGCCTCGAAGGGTTGTACCGTGAAGACCCGGGGACCATCTCCGTGCGCGTGCTCGAAATGTCACGCACCACCCGCGATGCGGCAGTCAGTCAAACCGCAGCTGCCCGCGCCGAAGTAGAACGTGCCAAGGAAACGGAAGGCGGCGGCGAAGACGTCAACGCAAAGTTGCGTAGCGCCGCCACTGCCCTGTCAAAAGCCGAACTGGACCTGGCCAACACGCAAACACGAGCGCGTTCGGCAGGCCTGATCACCGACCTGCGCACCGATGTCGGGCAATTCGCCTCGGCTGGCGGCCCGGTCATGACCCTGATCACCATTCAGGACATATGGATCACTGCTGACATGACCGAGAACAACCTCGGTCATATCAAGCCCGAAACACCGGTGTCCATTGTGCTCGATTCGATGCCGGGTGAAGTCTTCGACGGCCACGTACGCAGTGTCGGTTATGGCATCAGCGTCGGACAGCCGGCCCCACCCGGCACCTTGCCCGGCATACAAAACAGTCGGGACTGGCTGCGACCCGCCCAACGCTTCCCGGTGATCATCGAGTTTTCCCAGGAGTCTAAGAGCGCGCTGCTTGGCAGTGGTGGCATTCGTGCCGGTGGCCAGGCTGAAGTCATGGCCTTCCCCTCGGAAGGCAATCTGCTCAACCCGCTTGGCCGGGCCTATTTAGGCCTGATGAGCTGGCTGTCTTATGCCTACTAAACGTTCCCCTCGGGAGCAACGTGCCTTACGGCTGGCCAGTGGCACGGCACTGTGCCTGGCCATCAGTTTCGGCCTGGCTTTGCCAATACCGTTTCTCGCTCCCGTGCTGTGCCTGATACTCCTGGCCTCGGTCAATCGCCCGTTGCCCTTCAAGGCGGCGATCGTTCTCGCACTGGTCGCGATGCTGACCACTGGTATCGGCCTGCTCTTGATCCCGATCCTGCGTTACTACCCGTTGACCGGCGTGCTGCTGGTCACTGTCAGCCTGTTCATGGTCTTCCGGTGGGGGCTCAGTGGCGGCAATAACCTGATCGTGACCTTGCTGGTGATGGGCCTGACCATGATCTCGTCGGCAGGCGTTGCCGAGTTCGACGCGGCGGCAATGGTCATTGGGGCGCTGGTCAAGGGTTTGTTAATGGCAGTGATGGTGATTGCGATCAGTCATTGGCTTTTCCCCGAGCCTGCCAATGCGCCGGCGCCGCCCGCTGCCCCACCGCCGGTGGGCGAAGAAGCCAGTCGGATTGCGTTGCGTGCAACCTTGATTGTCTTGCCGACGTTCCTGCTGGCAATGATCGACCCGGCGAGCTATCTGCCGATTATCCTGAAGGCGGTCGGCCTGGGTCAGCAATGCAACACGACCAGCGCCCGCAATGCCGGTCGCGAGTTGGTCGGCGCCACCTTGCTCGGCGGCTTGTTGGCCATTGTGTTCTGGTGCGCACTGAGCCTGTTTGTGCACCTGTGGATGTTCTTCCTGTGGACGCTGCTGTTTGGCCTGATACTGGCGCGCAAGCTGTATGCGCTGAGCCCGAGCCGATTTGGCCAGGGGTTATGGCTCAACACCTTTATCACGTTGATCATCCTGCTGGGCCAGTCAGTGCAGGACAGCGCTTTGGGCAAAGACGTCTACACAGCCTTCGCCGTGCGCATGGGGCTGTTTATGGCGGTCACGCTGTATGCCTGCGTGATGGTCCGACTGCTTGACCGGCAACCTCAGGCACAAACTCAGGGCGTAACCTGATACCCCTTCCCTTGCAGGCAACTGGTGTAGGCCGTCGAGGTAGTGGCAGCGCTGGTTTTTTCATCAGCCCGGCGTTCCTGGCGCTGACGCGAGCCACCGACCACGACACCTGCCGCCGCCGCCCCTTTAGCTTGATTCTGCCGATACTCCTGCTTCACTTCGTCGTTGGCGCCCTCGTAAAACTCGTCATGCTGACGCCCGCGTGCGTCGGCTGCGACGGCCCCTGCCGCAGCGCCGACCGCAGCCCCACGCATTCTTCCCCCGGAAGGAGAAGTGTCAGTCGAAGCCGCCTGACTGGCTGCCACGCTATGGCATTCGTTGATGTCCAACTGGGTTTGTTGCGAACTCTGGCCTTTGGTCGGCACCACGGTTTCAGCCCAGCCTTGGGCAGATGACACCGATAACGCAACGCACAGGCTGATGGAAGACAACTTATGCATGATGACCTCCTGCGCGACACCCCGTGAGCCGTTGCCCACCGATCCCGCGGTTGATTAAGCATTTAGAAGTGTAGATCAACCATCACCAGCCTCAGGACCACTAATGTCGGCGGCGCCTCGTCAACATGAAACTTTTCGATCGTTTTGTCCTGATGACCTAACCTCATAGGCTGAGTGACCAAAAACGGAGCGAGCACGCCTATGCGTCATACATTGATGTCAGTGTTTTTCGTCGCGCTCGCGCTGCTGGTACAAAGTGGCGCAGCGCTGTCCGCTGCTGAACCGACGCCGTCTTCAATCATTGCCTCAGAAGCTCCGCCAGTTGTGGTGTCCCGTAGTGAACTGCAAGACCTGCAAATGCGGCTGGACCTGATTAAACAACAGGTTTCAGTGGCCAATAACGTCACCCTGATGGTCGGCCTGCAAGATTCCGTTCAGGTGTTTATCAAGGACGTGGACACCCTACAGTCATCGCTGCTACCCGAACAAAAACAATTACAAGCTCAACTTGATGTGTTGAGCGGCCCCGTCTCTCTCGGCGATGTCGCGGTAGAGAAATCGGACATCACCACGCAGAGGACCGATATTTCCGAGCAAAAGAAAACGATCGACGCCACCTTGAAAAACCTGGCGGCCTTAAGAGCCAGCGCCGTCGAACTGCTGACGCAAATTGCCGCCATTCGGCGCAGCCTGCTGGAAAGCGAAGTCACGCTACGTAGCGGCAGCATCCTTGCACGGGATTTTTGGGAGCCGTTGATCAATCCGCTGATGGAAGATCGCCTGCGCCTCAAAGATTTCATTGAACAGACCAATAAAGTCGTCGCGGCCGCCTGGCAACCCGGCGAACGTCTGTCTTCGGGCCTGCTGATAGTGCTGGCCGTGGCCATCTGGATCTGGGGCCGTAGAGTGGCTGATCAGGGGCTGACCTGGATTTGCATACATCGCCTGCCTGTAGGGCGATTGCGTCGAAGCGCGCTGGCGCTGGCGTCGGTATTTGCCACCGTGTTGACCACTGCCTTTGCGTTGCATTTGGTGTTTTATGCGCTCACGCGACAACAGCCGTTGTCGCCCATGATGCAGACCTTCGCCGAGGAGTTCGAAAAACTCGTTTATACCTGTGTCCTGATCACCGGGTTGAGCCGGGCAATGCTGGCGAACCAGCACCCCTCCTGGCGGCTGCCGGATATCGCCGACTCCGTCGCCGAGGCGATGAAGCCCTTCCCCAAAATACTGGCCGGTACCCTGCTGGCATTAGTAACGGTGGCGCAAATCACCAATGTCACGGGCATGAGCGGCCCCGCCGTGCTGTTGGGACGAGGCTTGATCGCACTGGTGGTCACGGCGCTGCTCATCCTGTTGTTCCGCCGTGCCAGTCACGCTCAAAGAGAGGTGGTGGCCGCCGGTGATGCCTCTGAAGAGAGCAGCACCCTGGCCGGTCTGATTTACTCCGGCACAATCATCGCGCTGATTACCTCCATCTTCGCCCTGTTGATCGGCTACGTCTCCCTGGCAAGGTTCATCACCTACGAAATGGTCTGGGCATTCATCGTCCTGTCCGGCTTCTACATCCTGATTCAGTTGCTCAAAGACTGTTGCGAATACTTGTTTTCACCCAAGAGCCCCAGCGGCAAGGCGATGAAACAACTGCTGGGGATCGGCGATGTGCGGCTTGAGCAAGCCGAGATCCTCTTGGCCGGGGCCGGTCGTGCGGCGTTGTTACTGTTGGCCGTCATTTCACTGTTTGTCGGTGGCGTTGGCACGACGCTCGGGCAACTGGTCACCCAGGCGCTGTCCATTCTCGGCGGCGACGGCTTGCGCAAACTGAACATCATCCCGGGTCACTTATTCAATGCAATCCTGGCCCTGTTTATTGGTGTCTACCTGATTCGGGCGCTTTGCCGCTGGCTTGATGACGAGTTCCTGCCGAAAACCAACATGGACCCTGGCATGTGTGCCTCGCTGAGCACACTGTTCGCCAACGTCGGCTACATTTTGGTGATTCTGCTGACGCTGTCATCGTTGGGCATCGAATGGACGAACCTGGCGTGGATCGTCAGTGCCCTGTCGGTCGGTATCGGTTTTGGTTTGCAGGAGATCGTCAAGAATTTCGTCTCCGGCCTGATCCTGCTGACCGAGCGTCCGGTCAAGGTGGGCGATTTGGTCAGCATCAGCGGCGTCGAAGGTGATATCCGCCGCATCAACGTCAGAGCCACGGAAATACAACTCAGCGACCGCTCGATTGTCATCGTCCCCAACTCCCAGCTGATCTCGCAAAACCTGCGTAACGTGACCCTGGGCGGCAGTGCGCAAGGGGTCGCGACATTGGAGCTGGTGTTCCCGCTGGACATTGACCCGGAGCAGGTAAAAGACTTGCTGTACGACTGCTACCAGGAGAACGAAAACATCCTCGATAAACCGGCGGCGTTTGTGCGATTCAGCAAACTCAGCCCGGACGGCATCATCTTGACCATCACCGGTTACGTCAGCAGCCCGAGAATTGTCGGCGTCACCAAAAGCGACCTGCTGTTCGAGATATTGAAGCGTCTGGGTGCGGCAGGCATTGCACTGGCCAAACCGGGAACCTAGTCCTGAAGGACGAAGCCCGGTGTTCACCGTAATACTGTTCATTTAAGGAGCGACACAATTCTGTAGCAGCTGGCGCAGCCTGCGTCCGACTGCGTAGCAGTCGTAAATCCTGAACGCGCGGATTTCCTGAAACACCGCATCGTTTGATTTCACGACTGCTACGCAGTCGGACGCAGGCTTCGCCAGCTGCTACAAGGTTCGCCCGGTATTCACCGGGCTTCTTTTGGGCAGGTCTAGTGGATCAGCGTGCTGTTGTAGTCTCCCTCCAATCCCTCCAGATGACTTTTGTATCGACTCAGCAATCGCGACAGTGCGGCCTGGCTGTACTCAAGATTCTTCAAGGTTTCGAGGTGTATTGAAAAGCTTCGCCACACCCCTGAAACCCTGAGGATTTCTTCACCGGCTATTCGGCGCCGGCGACTGATTTCCACAACGGCAGTGATATCAGACAGCACATTTTCCGCACCCCGAAGTTCATGGTTGAGCCCCTCTATGCGCCGGGCAATCGTTTGAATCTCCAGTTCAAGATTGCTTCGTGAAGTTGCGAGCTGACTGTACTTGATGTCGTCGCAAACAACCCCCAGCACCTTACGCACCCGTTCAATGCCCTGTTTGACGGCCTCTTTTTTCGGGTTTTCCATGTCCAGGCTGTTTAAGGCTTCGCCGTCCGGAATGTAGTTCTTGTACATGTCCGTCAAATTGAATTCGCGAATCACGTCCTGCGCTTTGACCAGTGCATCACGCTGTTCCGTACACGTCGCTTTGTTGAGGTTGTGATCATTGAGCTGGGCCAGAACCCTGGCCTTTCGTGCGCGTGCCACTTCGAGTGGTCCATCCGCGCGTTCACCGATTTCGATTTTGTAAAGGCTATGCACGGCGCTCTCCAGGAGCCTGGACCGAGCGACAAATTTCGCCTCGATTCTGTCCAGCATCTCCGCGATATTGCCTTTGACGTTAAACAGTTCGTCAGTCACCAACGCGCGATCCTGCGACGTCAGATCATGGCGTTCCAAGGCGCCGTTCAATTCATCAAGAACGTCAAACCATTGCTGGACCGACGCATTGTTCAATGCGGTCAGCAACACCGGAAAGGATTCGCGCAGGGTGGTGTCGAGGTTATTCAAATACGCAACCACCTGTTGCGCCCGTTCTTGCAGCACGTCCGGTCGGTCGCTGCGAAAGCTCGCCAGCCTGGACACGTCGCGAAGGGTTTTAATTATGTTGGTTACATCAATGACCGGAATAACCGGGGCGTCGATTGGCGTCACATTGCTCATGGCCATAGTCCTTTTGTCCGGTGGGCAATCAGTTGTAGGTTTTTTTGTATTCTTCAAGGGCTTCATTGAAAGTCGCCACCAGCTCACTGGCGCTATTTTTGACGTCACGCCACGGATCGATCACCTGCGCGAATTCGACCACAAACGAGGTCAGGCGCAAGGCGTTGTTGATGCGACCAAACTGTTCGGCCGACGCGTCGATCTTGCTCAGTATGGTTTGCCACATCGTGTTCAGGATGTTCAGGGCCGCTTCCGCGCCGGCCATGCGAATGCCGATATCGCCAAAGTTCGACAGGGAGCTCTCTATGACACTTTGCAAATTCTCTTTGCCGCTGACGGCCAACTCCAGCTCATCAATCTCGGTCTTCAATGCATTGCGTTCTTTGCGCGCGGTTTCCGCTTTGGGGCCAAATATCGAACCTGAAATCGGCCAGAAAATCGGCAGACCACCCGAGAAAGACATGCCGACGTAATAGTCGTAGTCCTTGTCGAGTTGGACAACTCTGGCCTTCTTTTCTCGAAGGGCTTCTTTGCTGCTGGTGATGGACTGGAGCAAACTGTTTCGCTCCATCAAGTCGTATTTGCTCTTCACTTCGGACTGCAACCCGAAGACGCGTTTGCCGCTCACCAGTTCTCCGCCCGACAGCTCGATCTTGAAGTTGGACAGGCGATCTTTCAGCTCTTTCGTTGCCCCTTGCTGGCGTTTGATATCGACCTTCATCAGCTCGATGATCTCCGTCACGGCTGACGCCACCTCACTGTCATCTGAGGTATAGCGGATACCTTCCAGATCATTGTTGCTCATCTGATTCAGCGTGGTTCTGACGCGGTCCATGATCGGCATTTCCTTGATGACGGAAATGATTTCACTGCCACTGCTGACGATGTTGTTGGCCGCGCAATTCAAATCGATACTTTGCTGGACGATCCTGTTTTCCACCGCACCCCAACTGGCGGCGTGAATCCTGATTTTCTTGAACAACACCTGAATGTCGTTGGGTTCCAGCCCGGCGATGTCTACCTGGCTGTACTTGAGACAGGACTCCACTTCCGGTAACTCGCCAGGCAGCGCGAGGCCTTGCTTTACGTACTGCTTTATTTTGATTACGTCTTCTTTGGTAAATACGCCAGCATTGCGAGCGACGCCGGGAAACTCCCCTGAAATAAGCTGAAGTACCGCTTTGGGTAGGTCATTACTACTTTCTGATTCAATCAACAGTACAGTCATTGGGTTCGCCTCAGTTCATTCAAGTCGATACATGACTTGTATCGACGAGCAGAAACCTAGATGACGATTGCATTGAGCTCAAATAACTAAACGCAACAGACAACATTTGCAAGCTGTTGATTAAAAAGCAAATATCGCAAAATCCTGTTCTCCCTGAAACATCGAGCTACAGTTGCAGGAAGTGGACTACGGGCAAGAACTACAAAAACCTGACAACCCACTACATCAATAACAAGTTCGCCAATTTATTAGTTGAATCAGCGCTGACTGGCGCGCTTGAGTGTTTCACTCGGCAACTCTTTGAACAACGCCTGATAGCTGCTGGAAAACCGCCCCAAATGCCAGAACGACGCATTCATCGCGACTTGCGCAACGGTGGTCTCGTTGGGCGTGCAGCTGAGCAATTCACGGCGGGCACTGTTGAGCCTTCGCAGGCGCAGCCAATGGGTCGGTGTCATCCCGGTGAAGGCCTTGAAGGCCTGCTGCAGTTGGCGCAGAGACACCCCGGCAACCTGGGAAAGCTCCAGCAAGTTGAGGGTTTCTTCCGGGGAGTCGGCAGCCCACTCACCGATGCGTTTCATGATCGTGCGCGCTTCGGTACGACGCTGTAAGCCGCCTCGGTCGAGGCAAACAGACGCGTTGTCGAGGATATACAAACAGTCCTCCAGCAACTGCTGCGTCAAGGCTTCTTTGCTCGGTGGGTCTAGCGTTTCTCCCAGCCGAGTCAGCGTGCCGCTCAACCAGCGGCTGAACAACGCGTTCTGCCCCGAGTTCAGCGGCGACATGAACAACCCTTCCAACTGTGCCACGTTCAAACCCTGGCGCTGAACGAACTCCGGACCGAACACCACGGCGATTTCCTGGTAGTTCTCGGGGGTGATCCAGATGTTGCGGCTTTCGCCATTGAGCAGGTACAGCGCGTTGTCGCTGCGATCGAAACAGAACGCCAGCGACCCTTGCGGCGCGCTGAAATTCTGCTCGACCCGGGTGTTCATCTGCTCTTCGTAGATCTCCACGCCCTGCAAGTCCAGATAGCGCACACGCCCGGCGAAATGCCCTGGCGACATCTGTTGATAGTGCTGGACCCAACCCGGTGTGGCGCGGATTTGCTCGGCGACATCTTCGGTGTTGAACGCTTGAACCTGTATCGGACTGGACGCTGACATGGGTGACCCTACGCACTCGTTTGGTGCGTTTTGGTGCTGCTTAAAGTGGATAGATGGAACCGCAAGGCTCGACCAAGATAGTCGTCAACGCGTCTCAGGGGAAGAGTGCGGTGGATGAAACCGCCCTCCCCGACGTTAATAAAACCAATAACGAGGTCTTTATGAATGTCCCTTTCGATCAGCTGTTCACTTGGCTGAAAGATCACAAGATTACCGAAGTCGAGTGTGTGGTCAGCGACTTGACCGGCATTGCACGCGGCAAGATTGCACCTACTAACAAGTTCCTGCATGAGCGAGGCATGCGCCTGCCGGAAAGTGTGCTTTTGCAAACGGTAACCGGGGACTTTGTCGACGACGACATCTACTACGACCTGCTCGACCCCGCCGACATCGACATGATCTGCAAGCCAGACCCTGACGCGGTCTACGTGATTCCATGGGCCATCGAGCCGACCGCTATCGTCATCCACGACACCTTCGACAAGTTCGGCAACCCTATCGAGTTGTCGCCGCGCAACGTGCTGAAAAAAGTGCTGCAGTTGTATACGGACAAAGGCTGGCGGCCGATTGTTGCGCCGGAAATGGAGTTCTACCTGACCCAGCGTTGCGAAGACCCGGACTTGCCACTGAAAGCGCCGATGGGGCGTTCGGGCCGTGCGGAAAGCGGTCGTCAGTCGTTTTCCATCGACGCCGCCAACGAATTCGATCCCCTGTTCGAAGACGTCTACGACTGGTGCGAACTTCAAGGTCTGGACCTCGACACTTTGATCCATGAAGACGGCCCGGCGCAGATGGAAATCAACTTCCGTCACGGCGATGCGTTGGACTTGGCTGACCAGATCACCGTGTTCAAGCGTACCCTGCGTGAGGCCGCGCTCAAGCACAACGTCGCGGCGACGTTCATGGCCAAGCCGATTGGCGATGAGCCCGGCAGCGCCATGCACATCCACCAGAGCGTGGTCGACATCGCCACCGGCCAGCCGATCTTCGCCAACGCCGATGGCAGCATGAGCGAACTGTTCCTGCACCACATCGGTGGCCTGCAAAAGTACATTCCCAAAGTGCTGCCGATGTTCGCGCCCAACGTGAACTCGTTCCGCCGCTTCCTGCCGGACACCTCGGCGCCGGTCAACGTCGAATGGGGCGAAGAAAATCGTACCGTCGGCCTGCGGGTACCGACTTCGTCGCCTGATGCCATGCGTGTGGAAAACCGCTTGCCGGGTGCCGACGCCAACCCGTACCTGGCGATTGCCGCCAGCTTGCTGTGCGGTTACCTGGGCATGGTCGAGCGCATCGAACCGAGCGCAGCGGTGCAAGGGCGCGCCTATGAACGTCGCAACCTGCGCTTGCCGATCACCATCGAAGACGCGCTGACGCAGATGGAAGAATGCGCCACCGTCGAGCGTTATCTGGGCAGCAAGTTTGTCCGCGGTTATGTCGCGGTCAAGCGTGCCGAGCACGAGAACTTCAAGCGGGTGATCAGCTCCTGGGAGCGGGAATTCCTGATGATGAGTGTCTAGTCCGTTAAGGCCCTATCGCGAGCAGGCTCACTCCCACACTTTAAATGCATTCCAAATCTGAAATGCATTCCCCTGTGGGAGCGAGCCTGCTCGCGAAAGCGGCCTCCAGAACACCAAAGAAACACCGGAAGAATCCAATAATTAGAAGAGGTGTCGATATGCGTCTATTGAAATCCGCAGTCCCGCTCGCGCTGGCGATCATGTGCAGTGCCGGTGCGCAGGCTCAGCCACAGGTCAGCGTCTATAACTGGACCGATTACATCGGCGAAACCACCCTCGCCGACTTCCAGGCCAAAAGCGGGATCAAGGTGATCTACGACGTCTTCGATTCCAACGAAACCCTAGAGGGCAAACTGCTCGCGGGCCGCACCGGCTACGACGTGGTGGTGCCGTCCAACCACTTCCTCGCGCGTCAGGTGAAGGCCGGCGCATTCCTGAAACTGGACCGCGAGCAATTGCCGAACTTCAAAAATCTCGACCCGAAACTGTTGGCGCTGCTGGAAAAGAACGACCCGCAAAACGCGCACTCGGTCCCTTACCTGTGGGGCACCAACGGCATCGGCTATAACGTCGACAAGGTCAAGCAAGTGCTGGGCGTCGATCACATCGATTCCTGGGCCGTGCTGTTTGAACCGGAAAACATCAAGAAGCTCAGCCAGTGCGGCGTGTCGATGATGGACTCGGCGGATGAAGTATTTCCGGCGATGCTCAATTACATGGGCATGGACCCGCGCAGCGAAAACCCCGAAGACTTCAAAAAGGCCGAAGCCAAGCTGCTGGCCATCCGCCCTTACATCACCTACTTCCACTCCTCCAAATACGTTTCGGACCTGGCCAATGGCGATATTTGCGTGGCCTTCGGCTACTCGGGTGACGTGTTCCAGGCCGCCAACCGGGCCAAGGAAGCCAAGAACGGCGTGAACATCGCCTATGCCATTCCCAAGGAAGGCAGCAACCTGTGGTTCGACTTGCTGGCCGTTCCCGCAGACGCGAGCAATCCCAAAGAAGCCTACGCCTTCATCAACTACCTGCTGGACCCGCAAGTGATTGCCAAGGTCAGCGCTTCGGTTGGTTACGCCAACCCGAACCCGCCCGCCAAGGAATTCATGGACGCGGAACTGGTGAACAATCCTGAGGTGTACCCATCGCAGGCCGTCCTCGACAAACTCTACATTTCGACCACCCCGCCCCAGGCGATCATGCGTTTGATGACCCGTTCCTGGAGCAAAGTGAAGTCCAACAAATGAATCAATACACCAACGAACACACGCAGTCCTACTATGCCGCGTCGGCTAACGGACTGAAGCCGCGCCCCACGTTGAGCGCGGACCTGGTGGCCGATGTCTGCGTGATCGGCGGCGGCTTCACCGGGATCAACACCGCCATCGAACTGGCGCAGCGCGGGCTCTCGGTGATTGTGCTGGAGGCACGGCGGATTGGCTGGGGCGCCAGCGGACGCAACGGGGGCCAATTGATTCGCGGCATCGGCCACGACGTCAGCGGGTTTGCCAAACATGTCGGTGCCGAAGGTGTGCGCTATCTGGAACGTGCCGGAATCGAATCGGTGCAAGTGGTGGGCAACCGGATCCGCGAACACGGCATCGATTGCGACCTGCGCTGGGGCTTCTGCGAACTGGCCAACACCCCGGCGCAGTTCGCCGGGCTGAAGGCTGAGCACGCTGAACTGATCGAGTCGGGTTACGCCCATGAAACGCGCCTGTTCGAACCCGGGGAGATCCGCGAGCACGTGGTGAACTCCGGTGTGTATGCCGGTGGCTTGGTGGACATGGGCTCGGGGCATTTGCATCCGCTAAACCTGGTCCTCGGCGAAGCGAACGTCGCGCAATCCCTGGGGGTGCAGATCTTTGAGCAGAGCCCGGTGCTGGAGTTGATCCATGGCAGCACCGTGCAGGTACGGTGTGCCGGCGGCACGGTGCGCGCCGGCAGTCTGGTGCTGGCCTGCAACGCGCATCTGGAGGAACTCGAACCCAAGCTAAGCGGCAAGGTGCTCCCGGCGGGCAGCTACATCATCGCCACCGAGCCCTTGTCGGAGGACGCTGCCTCGCAACTGATCCCGCATAATGTCGCGCTGTGCGATCAGAAAGTCGGCCTGGATTACTACCGGCTCTCGGCGGACCGCCGCTTGCTGTTTGGCGGTGCCTGCCATTACTCCGGGCGCGATCCGGCTGACATCGCCGCCTATATGCGTCCGCAGATGCTCAAGGTGTTCCCGCAATTGTCCAATGTGCGGATCGACTACCAATGGGGCGGCATGATCGGCATCTCCGCCAATCGCTTCCCCCAGGTCGGTCGCTTGAGCCAGCACCCGAACGTGTTCTACGCCCAGGGCTACTCCGGCCACGGCCTGAACGTCACCCATTGGTGCGCCAAACTGTTGGGCGAAGCCATTCACGCCGGGCACAGCCAAGGCTTCGACATGTTCAGCGCCGTGCCGCACATGACTTTCCCCGGCGGCCGGGCCCTGCGTTCGCCACTGCTTGCGCTGGGTATGCTCTGGTACCGGATGCGCGAAATATTGGGTTGATGGCGTTTATCTGAACGCTTCTGCGAGGGGGCTTGCCTCTCGCCCCGATCAATCTGCCGAGTCGCCTCCTGCCAGTTTCGGTTGGCAGGTGTCGCCCCGGCATCAGGCAATACCCGATAACGTCGCCCCTCCCCCCGTTCAAGCCTGGTCAAGGCATCCCCATCACCCTCAACTTTATTCATGAGTGGCAACGAATTTGTCATTGAATGAAAAGGGTTTGTCGTCGAATGAATGGTCCCCCTCCGAAAAATGGGCGTAGAAGTCAGCAGCAGGTACTGCTGGATGATGCCGTTGCGCCATAGCTCCGATTTAAAAGCTCCGATTTACATGCCTCAAATCCTAATAATAATCCGAATAAGGATCGCGTTTTATGCGTGTGAACTTGCCCGTCACCGAGCATGAAAGAGTATTTCCCGCCGAACAACGATTGATCTCCACCACCGATCTGGATAGCCGAATCACTTACTGCAATGACGCGTTCGTTGCCATCAGTGGTTTCACTTACGACGAATTGATCGGCCAGCCGCATAACATGGTTCGGCACCCCGATATGCCACCTGGGGTATTCATTCATATGTGGCACACCATCAAGCAAGGCAAACCCTGGATGGGTATTGTGAAAAATCGCTCGAAAAACGGTGATTTCTATTGGGTCAGTGCCTACGTCACGCCCATCTATGAAAACGGACGCATGAGTGGTTACGAGTCGGTTCGCTCGGTGCCCAGCCGCGACCAGGTCCGTCGGGCAACTGCACTCTATGCAAGGATGCGGGCCGGCAAGCCGATCGTTGCGTTGAGCGCGCGGATTTTCCGGCCACTGCAACACGCTTGGCCATTACTGATGGCAGGCGGGGCTTCACTGCTGGGTTATCAGTGGCTACCAAAAACAGCGGCACAGGGAGCCTTGGTGGCGAGCCTGAGTATTGCCTGGTACCTGATCGAGTCCCGACATCGCCGGGCCATCGAACGCACCCTGGCCGAGCATCCGAAAGCATTTTCCGATCCGTTGGTAGCGCTCACGTTTAGCGACAACTACGGCCCCCAAGGCCGGCTGGATATGGCCATGCTCAGTGAGGAATCTCGCTTGCAGACAGCCTTGAGCAGGCTTGTCGATGCCGGGGTCAATGTAAAGGCCAAGGCGGCACAGTCCTCCGAACTTTCCGGTTCGCAAGCCCAGTCACTTGACCGCCAGCGCAGTGAAACGGACCAGTCTGCCGCTGCCATCGCACAGATGGCGGCAACGAATCAGGAAGTGACTCAAAACGTAATCACTACTGCGCATGCTGCGTCCGAAGCCGACCAGTTGACCAGGGAAGGAAGTGAACTGGCCCGGCAAAGTCTGCACGCCATGGAAGCCATGAATGAGGCCGTCAACGAAATCGGCCAAGCGGTCAACGCACTGGCGAGCGAGACGCAATCAATCGGCAGCGTCGTGGATGTCATCACCTCGATTGCCGAACAGACCAACTTGCTGGCGCTCAATGCGGCAATCGAGGCGGCTCGGGCAGGTGAGCAAGGTCGAGGTTTTGCAGTGGTGGCCGACGAGGTGCGCTCACTGGCACAACGCACCCGCACCTCCACCGAGCAGATCCACGGCATCATCGCTTCGCTGAATAGCGGTGCCGATCGCGCAGTATCAACCGCCAGTAAGGGTGAGCAGATTTCCCGCGACAGCATGCAGCGTGTCGAGGCGGTGCAGTCGGCTCTGGTCAGCATCAGTGAAGCCGTCAGCCGGATCACCGACATGAGCCAGCAAATGGCGTCGGCTTCAGAAGAGCAAAGTCACGTGACTGAAGATATCAATCAACAGATCACGCGGATTGCCCAGTTGTGTGACCACAGTGCCGGACAGGCTAAGCAAGGCGCCGCGATTAGCCAGGACCTTGAAGAAATGGCCGAGTATCTGCACAGCCTGGCCGAGCGTTTTAACCGGTAGCCGTAAGTTCCAGTTGAAGACCTACAGGGAAGTGGGTCAGCCACCTACAGGGACGATCAGCGAACTCGCCAACAACGCCTCCAACCCCATCGGTTTGGCAAAATAGTAACCCTGGGCCTGTCCAGCGCCCATTTCGCGCAGCAAGTCCAGTGTCGCTTCATCCTCGACGCCTTCAGCCACCACACTCAGGTCCAGCGATTCGGCCATCCGCACAATTGCCCGGACGATTGCGCGACTGCGAGCGCTGGTGGTCAGTTCGAGGATGAACGACTTGTCGATTTTCAAGCCGCTGAAACGGTATTGATGCACATAGCTCAGGGATGAAAACCCTGCACCGAAGTCATCGAGCACCACCGACATGCCGTTATCGGCCAGTTGCTGCATGGTCAGTCGGGCAATCGCTGGCTCCGCCACCAGCGCGCCTTCGGTCAACTCCAGGCAGATTCGCGACGGCGCGACCCCGTGCCGCTCCAACAGTGCAAGCACATCACTGGCGAAGTCCGGGCGCGTCATGCTGTAGCTGGAGCAATTGACGTGCACCGCAGGCCAATTGGCATGCTGGGGCTGCGCGAGGATCGCCGCAACGCTGGTGAGCATGTACAAGTCCAGTCGACCGATCAGGCGCAAACCCTCGACATCCGGCAAAAACTCGCCTGGCGCGATCACCCGGCCGCCCGGCTGATGCCAACGGATCAGCGCCTCAAGGGCCAACAATTCGCCGCTTTCGACGCTGACAATCGGCTGGAAATACGGCAGCAGTTCGTCAGTGCGTTTCAGCGCATTGCGCAAGGCCCCTTCTCGCTCCACCTGGTCCGAAACTTCACGGCGCACTTCCTGGTTGAACACCGCGTAGCTGTCGCGCCCGGCACTCTTGACCCGGTACATCGCTGCATCGGCATCGCGCAGCAAGTCGGCTGGCTCGTGATGGAACTGACTGTCGGCACTGACAATACCGATGCTGCAGGACGAAAAAACTTCATGGCCATTGATGAAAAACGGCAGGTCAAACGCCACCAGGATTCGTTCGGCGATTTCGATCAGCACTTCCAGCGGCGCTTCGGGCGCCAGCACCGAAAACTCATCGCCCCCCAGGCGCGCCAGCATGTCGGTCTCGCGCAGACAACCGCGTAACCGGTGGGCGGCCTGCATCAGCAGCAGGTCACCAAAATGGTGGCCGAGGCTGTCGTTGACCATCTTGAAACGGTCGAGGTCGATGAACATCACCGCCAGGTGCCCGCCTTCGCTGCCGAACCGCGACCAGGCCTGGCTGAGGCGTTGTTGCAGATAGGTACGATTCGGTAGCCCGGTCAGCGAGTCGTGGGAGTTTTCGTGTTGCAACTTGGCATTGGCGTGATCGAGTTCGCGGGTGCGGTTCTGCACCCGCGCTTCGAGCTTGAGGTTGGCGGCATGGATCGCTTCGGCGGCCGTGCGTCGCGACAGCGCGGTGTCGATGTGCCGCGACACGAATGTCAGCAGTTCCTGGTCTCGCAGGGTGTACTGCACCTGTGAGGTATAGCTTTGCACCGCAAGCACGCCACGCACCACATCGCCATCGAACAATGGAATGCCCAGCCAGGAGTGGGATCGGACAGACTCATTGGCCAGTTCGATTTCACCGTGCGCAGCCAGTCGTTCAGCCTCGCCGGCGTCAATCAGGCAAGGTCGACGCTGACGGATAACGTACTCAGTCAAGCCCCGGCATCCACGCCGTGCCGGCGGGCAGGTGATCTGCCGCTCATCAACATAATACGGAAAGGTCACTTCACTGATCGCATCGTCGAACAGCGCAATGTAGAAGTTCTTCGCGAACAGCAGATCACCGACGATGCCATGCAAGGTTTGAAACAACTCAGCCATGTCGCCAGGCTGGCTCGACAGTTCAGCAATCTGGAACAGCGCGCTCTGCAAATGTTCGGCGCGCTCTCGGTCTGCCACTTCCTGGCGCAATGCGTCGTTGAGTGCCGAAAGCTCCAGGGTGCGACGCATCACCGTCTCTTCCAGGTCCTCGCGGTGCAGAATCCGGTCCAGCGCCATGGCCACGTGGCGCGCCACCACCAGAAACAACGCGCGGTCTTCAGCGCTGTAGGTACGAGAAACGTCGTAGACCTGCATGGCAAGCATGCCAAACACATCATCCGAGGCATTTTTCAACGGTGCGCCCATCCAGAACTCTGGACGATCACCCACGCAGTAGAAACGGTTCTCGGCCTGAGCCGCGAGAATACCGGCGGCGTCGATCAGCAACGGTTGGCCGGTGGTCAATACCTGGCCGGTCAAGGACAGGTGCGAAGGGTCAAGGTATTCGTAGTGCTGGGACTCCACGGCATCAACGTCGATGATGTCGACGTAATACGGGTAATCAATCTTGCCACTGCGCGGGTCATACAGCGCGAGATAGAAGTTCTCGGCGTCGATCAGGCTGGCCAGTAGCCGGTGAACCCCCACCAGAAACACTGACCGGTCGCGGGTCGAACTGGCCAGGTAGGTAATTTCATACAGCACACGCTGAGTAATCTGCGCACGGGCAAGGGTATTGGTCTGTAGCTGAATGCCCAGGTGCCGGGCAAACTCGGCGAGCGCCGGTTCCGCGGCATCGTTGGCTGGCGCCAGTAGCCAACCCAGCTCACTTTCGCCTCTGCCGGTCGGCCAGCGGTGCAAGCGCAAGCTCAGGCAAAAGGCTTCAAACTGCTCATTCGCAACGCTTGATGGCCACTGCACCTGTGGGTCGCCCTGCCCGACCCAATGCATTTGTTCACCAGAGCGGTAAACCGCCCACGCAGTGGTGTGAGCCCAGCTGCGCGCTGAGTCCAGCAATTGTTCGATAGTGTCCTCGTTGCCGGCGTAAGTCATGCCGACAGTATCCGAGTTCCCTTTCAGTTGAGTTGCGACAACGTCGCAATCGTTCGATTGCCGCGGGGAGTCGGTCAATGGACGAACACTCATCAGCGCTCCCTGAGCCAAAAAGCTGGCGATACTTACTGTATTGTTAGCAATGTGCCGGTGTGCTTCCCGTTTATAGTGAATACGAATTTTTTTCAATGGTTTTATTCGTTTTACGAGATCGCACAAACAAAAACGCCGCTCAAAGAGCGGCGTTTTTGCGTTTAGAGCGGCAAACGAGATTCACCTGGATATTTGGCGCCTCAGGCGTTGCCGTTCCAGGGACGGTCTCCATTCTCGTCTTTGATGCGGGTCGGCAGGCCCATCACATCCAGCGCCTTGAGGAACGGTTCAGCCGGCAGCTCTTCGACGTTGGCCATACGTTGCACATCCCACTCGCCGCGGGCGACCAGCAGAGCAGCAGCCACGGGTGGCACGCCTGCGGTATAGGAAATGCCCTGGCTGTCAGTTTCGGCGTAGGCGTCTTCATGGTCGGCCACGTTGTAGATGAACACCTCGCGCGGCTGGCCATCCTTGGTGCCCTTGACCAGATCGCCGATGCAGGTCTTGCCGGTGTAGCCAGGCGCCAGCGAGCTCGGATCAGGGAGCACGGCCTTGACCACTTTCAGCGGAACGACTTCCAGGCCTTCGGCCGTCTTGACCGGTTGCTCGGAGAGCAGGCCGAGGTTGCGCAGCACAGTGAACACATTGATGTAGTGCTCGCCGAAGCTCATCCAGAAACGCACGTTGGGCACGCCCAGGTTCTTCGACAGAGAGTGCACTTCATCGTGGCCGGTCAGGTACAGGTTCTGCGCCCCGACGACCGGCAGGTCGTCAGTGCGTTTGACTTCGAACATGGTGTTGCTGGTCCACTGGCTGTTCTGCCAGCTCCACACCTGTCCGGTGAACTCGCGGAAATTGATTTCCGGGTCGAAATTGGTGGCGAAATATTTGCCATGGGAACCGGCGTTGACGTCGAGAATGTCGATCGAATCAATGCGGTCGAAATACTGTTGTTGGGCCAGTGCTGCATAGGCGTTGACCACACCCGGGTCGAAACCCACACCGAGAATGGCAGTGATGTTCTTCTCTTTGCACTCTTCGAGGTGGTTCCACTCGTAGTTGCCATACCAGGGCGGCGTCTCGCAGATTTTGCCCGGTTCTTCGTGAATGGCGGTGTCCAGGTAGGCCGCGCCGGTATCGATGCAGGCTCGCAGCACCGACATGTTGAGGAAAGCGGAACCGACGTTGATGACGATCTGCGATTCGGTTTCGCGGATCAGCGCCTTGGTCGCCTCAATATCCATAGCGTTCAGCGAGAACGCCTTGATTTCGGCGGGCTGCTTGAGGCTGCCCTTGGACTTGACGCTGTCGATGATGGCCTGACATTTGGAGATGTTGCGCGACGCGATAGCAATACGACCGAGTTCGTCGTTGTGCTGCGCGCACTTGTGGGCCACCACCTTGGCGACACCTCCTGCACCAATGATAAGTACGTTTTTCTTCAATTTTTTTATATCTCCTTTCTGCCAGCTTACGAGAGGCTGGACAGGTAGTCGTTGAAACCAAACTCACGAACCACCTCGACACTACCGTCGAGTTGTTTCACTACGATGGACGGCATTTTCAGGCCGTTGAACCAGTTCTTCTTGACCATGGTGTAACCCGCTGCGTCGATGAACGACAGCCGATCCCCGATGGCCAACGGACGATCGAATTGATATTCACCGAAAATATCTCCGGCCAGGCAGGATTTTCCGCACACCATGTAGGTGTGTTCGCCTTCGCTCGGCGCCAGCTTGGCATTCAGGCGATAGATCAGCAGATCGAGCATGTGGGCTTCGATGGAGCTGTCAACGACCGCCAGGTGCTTGCCGTTGTAGAGGGTGTCGAGCACAGTGACTTCCAGCGAAGCGCTCTGAGTGATGGCCGCTTCACCCGGTTCCAGGTAGACCTGCACGCCGTATTTTTGCGAGAAGGCCTTGAGGCGAGCGCAGAACGAATCCAGCTCGTAGTCGTCACCGGTGAAGTGGATGCCGCCGCCGAGGCTGACCCACTCGACCTTGTGCAGCAAATGACCGAATCGCTCTTCAATGGTGCACAGCATCTGGTCGAACAGGTCGAAGTCAGCGTTCTCGCAGTTGTTGTGGAACATGAAACCAGAGATCTGTTCGATGACCTGCTCGATCTTCAACGGGTCCCACTCGCCCAGACGGCTGAACGGCCGCGCCGGGTCGGCCAGCAGGTAATCCGAGCTGCTCACCTGCGGATTGACCCGCAGACCGCGCACCTTGCCTGCTGAAGCTTCAGTGTAGCGCTGCAATTGGCTGATGGAGTTGAAGATGATCTTGTCGCAGTTCTCGAGCATCTCTTCGATTTCGTCGTCGGCCCAGGCCACGCTGTAGGCGTGGGTCTCGCCCGCGAACTTCTGTCGACCGAGCTTGAGCTCGTAAAGCGACGACGACGTGGTGCCGTCCATATATTGCTGCATCAGGTCGAACACCGACCACGTGGCGAAGCACTTGAGTGCCAGAAGCGCTTTGGCCCCGGACTGTTCGCGCACATAGGCAATCTTCTGCATGTTCGCCAGCAGCTTTTGTTTATCGATAAGGTAGTACGGCGTTTTGATCATTTCGAGGCGCCTCCGGCAAGGCCAGCCAAAAAAAGGATGCGCATTGTGCCTTCACTGGCGATATATCGAAAGTACAGAAAGTGCTCGCGACGCGAAGCACGGCTCACTTGAAACCCGTAAATATCAGATATTTATCGAGTGAATGGGGGCTGGAGGTAGGTTTTAACCTTCCTGCTATGCTCCATCCACCGTTTATTGACACAGGTCAAAACACTGAACGGCCAACTCGTGATAATGAATTTTTCAGATTTCAGGTAGGCTTTGAATGACGCCCCAGCTCTTTTCGGTTCACGGTCTCGTGAGTTTTACCCTTGCCATCCTCCTGCTTTTCCTCGGCAAAACCCTTGTTCATCGCAACGCCCTACTCCGTCAATACTGTATTCCCGAATCGGTCGTCGGCGGCTTCGTCTGTGCGGCAGTGACGTCCCTGCTTTACTTCGGTCTTAATATCCAGGTCGAATTCGATCTGCAAATTCGCGACACCCTGCTGCTCTATTTCTTTGCCGGCATTGGCTTGAAATCGGATATGCGCCAACTGCTCAAGGGTGGGCGCCCGCTGCTGATCCTGCTGGTACTCGCCGGGGTGTTCATTATCCTGCAAAACGCGCTGGGCATGGGTGTGGCCGAAGCATTCGGACTCGATCCCAAGGCCGGTTTGATGGTGGGCTCCATTTCCCTCACGGGTGGGGCGGGCACCACCCTGGCCTGGGCACCGCTGTTCATCGAAAAGCTGGGCATCAATAACGCGCATGAACTGGGCATGGCCAGCAACACCGTCGGCCTGATTGCCGCTTGCGTGATCGGTGGTCCAATCGCCAACCAACTGATACGTCGCTATCGACTAAAGACTTCCGGGGATGCGGCGCTGGAAGTCGGCATTTTCGAGGATCAACCGAGCAAGCCACTGGACTACTACGACGTGCTCTGGGCGTGGATGTGGCTCAACCTGACCCTGATGGTCGGCTATGGGCTCAACCTGCTGTTGGTCGATGCTGGCATCACCCTGCCAAAATTCGTCAGTTGCCTGTTTGCGGGCATCGTCATTCACCACATCGTTCTCGCATTGGTGGGTGATCAGCGGCTGAAATCCTGGAGCGGCGCCAGCCTGGGTCTGTCGCTGATCTCCGATATTTGTCTGGGCATGTTTTTGACCATGGCCCTGATGGGGCTTCAGTTATGGCAGCTGAGTGGCGTGTTGCTGTTCATTGTGTGCGCCTTGACCCTGCAAATCCTGCTGACGGTGCTCTATACGTATTTTGTGGTCTTCCGCTTTATGGGGCGCGATTACGAAGCCAGCGTGATTGCTTCCGGGTTCGGCGGGATTGCCCTCGGCTCCACTGCGACGGCCATCGTCAACATGACGACCGTGACCCAAAAGTACGGTGCCGCTCACCAGGCGTTCCTGATCGTGCCGCTGGTGTGTGGCTTTTTCATCGACCTGGTCAATGCCGTGATCATCGGTATGTTCAGTGGAATCTAGCGACTGCCTCCCACGTTGATCACGGATTTCAGCGTTTTTCAGCGTTCTGAGGGGTACAAATCAGGCCATTTCAGAGCAATTTTGTTGACGCAATGCGTTACTGGGGGCGCAGGTTGGAGGAGACAGACCTGCCCCCAAGCCTGTTTAGACTGCCGGCATACAGGGTTTCATTGGCTCATAAATGGTTGGAAATGATGTTCGATCACGATCTTTTGACTGCCGCTGAGCGCGAGGCAATCAATGCCGCAATGCAGGAGCCAGGGCTATTGGCTCAAAAAGTCTTGATCGTCGAGGATGACCCTTGCACTCGCGAGATGTTGGCCGAAATTCTTCAAATCAATGGCATCTTCTGCCTTGAGGCTAGAAGTGCAGCTGATGCCATGCGTTCGTTGAGCATCGACAGTTCAATCGGATTGGTCATTACTGATTTGCGTATGCACCCGCTCAATGGCCTGGAGTTGATTTCAAAAATCCGCGAGTCGGAGTGGGCCGACCTGCCCATTGTGATCATTTCTGGAGATGCTGGAGTTCGAGATGCCATCGAGGCAATGCGCTTGAGTGTCGTGGACTTTCTACTAAAGCCGATCGATCCGGATGAACTGATCACCCTGGTTCAACTTCAACTGGGACTCAGGCGAGACGAATGTCCTTAGCCAGCATTGGCGGTCACTCACTCAATTACTCTTGCATACACCGATTGATCAACATTCCCGCCGGATAGAATCACACCTACCCGTCTTCCCGCCATTGTTTCACGCTCCTGAATAAGCGCTGCCAAGGCCGCCGCACCGGCCCCTTCAGCGAGGTTGTGGGTGTCGGTGTAAAACACACGCATTGCCTGGGCAATCTGCTCCTCGCTGACGGAGACGATTCGTGCGGCAGCCGCGCCGTAGATGGCAAAGGCGGCGGGAACCGGTTTACGCACGGCAAGGCCGTCAGCGAAGGTATCCGCCGTAGCGGTTTCAAGGATTTCTCCCGCTTCAAACGATATCTTGGCTGCCGCTGCCTCACTGGACACCACGCCCACCACGTGGGTTTTCAGGCCCAGCGCGTCCCGGGCGGCGATCACCCCACAAATCCCCGATCCACAGCCAATCGGCACATAGACGGTATCCAGATCCGGCGCGGCCTTGAACAGCTCCAGCGCATAAGTGGCCACGCCTTTGACCAACTCGACATGGAACGGCGGAACCAAATAGAGGCCATGCACTTGCGCCAGACGAACGGCCTCTTCACGGGCCTCATCAAAATCGCGGCCAAACTCGACTACTTCGCCACCAAAGCCACGCATGGCATTGTTCTTTTCAACCGAATTACCTTCCGGCACTACAATCAACGCCTTCAGACCCAGCGCGCCGGCTGCCAGCGCCAGGCTCTGACCATGGTTGCCGCGGGTAGCGGTGACAATACCCTTGACGTCTGGGTGCGCGCGTTTGAGCCAGTGCATGAAAGTAATGCCGCCGCGAACCTTGAAAGCACCGGTAGGTGTATGGTTTTCGTGCTTGACCCACACAGTGCAACCCAACCGCTCGGCCAGCAGCGGCCACGCGTACTGGGCGGTGGCAGGCATTACTTGGTAAACGTGGCGAGCCGCTTGTTCGATATCGTCGCGGGTCAGTCGGTGCATGAGTCGTCTCCCTGAGGTTTTGCCCAGTCTAGACACGAGCGCATCACGCGGGCTTTCAGAAAACTGACCTGACTTTTGCGCCCCCTCTTTATTACTATGGTGTTTATGAGCCATCGAAACCGCCTCCTGCCCCCGCTCCTGCCTGAACCGATCCGTCGGGTCGAGGCCGGGCCATGGGCGATCGAGTTGCTACCCGGCGCCGCTTACGCGACCCGATATGTAGCAAGCCAGGCGACGATTGGCTTTGCCTTCGATAGCCAGCGAGGTCTGCACGCCATCGGCAGTGACCGARTGCATCCCTTCGACGCCACGCCCAACGGCTTGGCATTCGTCCCCGCCGGTTGTGACGTGTTGTCCGAGTCACCCAAGGGCGGTGAATACCTGCGGGTCATGCGCACCGACGGCGTTGCGTTGGCAGGCGACCGTGCATTCAACAATCGCATTGATCAACAGGCCATTACCCTGGCGCTGCGCATGCGCGCCGCGCTGTTACACGCCTCAGTGGAAGACGATTGGGAGGCCTGGGCACTCGCATTGGCGGAACGGGCGCAGGACAACGAAGCGTTATCGGCGCCACCCCTAGGCTCTATAACCGGTAGCAGGATGCGTCTACTCGACGAATTCATCGATGCAGGCCTCGACGGCCAGTTGGGAATACAGGCGATGGCAGGGTTACTTGGATTGTCCGAAGGCTATTTCATTCGAGCATTCAAGAACGCGACGGGCAAAAGCCCGCACAGTTACCTGATCGACCGACGCCTCGCCAAGGCCCGCGCACTGATGCGTGATTCGACAGCCAGGCTGGCGGAAATCGCCCAGACCTGCGGCTTTAACTCCCAGGCGCACATGGCGACCACGTTCAGGCAACGTCTTGGCGTGAGTCCGGCACAGCTGCGAATACCCATCAGATAAAACACAAATCCCCAAATGCGCGACACCGTTGAAAGAGGGACCGAAGGACATGACAGTCAAGCGAATGGACAACGTCCTGATAGTTGTCGACGATCTCGAAGCGGTGAAAGCGTTCTTTATCGAATTGGGCCTTGAGCTTGAGGGCCAAACAACGGTTGAAGGGCCTTCTGTCGGGAGCCTCATAGGGCTTGGAGACGTCCGAGCCACCCTCGCGATGCTGCGGACTCCCGATGGGCAGGGAATTGAACTGGACAAATTCCACACGCCAAATGCAGTCAGATTTGGGCCCGTGGAAGCGCCAGTGAACGCTTTGGGTCTTCGTCGCATCATGTTTGCCGTTGATGACATCGATGCTGTCGTTGCGCGGATGCAGGCCCATGGCGCAGAACTCATTGGCCAGACGCAGTACGAGAAATCGTACCGGCTCGCCTATATTCGTGGGCCTGAGGGCATCATCGTCGGACTTGCCGAGCAACTTGGCTAAGGGCGGCTCGCTCGCGCACGATAACCTCCACACAATCGCTTCAGATCCAACATCAATGGATTCCCTATCACGAAGTTTGAACGGGGTAAAAAGGATTCGACGCTGACACGGTGTTGAGGCGCAAGCGCTCAACACCTGAAGGCCTGTCTTTTTCTTATGCTCGCTGCAATACCGACTCACCTGCCTTCGGTGGCAGTCTCAAGTTGTCCAGCAATGCGATCCCCGCAATCAAGGCAACACAAAGGAACGTCAGCTGAAAGTCGGCTGTATTGGCGAGCTCAGTGTTGCCATGGATGCTCATGGAGAAACGTAGCAGCAACGCGCCCGTGGCAACCCCCATCGCCATGCTCAGTTGGAAGAACATACTGAACAAGGTTGAAGCATCGCTCATCTGCTCCTTGGGGACATCGGCAAAACCCAGCGTGTTGAACGCGGTGAACTGCATGGATCGTGACAAGCCACCGACAAACAGAATGAACAAAATCAGCACTCGGCTCATGTGCTCATCCAGTAACGCACAGGCCGCGATCGCCAGTACGCCGAGGATGCCGTTGAACATTAGCACCGGGCGAAACCCCCAACGTTGCATCACCCGCGTGGTGAACGGCTTCATGGCCAGATTGCCGGCAAAGACGGCCAACACCAGTAGCCCCGCATCCAATGCAGAAAGCCCGAAGGCGAGTTGAAACATCAGCGGCAGGAGAAACGGCAAGGTGCTGATGGCGATCCGAAAAATCGAGCCACCCAATAGGCAGACACTGAAGGTACGGATTCCCAAAACACCCAGCGCCAGTAACGGTTGCGCATGCCGACGCAGATGTCGCCAGGCAATAACACCGAGTATCACACCTGCACCACTGAGTGACAGTGCTGGCAACAGATTGGCATGACTTTGCCCCAGCATCTCTACGCCGAACAGCAGCGCAGCGCTGGCGCCGCCTGCGAGCAGAAAACCACTGAAATCGAATCGCCGGGCAACAATGTGGTCTTGCCTGGGAATCAATACCAGCGCGGCAATCAAGGCCAGCACGCCTAGCGGAAGATTGAGGTAGAAAATCCACGGCCAGGACGCGTGGGTGACGATGAAACCGCCCAAGGGAGGCCCGAGTATCGGTGCGACCAGACCGGGCCAGGTAATAAAAGAGATCGCCCGCACGAGGTCTTTCTTCTCGGTGGTGCGAAGTACTGCCAAGCGCCCTACCGGTACCATCATCGCTCCGCTGATGCCCTGCAGCACGCGCGCGACAACAAAGGTTTCCAGGCTATCACTCAACCCACACATCAACGAAGACAGGCTGAACAGCACAATCGCCGAACTGAATATAAGACGTGAGCCGAAGCGATCAGCCAACCAGCCGCTGATGGGGATGAACACCGCAACCGAGAGCATGTAGACGCTCATACCAATGCTCACATCCACCGCTGGCACACCAAACGTCCTGGCCATGACCGGCAGCGCAGTGGCGATCACCGTAGCGTCGAGGTTCTCCATAAAGAAGGTGACCGCTACCAACAGGGCAATCAATGTTGAGCGGCGTTGAGACATCGGTCATCCCTGTTTAGCTACGACAATGCTCGATACTTTACTATCGAATGAGGGGTACAACACCAGACGTACAGCGTTTAGCTAATGCCGATCAGTTAAGCCGTAATGCGACCTGTAGCAGCTGGCGAAGCCTGCGTCCGGCTGCGCAGCAGTCGTAAAACCTGAGTTTGCTGTCTTCCTGACACACCGTTTCGTCTGATATCACGACTGCTGCGCAGCCGGACGCAGGCTTCGCCAGCTGCTACGTATCGCGTGCTGCCGCCATCCTCGTCGGTGTTTCGGACCGTTCGGGTCGATTTTGAAAAAAAAGTCGCAAACCCGGTGATTCTCCAAGGCTTGCGACTCTTTGCCGATACGTCCCTCAAGCTTGAGGGACGCTTTCTACTGGTATACCTGCCGTGTTCATGGCGGAACTTGCAGGCTTATTTTTGTACCTCAGCCACGTCCCTGTCCGGCGCGTCTGGGGCGTCTGGAGCGTCTGGGGCGTCCTCCATAGCCCCTCTAGCTGCGCGCGCCTGACCTTTGGCAGCGTCTCTGTTCGCATCCGCAGCAGCCCTCGCCGCATCTCTGGTGGCATTTGCGTTTGCCTTGGCGGCGTCCCTGGCCGCATCTGCGGCAGCCCTCGCAGCATCTCTGGTTGCATCTGCGCCCGCTACACCTGCAGCTTTTGCAGCATCCCTGGCTGCATCCGCATCAGCTCGGGCCGCATCTCTAGCTGCATCTGCAGCAGCTTTGGCATTATCTCGGGCTGCGTCTGCATCGTTTCTGGCAGCGTCCCTGGCTGCATCTGCGGCATCGTCAGCGTCGTTGTCATGCGCATTGCCTGGGCCTCTGTTCCCGGCAATACCGCCATGGTCAGCGTCATGGTCAGCGTCATGACCAGCAGCATGATCACCACCTTCTCCATGGCCGCTGCTACCGTGACCGCCTCCTGAGCCTCCGCCGTCGCCACCGTGACCACTGCCTCCGGAACCTCCACTGCCGGAGCCACCACCGTGACCACCACTGCCTCCACCTCCGCCGCTGCTGCCATCTTTGGCATATACGCTGGAGAAACTACCGATGTAATCGGGTACCAGGACAGTCGATGCCGACAGGACACCGCCAATTGCGAGCGCCAATAAACATTTTTTGAGCAGCATGATGCACCTCCGCTTGGCGTTGCGTTGTCATCTCCGTATCGAACGCAATCACCAGTGAGTTCCCGGCCACCCATTGGAGCGGCCAGCTAACCGGCGCGGTCATAAATCTGCAGCATTAACGAGCAACTGCGGTTCCGCACGTTCCTTCAGAGCCAGTTAGCATCGATGAGTGGGAAAGTATTCCCTCATTTTTTATAGATAAGTGCTGTCCGCTCAAGTTCAACGTAATCACACGCTCAATGCAGCACCCAAGATCAGAACTGCTACGCTTGAATCATCAGCTTTGGCGCTTTTTAGCCTACTGGCGCACGTGTTCTCTGTGACTGATGGAACAGTCGAATTACCCGATCCTGTGCCCAAGCGAGTCAAATTTCGTTGAGCAAAGGAGTGGACATGGCCCCCCGCAAAAACAGGTTTGCCAACAGCAAGGCAGGGCAATCGGAAGACAACGGGGACGAGCGAGTCTTTCACTCGCGCAAGGAGCGTCTGTACGAAGGTGAGCTATTACGCGAGCGTCTGCCGCATGCAGTTCACGCCCAATGGAAACCCGCACGCAAACACCGTGACCCGATCAAACTCCTCGAAGAGTCCAACCGCTATCGACTGCCTGATCTGGTACCTGTGCGCTTCGGTCGCATGTTGCGCAGTCCATTCACCTTTTTACGCGGTTCTGCGGGTTTGATGGCGCATGACCTGGCCACTCTCCCGACCACCGGCATTCAGGTGCAGGCCTGTGGAGATTGTCACCTGATGAACTTCGGGTTGTTTGCGACACCTGAGCGCAATCTGATTTTTGACATTAACGATTTCGACGAAACACTCCCCGCCCCCTGGGAATGGGATGTAAAACGCCTGGCGATCAGTTTTGCCGTGGCCGCGCGCGATAACCGCCTCAACGATAAAAGTGCACAGGGCATAGCCGTCGAATGCGTGCGTGCTTACCGCGTGTACCTGCGCAAATTTTCGAAGATGAACCCGATGGATGTCTGGTATGACCGCCTGGATGCGCAAGCGATCATTGATATGTCGCCCAATGCTGAAATCAAGAAAATCCGCGAACAATTGGTCGCAAAGGCCAAGATGCGCGTTGGTGATTACCTCTATCCCAAGATCAGCGGCGAAGTCGGAGGGCGACGGCGTCTGATCGATCAACCCCCCATACTTTTTCATGTGTATGAGAAGGGCTTTGCACGGAGCGTCCATTTGGCGCTGCAAGATTATCGATTGTCGCTGCCCCATGAACGGCGCGTGCTCTTCGATCGCTACCGTCTCGAAGACATTGCCGTCAAAGCGGTGGGCATCGGCAGTGTCGGTACCTATTGTTTCGTCGGCCTGTTCTTTTCCGCGGAAAACCACCCTTTGCTCCTGCAATTCAAGGAAGCCTGTCCTTCGGTACTGGCACCCTATGCAGGCAAGAGCGACTACGAGAACCAGGGGCAGCGTGTGGTCACGGGGCAACGTCTGATGCAGTCGTCCAGCGACATCTTCTTGGGCTGGACACGCGGCCAAAACGGCCGGTACTACTTTGTACGTCAGTTGCGAGACATGAAAATGTCGGCGCCCATCGAAGGCGTATCTGCTGCACGCATGAAGATGTACGCCGAGTGTTGCGGTCTTACCTTGGCCCGTGCCCACGCCAAATCAGGAGATGCAGCGCTCATTAGTGGTTACCTGGGCAAGACAGACTCCTTCGACCAGGCTATCGGAAAATTTGCCATCGCTTATGCCGATCAGAATGCACAGGACCATGCCGCGCTGGTGGCCGCCGAAAAATCAGGGCGAATCAATGCGTTGAGAGAAGAAGAGTGATGAAGCCGATCCAACTGACACCTCCGGACATCGATATGCCCACCCCCGAATTCGTTCTTCTCAAAAGTTGGAAGCACAACGCCCAATCCTGGATCGAAGCCATCCGCACCGGCGCCATCGAAAGCCGTCTGAAAGTCACCGACCAGGCCATCCTGTTGGCAGTTATAGGCCGCCAGCCCGAGAACGTGCTCGACCTCGGCTGCGGCGAGGGCTGGTTGTTGCGAGCGCTGGCTGAACGGGGCATCACGGCGATCGGTGTGGACGGTGATCCGACACTGGTAAAAGCGGCGCGGGCAGCGGGTTCTTCACCGGTCCATCTGGCGAGCTATGAAGCGTTGGTGGAAGCGAAGGTGAACGTCGGCTGCGACTACGACCTGATCTGCGCCAACTTCGCACTGTTGCACCAGGACATCATCCCCCTGCTCGCCGCCATGAACGCGCTGCTCGTCCCTGGCGGCACGCTGGTGATTCAGACGCTGCATCCGTGGACCGCAGCGGCGGGCGACTATCAGGATGGCTGGCGGGAAGAGACCTTCGCCGGGTTCGAGGGGCTGTGGCAACCCATGCCGTGGTACTTTCGCACCTTGTCCAGTTGGCTGAATGCGCTGGATATGGGCGGCTTTCGCCTGGTCGGCTTGCAAGAGCCGCAGCATCCGCAAAGTCCTGTGCCGCAGTCGCTGCTGCTGGTGGCCGAGCAACGGGGGTGAGAGCCGGGCTTCAATCTAGAGCATTTTCTCCAGGCCGATCTTGTCACTGAGCCAGGCCTTGAAGCTGCGCCATTTGCCACCGGGTTCCTCATGCAAGGTATACCGGCGGCCGTCGTCTTCGGCGATCCAGACAATTTCGCCGTTTTCCAGCCGGGCCTGGTAACTCACGGCTGGTGCCATGCCCTCAAGCGCCAGGTCGCGCATGTAGCCGGCCAATTCAGGGCTGTCGACCAGCACCCCGACTTCAGTGTTCCAAAACACTGAACGCGGGTCGAAATTGAAGGAG
This sequence comes from Pseudomonas sp. P4_C8, assembly GCF_056401975.1. Lineage (NCBI taxonomy): Bacteria > Pseudomonadati > Pseudomonadota > Gammaproteobacteria > Pseudomonadales > Pseudomonadaceae > Pseudomonas > Pseudomonas sp. P4_C8. The sequence continues at coordinate 153,111 of NZ_JBFUIH010000004.1, read as the reverse complement.
CCGATGAACACCTTCTGCTTGTCCAGGATCATGGCCTTGGTGTGCAAGCTGGAGTCCGAGCCACCACTGAAGCCACGGAAAGAACCGCCACTGGGATCGTCCTGCTGGCGCCGCAGTTCATAGAGCTTCACCCCATGTTCGAGCAGGGTCTTGCGGTAAGGCGCATAGCCGCCATGCACCGCCGGTACATCGGTGGCTTCCAGTGAGTTGGTCAACAGGCGCACATCAACACCGGCATCGGCACGACCGATGAGATAGCTCATTCCCGGCTTTTGCGGGACGAAATAGGCCGAGATCAGGATGAACTCCTTACTGACGCCGTCGAGCGCAGGTCGCAGTTGTGTGGCCATCAATAGAGAGCGGGCCGGTTCGTCGTCAGCCAGTACCTTGCTCGGGGCGTCCCACATCGCCTGGCTATGGGCCCAGATCAGCTGTTTGCGCCATAAATTGAGTTGTGGTTGAGCCCGGTAGGTCATGAGGTGGTCGTACAAGGCCTTGTTCTCGGTACTTGCAATCTGGAGCGATTGTTCGAGGCGTTGGCGACTCTTTAGCAAGTCTTCAGCGGTTGGCTTGTTGAGCACCAAGTCACTGATTGGCTGGCTCAGGGAACTATTCCAGTACTGATCGAAGCTGTGGCCCAACTGCTCGGCGACCGGGCCGATGCACAGCAGGTCCATGTCGGTGAAATTGAGATCGGGCTTGGCGTCGAAATATTCATCCCCCAGGTTGCGTCCGCCGACGATGGCCGCACTGTTGTCGGCCACCCACAGTTTGTTGTGCATGCGCCGGTGCTGTTGGGAAAGATTAAGCAGACGGCCCATGGTTCGGGTCACCAGGGTGCTGCGCCCCAGATGCAGAGGGTTGAAGACGCGGATATAGATGTTCGGATGCACGGCCAGGGTAGCGATGACTTCTTCCTGGCCGTCGCTGGCCGTGTCATCGAGCAAGATGCGTATCCGTACGCCGCGATCGGCTGCCAACAACAATTCACGCACCAGTGCTCGGGTGCTGAGACCGTTATGTACGATGTAGTACTGCAGATCGACGCTTTTCTGCGCGTTGCGGATCAACTCGGCGCGCGCCCGGAACGCTTCACTGCTGTTAGGCAACAGGCGAAAACCCGAACGCCCCTCATGCGGCGCGGCCTGCGCCTGAATGGAGCGCCCGAATGACGAATCGCTGGCGGGTAATGTCTCGCTGAAGTCGTGGGGTAAGGGCGTAGTGACGCAGCCGGCAACCAGCAGTGTGAGCAACAGTGCGGGGAAGAACCAGGAGATGGACAAGGGGCTCGTCCTCAACCTTAACGGGTGTATTTTCGACCTCGGAAGCCAGCCGGTACTTGCCGACTGAAGAGAACATGTAACCCACGGCAATCTGCACAACCTACTCCAGTAAAGCCCGGTTCAAGCAGTCTGTCGAAATTTACCGGCAGTACCAGCCTCCGGACCAGGCTGCGCAAGTAATAGGAAGCGTCCCAAAATCCGCTGTAATGCCTTCAACGAGCTACCCGGCAAAAGAAGTGCGGCAATCGCATTGCCTTCCCTCAGTCTCAGCTAAGTTTCGCTACGTATCTTCTCCCCTGCGCAAGTTCAGCGCCGCTCAGGAGAGGCTACCCGCAGATGAATCCCGAAAAAGCCGGATGGCTCAACAAAGTACCCGAGGTGACACTGTCATTTTGGGTGATCAAGATTTTGTCCACGACCGTGGGTGAAACTGGAGCAGACTTTCTGGCGGTAGATGCCGGTTTCGGTGCCGGCTGGACCAGCATCGGCATGGCCGTCTTGCTGGCGCTCGCATTGTGCTTTCAACTGCGCACCAAGGCTTACTCGCCCTGGATCTACTGGTTGACCGTCGTGTTGGTGAGCATCGTCGGGACACAGATCACCGACATCATGACCGACATGCTCGACATCAGCCTGTACACCAGCACGGCGGTCTTTTTCGTTCTGCTGGCGATCAACTTCATGGTCTGGTACCGGGCGGAGCACAACCTGTCGATCCGCGAAATCATCACCCCGCGACGGGAGCTTTTTTACTGGACGACCGTGCTTTTCACCTTTGCCCTCGGCACTGCCGCGGGCGACCTGGCCACCGAAGCTCTGGGCCTGGGTTTCACTCTCGGCGCCGTAATTTTCGGTGCGCTGATCGCCACGACTCTGGTGGTCTGGCGCATGGGCGGCAATGTGGTGTGGACCTTCTGGATCGCCTACATCCTTACCCGCCCGTTTGGTGCATCCCTCGGCGACTTGCTGACCCAGGCCAAAACCTACGGCGGCCTCGGCATGGGCGCAGCCTGGACCAGCGCTATCTTCCTGTGCGTCATTGTGCTTTTGGTCGCGGCCGCGCAAATCAGCGTTGGCAACCGTAAAACCGTCTCTCAGTAACCTTTCAAAGGCCATCAAGGATTAGTCATGCGTCCACTTCAAAAAGCCATTCGCCACATTGCTATCGTCTCGTCGATTTTTTTACTCAGCGTCGCCGCCGGATGCTCGAAACCTGCCGACAAACCCGGCGCTGGCGCGCCGACGACTTCGGTGAGCGCGTCCGCCCAGTCCGGTTCAAAACTGGGCGATCTGTCCGAGTTCCGCGCTATTGCCACCGATGTCGCCGCGCTCGTCGATAAAAACGATCTTTCCGCGGCGAAAACCCGCATCAAGGATCTGGAAACGTCTTGGGACTCTGCCGAAGCAGGCATCAAACCCCGCGCTGCCAGTGACTGGCATGTTCTGGACAAAGCGATTGACCGGGCACTCGATGCCCTGCGCGCGAGCACGCCGAAGCAGGCCGATTGCAAGGCAGCGATGGATGATCTGTTGAAAACCTTCGATTCCATGAAGGGCCAGCAGTGACCAACAGCCGTACATTGCGCTGATCCGGCGGCGGACAAACACCGGCTCAGGTGCTTCAATACAGGCGCGACGGTCATGCCCGCCGCGCTTTTTTTTTGGAGCCGTACATGCGGATATTGCTGGTCGAAGATGACCCGATGATTGGTGATGCCATCCAGGGTGCGCTGAACGATGCGAGCTACGCCACTGACTGGGTGAAAAACGGACTCACCGCCCTTGCGGCACTGGAAACTCATGCTTATGACTTGGTACTGCTGGATCTCGGATTGCCCGGCAAAGACGGGCTCGATGTGCTTGATGTCATACGCGGCCGTAACAACCCCGTACCGCTGCTGATCATCACTGCAAGGGAGGGTCTCGATGATCGCCTGCGCGGCCTCGACGGCGGTGCTGACGATTTCCTGCTAAAGCCCTTCGCCATGGCAGAACTGCTGGCCCGCATGCGCGCCGTGCTACGCCGTAAAGGCGGCAGCGCCCAATCACTGCTGGATAACGGCGTGGTGTCACTGGATCTGGTCTCCAAACAAGCCACCACCGCCGACACCCCCGATGTTCAGCTTTCCAGCCGTGAATTCGCCCTGTTGCAGGCCCTGTTGATCCGGCCTGGCGCCATACTTTCTCGCAGCGAACTTGAGGACCGAATTTACGGTTGGGGCAATGAAGTGGAAAGCAACGCGGTGGAATTTTTGATTCACGCACTGCGGCGCAAATTGGGGAGCCATGTCATCAAAAACGTCAGGGGAATGGGATGGATGGTTTCAAAAAGCACTTGAGCGAATCGATACAGGTACGGCTTTCTATAACGCTGTCGCTGGCCATCCTGATCGTGGCGGCGCTCGCCGGTATTTTCGCGTTCGTCTCCGCGCTGAACGAGGCACACGAAATGCAGGATGAGACCCTGCGTCAAGTGGCCGTTCTTTTTGAGCGGCAGCAGATGACCCTGCGTTACCCCGCGGGTGAGCAGATCGTTGGCGACGACGAAGAATCCAGGGTCATCGTGCAATACCTGACCGACAGCAGCAAAGCGACTGGCTCCGACGACGCAACAATACCGCTACCGTTCCCCACAACGCTGGCTGATGGCTTGTCGACCATAAACATCGCTGGCGAAAACTTTCGCGTGCTGATCCGAACCACGTTACGTGGTGAACGCATCGTAATCGCCCAAGAGGCCGACGTGCGCGACAAAGAGGCACGCGAGAGCGCCTGGCGCAGTCTGTTGCCGTTTCTCATTTTGTTTCCGGTGCTGTTGCTGGTGGTGGGGGATCTGGTGCGCAAACTTTTCCGCCCCATCGCGACCCTCTCGGACGAAATCGATCAGCGCGATAAACAGGTAATGCACCCAATAGATGAAACCCACCTGCCGACCGAGATCCGTCCTTTCGTCGTGGCGATCAATCGTTTACTGGCGCGCGTCGCGCAGTCCATGGACACCCAACGTCGCTTCATCGCCGACGCAGCCCACGAACTGCGCTCCCCAATGACAGCCCTATCACTACAAGCCGAGCGACTGTCCGCCACAGAAATGCCGGCGCCGGCCTATGAACGTTTGTTGCCATTGTCCCGGGGAATAGAACGCAGCAGAAAACTGATTGATCAACTGCTGGCCTTGGCAGCCGCACAATCGAGCCCGGATCAATCACAGGCATCAGTTTCAGTCCATGAAGTTTATCGACAGGTACTAGAAGACCTACTGCCGCTGGCAGAGCGCAAGCGCATCGATATCGGTGTTGAAGGAATCGAAGATGTACAGGTCAACATCAACGAAATGGATCTGTTAATCCTGGTCAAGAATCTGGTGGATAACGCTATCCGTTATACCCCCGTTGACGGACGAGTCGACCTGACAATCGAGTTGGCGCCAGAAACAGTGATTCTTCAAGTCAAGGACTCTGGCCCAGGTATCAGCGCAGAAGAACAGATATTGGTATTCAATCCGTTCTACCGCAGTTTGGGAACCGATGAAACAGGCTCCGGGCTGGGTTTATCCATCGTCAAGGCGATAGCCGATCGCACGGGGGCGCACATCCGATTGAGTTTTTCAGATGAGCTGAACCAGAGCGGGTTATGTGTTTCGGTCTGCTTAAAAAGAGCTAAACCATGAGGCTTATTCAAACGCCCCTGTGCGCACCTCGCCCTGGCTGACATAGCGGGCGATCAGCACACCACCTGGCGTGCTGATCGAATGCGCCAGCGTGAACGCCAACGCTTGTGCAGTGTCGTCGAACAAGCGCTTGCCGCGGCCCAGCACCACGGGAAAAATCATAAGCCTGAGCTCGTCCACCAACCCGGCGGCAAGCAGTTGGCGCACCAGATCGCCACTGCCCTGCGTCAAGAGATCATCGCCGTCCTCGTGCTTGAGCGCGCGTATCGCATCGGCCAGATTTCCCTGCAAAGCATGACTGTTGTGCCAATCGAGCGTATCGGGGTGATGCGTAGCGACGTGCTTGGGCACGTTGTTGAACAGATCAGCAATGGCGTGGCTTTTTGAATCGGCCTGTCTGTGCGGCCAGTAAGCGGCAAAGATGTCGTAGGTACGCCGCCCCAGCAGCAACTCGAACGGCTTCGCGAACAGGTCCTGTATGGCCTGGCCGGAGACGTTGTCGGCGTAGGGCACGATCCAGCCACCCAAGCGGAATCCGCCGCTGGTGTCTTCATCAGTCCCGCCGGGCGCTTGCATAACACCATCCAGACTCATGAATGCCGCAACGATGAGCTTGCGCATAGTCTTCTTCTCCCAGTGAGTACTCGTACAGGGAAAGCCTGGGGTCACAGTAACCCGACAGCCTCATTCCATGATGGATAGTCGAACAAGCCGATGCGAAATCGACAGCGCGATGCACGGATCACACCTGACTATCCGAACACTACATTCGGCTCGCTTCACTCATGGATGTGGAAGGATTGGAGTGATAACCACCGCCTAACGCCTTGATCAGCGCCACCTCGCTTTCCAGGCGCTGCCCCTGCAACAAGGCCAGGCTGCTCTGCTCGGCCAACAGCGGCAGGTTCGCTTCCAATGCCACGACCCGACCTAACAGGCCGCGTTGATAATGCGCCTCGGCACTGTCACGGTTGAACAGAAAATTACCGATTCGAGCTTGCTGTAACCTCTCCTCTGCGTCCAACCCTTGCAACTTGCTTCCGGCTACGGCGACGTCACGAACGGCGTCAAGCACCGCTTGGTTGTACTGCTGCACGAGGGTGTTGCTCAGGCTTTGGGTGTTTGCCAGTTCGGCATTCAGGCGACCGCCATCAAAGATTGGCAGGGTCACGCCCGGGATCAGATTGATTTGTCGACTGTCGTGGTCCCACAGGTCCCCCATGTGCAAGGCGTCGGCACCGAAGAACGCCTTGATGTCAAAACTCGGATAAAAGGCTGCCTTGGCCGCATCGATATTTGAATAAGACGACTGCACCAGCCAGCGCATGGCCTGCAAATCCGGACGTCGCGCCAGCAATTCGTAACCCAGGCTTTGCGGCACGCCATAGGCATGTTCCGGCAGTGTTCTCGGCTTCAATGGCAGCGAGACCTCAGCGCCGACGCCGAGCAATGCTCGCATGGCCTCGCGCAGTTGCTGCGTCTGGCTGCGCAAAGAGGCAATCTGACGATCGATCAATGCCTGGTTGCTCAGTGCCAGTTGCTTCTGCGGCTGCGCCTCCAGACCACGCTCAATGAGCGCTTGATGCGCGGCCACCACTTCGGCGGCAATGGTCGACATTTGTTCAAGGTTGGCCAGCAGTTGCTGAGCCGTCTGGATCTGGAAATACAGTAGGCTAACGCCGCTGGACACTTCCAGTTCGACCCAGGCCGCTTCAGCCTGCCGCGCGTTACGCACACCCAAAGCCGCGTCTACTTGCGCACGCTGGCGCCCCCAGAGATCGAGTTGGTACGTGCCGCCGAGTCCCACTATGCCCTCGGTGTACCAGGGGCCAGTGAGGCCGAGTTGCGGTTCGTTTCGCGCAAAGGGACCGAGAAAGCCGTTGGCGGAGACGTGCTGGCGGTTGACCAGCCCGACCAGCTCGACTTGCACGCCGGTCAGGGATTTCACCGAGGCTGCCTGGGCGCGGGCCTGATCAATATGACTGCGAGCAATGGCGATGCCCGGAGCCTGATCGAAGGCCATGTCGATCAACTGGTTGAGCTGCGGGTCCTGATAGCGTGCCCACCAACGCGCCTCGGGCCAACCTTCGCGGGCCAGGTGCAGGTCATCCGAAAGCCGAATACTGGCCGGGTTGCGCTGCGGCACCAGCTCGCCCTCTTCGCGAATCAGTGCGCATCCGCCGAATATCAGGCTGATGCCGAGCAACGCGCACAAACGAGCACCGGCGTTCATGAGCGCTGCTCCGCCAGGGTCCTCGTTTCGAATGACTGCCAATCCGGTAGGGAATCAAACTGACGACGCAGCTCCTGCAGCTCGAGTAACACCGCGTCACCGTCCGGTTCCTCTTCAATTGGCGGATCGAATGGCGGCAAGGCATCCAGCGCAACCGCCGGATCCAGCATGTGTGCCGCGTAGCTGACCAGCCATGCCCCCAATTGCGCCTGATGCTGGTCCAGCCAGGCCCGCAGCGACATCGGCAGTTCGGCGTTGAGTGCCGCACGGTTGCGCTGTAACTGGCCAGTCAACAAAAGGGTCTGCCGTGCCTTGGCCAGCAGCGTCTGCGTGAACAGGGTCAGTTCTTCGTGCTCACCCTGTTGCCAACCAGGCTCCAGCGCGACCCGGGCGAGCATAGCCTCGCATTCAGCCAGTTGACCCCAACTGCGCAAACTCGATTCGTGCAAAGTTTGCGTCGATGCACTGGACGCGAGTGCTCGCAATAATCCGGCGTGGCTCTGCAGGATTGCGCTCAGGCGCCGACGCAAACTGTCACCCTCACTTTCCGGCCACAGCAGAGCATGCACCAGTGTGCTGACCAGAACACCGAGAATAATACCCACCAGACGGTCACGGATCTCGGTGAGATCGGTCGTCGGTCCGAACTGTTCGAGCAAGGCCAGTGCGAAACAAAACATGATCTGCAAACCCGCATAGCTGATGCGCTCAGAACCTGCCGCAACCCAGGCGCCGAGACCGATCACCGGCAGGCTCATGATCAATAAGCCGACCAAACTATCGATGCCCGGAATGACAAAGACCATGCACAGCAGTGCCAACGCACTCCCCAGCAGACAACCGCCAATGCGCAACACGCCTTTTTGGGTCGAGGCGCCGAGGCTGGGCAAGGCGATGATCACGCAGGTCAGCATCACGGTGTGGATACCCGGCCAGTCCACCGCGTTGTAGAACACATAGCAAAACAGCGTAGCCAGCCAGGTTTTTAAGGCAAAAAACAGGTAATTGGGATTACTGAAGGCATCGCTTGCCAATAGCGGTTCCTTCACCGGCGTGTTGCTGGCCGGGATCTCACGCTCGCTCACGGCCAGGGTGCGCAATGCGTCGCGCATCTCCTCCAGCGCTGGAGGCATCAGCGGTCGCGCCAATGCCGTGCTGCGCAACAACAGCGCCGCAATGGGGTCAACCTCGATGGCCTTGGCCAGCGCCGCGCAATCCTGGCGTAACGCCGCCAGCGCCTCGATATCAGAGACGGCGCCGTTCAAGGACGCGGCAGCGGCATGCAACCGGCTTACACAGATGATCACCGCCAAATGCTGCACCTCATGCGCGCGATAGCCAGCATCACGCATGCTCGCAAACTTCAGCAGTTTGTGCAGGCCGAGCACGCCCTGCTGCACGTCAGTCGCGCTGATCACAGGAATCTTCGCCCGCCCCTCCTCCAACGCGAACAGACACGCCTCGACCTTCGCCAACTGCCGCCGCATTGCCTCGCGCAATAGCTGCTGCGGTTCTTGTGGCAACAGCAACGTATTGACCAGCAGGGTGACCAGCGTCGGATAAACCACGGCCATCCATACCCACAGACAACCCCGTAACAGCAACTCGGGCTGCGCAACGAGATCCACCAGGCTCTGGACGTAAATAGTGACGATAGCGACCACGAAAAACAGCGGGCCAAGGCGCGTGGCGCGCATGCCGAACAGGCTGACAAGAAAGACCGCACTGGCACAAAGGATGCGCAGCAGCGGATAGCCATAAGTGAACTTGAGCAGAAGGATTGCAATACCGATGGCAAGCGTCGCGCTGACGATGAACAGGATGCCGGCCATCCTTGTCAGTACCACGTTGGTCTGGCTGACGAAGAACACCATGATCAGTGACAGTGCCAGCAGCGGCACTTCAAGACTCATCGAAAGAATGATGACCAGCGTACACGCCAGCAGATTGCGCAGTAATGCGTTGCTGCGCCCGGGAAAGGCCGCCAACTCCACGACCAGAAAGCGCCAGAGCCGCTCAAACCGGCCATCTACAATAGTCATTGCCGCTTACCTTCGCTGTTATCGGTGTGGATCACGGCCACCGCCGATGCACCGATACGGAACAACTCCGGGTCGGGCTGATCGACTCGAATGCGCACCGGAAAACGTTGGGCCACCCGCACCCAGTTGATGGTTCGCGCGACTTTGGGCAGTCCACTGACTTGAGCGCCGCCATCGTCAGGAAAAACGCCAAAGCCTATGGAGTCGACGGTACCGCTGAATGCACGCCCGCTGTCGCTCATCAGATAGAGCGTACTGCGGTTGCCGGTATGGATGTTGTGCAGTTCGGTCTCGCGAAAGTTCGCTACTACGTACCAGTGCCGCGTATCGATCAGACTGAACAACGGATGCCCGGCGGCTGCAAACTGGCCGTCGGAGGTCGTCAGACCGACGATTCGGCCGTCGAAGGGCGCGCGCATGACACTGTGTTCCAGATCCAGCTCGGCGCGGGCTATTTGCGCCTGGATCACTGCGCGTTTGGCCACTAACGCATCAACCCCACTGACGGCAGAGGCGGCTTGTTTGACCTGTAGCTGGGCGGCGTTTAATTCGGCTCGGGCGCTCTTGGCGGCGGTGCGCGCCTGGTCCACCTGCTCCTCAGACACGTAGCCGCGTGATAGCAGCGGTTCGATCCGGCGCAGGGTGTCCGCGGTCTGGGCCGCCGTCGCTCTGGCCCGTTCGATGCTGGCTTGTACGGCATCAGAGTTGAATTGCTGGGCATCGACCTGGCGCTGGCTGAGGATGATTTCCTGGTTCAGCGCTTGCATCGACGCTTGAGTCTGGTCGAGGACGTCCTGATAGGGACGTGCATCAATGCGCAGGAGTACATCCCCTTGCTTCACCTGCTGGTTTTCGTGCACCGGTAGCTCGACGATGCTGCCGCTCACCTCGGGGGTGACGCTGATGGTATCGGCGTAGGCATAGGCGTCATCGGTGCGTGGCGCATTGTCGAGCCGCCAGACCACCCCTATCAGCAGGACCAACGTCAGCCCCAGCAGCACCAGTACCAGAACGCGCCGGGGCAGCGGCTTTACAGCTTTTTCGCTCATGGTCGGCGACTCCCGGTCAGGACTGGAAGAACAGCAGCCAGGCGCTCAAGGCGAAGAGCGCAGTCAGCATGGGATAAAACAGCGCTGGGGGCGCCAGCCAGGCACTGTAGCCGAGCCGAGCCAGCAATTTATTGATAATCAGGACAAGCAGCGTAGCGCCGAGAATGCAGAACAACCAGTCAGGGAAAAACGCTCCCAGCACGGGCACCGAAGACGCATTGGAACAGGCGGATAGCGCCAGCGACAGCAGAACAATGCCGCCGTGCCAGCGACTCGTCTTCTTTCCCTTATGGCTCATCGAGGCTTCTCCACCGCAGGAAAACACGAGTATTAACAGACGACGAACAACGGCCTCAGTAGTGTACGTCGCTTGGTCATTTCATGGTCGTGTCTTGGGCGCGAGCGTTCTTTATAGCTCACAAAGATGGGAGTTTCATTGCTACACTGCGCCACCGTTTCGACTTTCGATTTGCTCAATTGCAAGGCACTTCTATATTGAGGGGGTGCTCTGAACTTCCTGCCTCTTGTTGAGCCTTGGCCCATGGCAAATACTGATCAATTGATCATCTGCGAGCACTGCGACTGTGTGTATGAAAAAGTCACGCTCGTTGAACACCAGAAAACCCTGTGTACGTGCTGCGGCGCCGTGCTGCAGCGCTATAACCGCATGACGGTGGAGCAACGACTTGCGTTGACCTTCGCGGCCTTGATGCTATGGATTTTCGCCAACCTGTATCCCGTCATGACCATCAGCCTGAAAGGCGTTAGAAACAGCGCAACACTGTGGGATTCGGTATTGGCCTTGAGCCTTGGGCCGATCACCTTCATCGCGTTGGTCGCTGCGATCGCGATGATCCTCGCGCCGATTTTCCAACTCTTGCTGCTGATCTGGGTCCTGGGTTTCGCCCTCACGCACCGACGTTCGCCCGGGTTTAAATTCTGCATGCGCTGGCTGGAAGCCCTTCGGCCCTGGAGCATGCTGGAAGTCTGCTTTCTGGCGGCGATGGTCGCGGTCATCAAACTCGCCGGATTTCTCGACGTGCTGCCGGGCATCGGCCTGTTTGCCCTGGCCGTGCTCAGCCTGATGATGATCCGCATCGCCGGGCGCGATATCCGTGAATTATGGGACATTTTATGAACATGCCCCCGGTCGCCAGCGATCTCAACCTGTGCCTGTGTCATACCTGCGGCATGACTTGCGACATGACCGATAATCCGCACGAATGCGAGCGCTGTGGCGCTCCTTTGCATCGGCGTAAAACCAATTCGCTGGCCCGCACGTGGGCCTTTATGTTCACGGCCCTGGCGTTTTACGTCCCGGCCAATCTGTTGCCGGTCATGAACACCCAGATGCTCGGCAACGGCGCCGACAGCACGATCATGAGCGGTGTACTGGAATTCTGGGCGGCCGGCGCCTGGGACATCGCGCTGATCATTTTTATCGCCAGCATCGCGGTGCCGGGTATCAAGTTCGTAGCCCTTACGTTTTTACTGGTGTCCGTGCATCGCGACAGCCTCTGGGCGCGCAAGGAGCGGTCGCAGTTGTACCGCGTCGTCGAGGTCATCGGTTACTGGTCAATGCTCGACGTGATCGTGGTGGCACTGGTGGCCTCACTGGTGAAGTTCAAAGCCCTGGCCGACATCGAACCGCGCGCGGGTATTCTGTTTTTTGGTTTGGTGGTGGTGTTCACCATGCTGTCGGCGATGAGTTTCGACCCGCGCCTGATTTGGGATAAAACACGGGGAAACCCACAAAACGAGGAGGTCATGGATGAAGTCGCAAGCCACTGAAGGTCCACAAGCCCCCGGCCAGGCCCCAGTCAAGACTGGTCGTAGCGTCTCGCTGGTCTGGATCGTCCCAATTGTTGCGGTATTGGTGGGTATATCACTGGTGGTCCACAGCATTTTGCAGGAAGGCCCGACCATCACCGTCATGTTCAAGACCGGTGATGGCCTGACAGCCAACAAGACCGAGGTCAAATACCGCAGTGTAGTTATCGGCCAGGTTTCGGACGTGGAGTTGAGCAGCGACCAGAAGAGTGTCAACGCCACGATCAAACTGACCAAACAGGCCGAAGGTTTCACCCGTTCAGACTCGCAGTTCTGGGTCGTGCGTCCGCGCATCGGTGCCGGTGGGGTTTCGGGGATTGATACGTTGCTGTCCGGGGATTACATCGGCGCTGATATCGGTCAGGCCAATGACCGCGCGAAAAACTTCAAGGGCCTGGAAATCCCGCCGGCCATCACTTATGGCGAACCGGGCAAGCGTTTCACCTTGCACACAGAGGACCTGGGGTCGCTGGACGTCGGTTCGCCGGTGTATTACCGCAAGATTCCGGTCGGTCAGGTGGTGGCCTATGCGCTGGACCCGGATGGCAAAGGGGTGAACATCGACCTGTTCATCCATGCGCCCAATGACCAATACGTCACTGAAAACACCCGATTCTGGAATGCCAGCGGTGTGGACGTGAGCATCGATGCCAACGGTGTTGATGTCAAAACTGAATCGTTGTCCTCCTTGCTGGTGGGCGGTATTGCCTTCCGTGCACCGGAATACAACCCCAACGACAAACCTGCCCCCGAAGAGTATGCCTACGAGCTGTTTGAGGATCAGCAAAGCGCCCTCGCCCCGCCCAATGGCAAGGCGCAATTCCTGGCCTTGCGTTTCGATCAGGCCATGCGTGGGTTGAAGGTCGATGCGCCGGTGGAATTCCTGGGCATCGAAATCGGCAAGGTAGTGTCGGTCAATCTGGATTTCGACGAGAAAAAACGCAGTTTTCCGGTCAATGTCGGCATCGTGATCTACCCGCAGCGTCTAGGTCAGGCCCACACCAAGATGATCAAGGCGCTCAATCATGACCCCAATGACGAAGCCGCTGGCGTTCGGATGATTGGCTCCTTCATCGAAAACGGCCTGCGTGCTCAGGCCCGCACTGGCAACCTGTTGACCGGTCAGTTGTACATCGCCCTGGACTTCTACCCTAAAGCAGACAAAGTGGCCTTCGATGCGACCGCGCGCCCGGTCATGATCCCAACGGTTCCGGGCAGCCTCGAACAATTGCAGGAAAAACTCGAATCCATGGTCGACAAGGTCAACAAACTGCCGATCGAGCGCATTGCCGGCAACCTCGACAGCAACCTGGTGGAAGTGCGCAAAGGGCTGGTCAAATTCAACAGCAAGACACTGCCCGGCGTCGATACTGCCCTGTCGGACGTCAGCAAGACCTTGCTGTCGGCCAACTCGACCCTGCAATCGGCCAACGCCACCATTACCGAGGGTTCGCCATCACGGGAGAAGCTCGGGCAGACTCTGGAAGAGCTGGAAAGCGCGGCGCGATCATTGCGCGGACTGGCGGATTACCTGATCCGGCATCCGGAGTCACTGATTCGTGGTCGACCGAAAAACGCCTCGGCACAGGACCTGAATCAATGACCGCGCAGCAGAAGAAAGGAGCAACATGTATGGCTTTTTCGCCGAAGCTCACCTTGGTCGCTGCGCTCCTGCTGCTCGCGGCCTGCCGCAGTGAACCTGTTCACTACCACACCCTGATGCCACCACACACAGGTGGTGCAACGCACAGTAACGTTGTGGTCATCGAGATTGAGAGCCTCAGTGTACCGGCGCAAGTCGACCGGCCACAGGTGGTTATTCGCCAAGGCAACAGCGGCCTGGTGCTGCTTGAATCCGAATGGTGGGGGGCATCGCTGGGAGAGGAGTTCCGCAGTGCCCTGGTGGATCAATTGGCCAACCTCAACCCCCAGCGCAAGCTGTCGCTGCGCATCGATGTACTGCGTTTTGATTCCTTTCCCGGGCAATACGGGCTGATTGATGTGACTTGGCGCTTGCGCGCCGCCAATGAAGTCAATGGCGCGTCTATCACCTGTCGTAGCATCCTGCAAACGCCTTCGGGGGGGAGCATCGAAGATCTGGCCCTGGCCCAGCAAAATAACGTCAAGCGCCTGGCTGCGCTGATCGGCCAGGCGGCCAAGGGGACACAACAAAGTTGCCCGCCCCCTGCCTGACGCCACTTCTTGCGCGCCCCGGTATTGTTCAGCGGTGCCACTGCGACCACTGAACAATATCGTGTGGTGTTTTTATTTCGACAGCCCTGCGTTTCAAAGAACTTGGTAAAAGGCAAGGGTTTTCAATAACCAGGTAAGTATGCCTGCCATCCTGCTGCGCAATTTTTTCACATTCGTTTCACTCCTCCGCTACCTGTACATCTCTAGTGTTGCCCGCATCTTTCCCACAATAGATAACGAACGAAACATGACTTCGCGCAGAGTAAAACTGGCATCGCTGATCGCAACCGTGGTGGCTGTCATAGTGGTCACAGGCTTTGTCTTGTGGACCAAATCGCCCACCCACCTGGCCAACGCAAATCCCTCCGCCAAGGCAGAACTGTTGAAAGACTGGCAGGCTGGCGAAGTGGTAGCGCTGGTTCGTCACGCCGAGCGGTGCGACCAATCCAGTAACCCTTGCCTGGGGCCGGCCGATGGTATTACCCGGTTCGGCAACGAGTCTTCCACTGCGGTAGGCCAGCACTTTATGCGCCTGGGCATGGCGCAGACCGACGTGTTGAGCAGCCCGGCAACGCGGACAGTACAAACGTCGCACGCCATGTTCGGCACAGACCCGGTGAGTCAGGAATGGCTGGTCACTTGTGGCAAAACACTGCGCAACGATGTGGTGGCGCACAAACAAGCCCATCGTAATCTGGTACTGGTCTCTCACAGTGGCTGCATTGGCGACTTTTTAGCCGATACCGGTTTCCCGCACGCGGCAAAGAGTGAATATGGCAGTTCACTGTTCTTGCGCATTGACACTAACGGGCAACTCCAGGTGCTGGGCATTGTTAATCCCGAAGACTGGAACGCTTTGCAGGGAAAATAAACAACCGCTACTTGCCAACCGTAAACAGTAGCCGTCGACTCAATTTGAGTTGGCGCATTGCCCATTGAACTTCGCCACCCACGCTACCCTCTCGCGGTATTTCGCCAAGGACGAGTCATGACTTTACATCAGCCATTGCCCTTTTCTGCGGGTCAGTTATCTCGCACTCCTGCGCCTGTCAAACGCTGGATCGTGCCCGGCCTGCTGTTGGCGTTTGTTGTCTTCTACCTCCTGCCGCTGATGACACACGGGTTGTGGATCCCCGATGAAACCCGCTATGGCCAGATCAGCCAGGAAATGCTTCTGAGCGGCAACTGGGTCGCGCCGCACTTCATGGGCATTCGTTACTTCGAAAAGCCTATTGCCGGCTACTGGATGATCGCCATCGGTCAGGCTGTCTTTGGCGATAACCTGTTTGGTGTGCGGATTGCCTCGGCGCTGAGTACCGGGCTGAGTGTCTGGTTGACCTACCTGATCGCCCGCAGGCTTTGGAACGACCCGCGCAAAAGCGCTGCCTGCGCGTTGCTGTACATGAGTTTCGGGCTGATTGCCGGTCAAGCCGGTTACGCCAACCTCGATCCGCAATTCACCCTCTGGGTGAACCTGAGCCTGGTCGCGCTCTGGTTTGCCATCGACAGTCATACCCCTCGAAGCAAAGCAGGCGCCTGGGTGCTGCTGGGTTTTGCCTGTGGCATGGGTTTTATGACCAAAGGCTTTCTGGCCTGGTTGTTGCCGGTATTGATCGCCCTGCCCTATATGTTTTGGCAACGGCGAATGGGTGAACTGGTGCGTTATGGTGCATTGGCCGTGCTGGTTGCGGTGGTGGTGTGCTTGCCATGGGTGCTCGCCATTCACCACCGGGAACCGGACTTCTGGCGCTTTTTCTTCTGGAACGAACACGTCCGCCGGTTCGCCGCCGATGATGCACAGCATGCGCGGCCATGGTGGTTCTATCTGCCCTTGCTGGTTGTGTCGAGCCTGCCATGGGCTGCGTTGCTACCGGCCACGTTCATCGACGCCTGGAAGCATAAACGCCAGCCTGTCATCGGTTTCCTGCTGCTTTGGCTGCTGTTGCCACTGGCCTTCTTCAGTTTGAGCAGTGGCAAATTACCGACCTACATCATGCCGTGCCTGTTGCCGCTGGCCCTGTTGATGGGGCACACGGTCATGGAGCTCTTGAGTCAAGGGCGAACCCGGTCGCTTCGCATCAATGCCGCGATCAACACCACCGTGGGCGCGATTGCCCTGATCGCCCTGCTCTATCTGCAGATCTCCAGGAAAATCTACGAAAACACCGAGATGTTGAGCTTGTCCCTGGTGTTTATCGTGTTGCTCGGCTGGATCATTACCAACTCATTACAAGTCCTGCGCCCATTGATTTTTTGGGCGATGCCGGCCCTTGGCATATGGATACTGGTTGCGTTGTTGCCGGCCGCCATGCCGGCACAGATTGTCAACAGCAAAATGCCGGACCAGTTCATTGCCGAGCACCTTGATGCATTGGGCGAAACCAGCTCATTGCTCAGCAACGATCTCGGTGCAGCCTCCGCGTTGTCATGGCGTTTGAAGCGCCCGCAAGTCGATCTGTTCAATACCATCGGCGAGCTGAAATACGGTCTCGGCGACCCCGCCATGGCCTCGCGCAAAGTGACCATGGACAACGTCGGGGAGTGGATGACAGAGGCGCGTAAAAAAGGCGCGGTCGGTGTGGTGATGCGGGTCAACAATGTCGCGGAAACCGAGGAGGTCGAGCGGTTGCCTCTCGATGGCAAACGCTATCAGCGCGGCAATCTGCAGATCCTGATTTTTCCGCAAACCGGCCCTGACAGTGTTTCGCCAAAAGTACCGACTGGAAACCCGTCATGAAATTCTGGGCCAGTGACAGGGGCAGGTTAACGCTCTTGCTGGCCACGGCAGCGCTGATGCTGTTGTTGGGGCTGGGCACCCGGGAATTATGGGGAGCGGAAACACGCTGGGCCAACATCGCCTTACAAATGCTGCAAAGCGGTGACTATTTTGATCCCTACCTCAAGGGCGCGGCCTACTATGACAAACCCCTGCCCTCCTATTGGTTGATCACCGCCTCGGCCTGGTTGACAGGCGGTCTGGACCACTGGTCATTGCGTCTCTCGTCGGTGATTGCGGCGTGGCTGAGCGTGTGGCTGGTGTACTTGATCGGCGTACGACTGTATCGCAAAGGCACCGGTTTGATTGCCGGCTGGATGCTGGCGACCACCTTCTATTTTGTCTTCTGGGCACGAGTTGCCACGGCTGACATTCTCACGGTGTGTGGCGTACTGGCAGCGGTGTGGTGGTACTGGCGCGGGCCCGAAGACACACGGTTCAGCCGCTACCTGGTGTTTTGCCTGCTGCTGTCCCTGACCTCACTGTTCAAAGGTTTGATCGGCTTGATATTGCCGGGGTTATTGCTGTTGCCTCATCTGGTGCAGGAGGGGCGCTGGAAACGCCACCTCAATTGGCGGCTGTGTGCAGCCCTGTCGGTTGCCGGTGTTTTCTACATGACACCGTTCATGTTGTCGCATGTGTATGGCACACCGACCTATGGCGAAAGTGGTTTGGGTTTGGTGTTGCGCGAGAATGTCGTCCGGTTCTTCCAGCCGTTCGATAACATCGGGCCGATTTACACCTATCTGGTTTACCTCCCCGTCTACACCTTGCCGTGGGCACCTTGCTGGTTGTTGGCGTTGTGGGTCGCTGCGCGCAACTGGCGCAGTGTCGAACCCAATACACGTTGGCTGATCTGGGGGCTGGGGCTGCTGATGCTGTTTTTCACCTCCAGCGGCAGCCGGCGCAGCTACTACGTATTGCCCCTCGTGCCCTTCGCCCAGTTACTGGGGGCTTGGTGGATCACCCGGCGCATGGCCGAAGGCAACAAGGTCAGCACGTTTGGCGGTCGCGGGTTGAAGATTGGTTTCGGGGTGAGTGCAGCCGTACTGATGGCCGTGCTCGGCGTGCTGTACCCCTGGACCAACATTGGTGGCGGCGTGGTGCATTTTGGTGAAACGGTCAAGCTTGAGGCCATCAAACGCGCACCTTTGAGTCACTGGCGCTTGGTCATGATCGACGTCGACAACAAAGTGCCGATGTACCTGCAAACCGGGGGCGCACCGTTCTATTACGTGCAGCAATCCGACGATTTTCCTCGCACCGGCAACACCACAGCGCTGATGAACTGGCTGGACCACACCAGCGGTCAACACTGGGATCCGAAACGCACTATCGTTATCGCGCAATACCACAAGGGCGATGCGCTGCCGCTGAACTACCTGAGTGCCGACCATCAGGTCATCACCACTACGCCCACCAACGGTGAACGGATGTTTCACTCCCGTGAAAACCAAAGCGTGGCGTTTATTCCGCAATCGTCCCCAACGCAGAATTGAATCGGATGGCCAAATTTCCAGACGCCCCCTGGATCACGGCACTATCCTTTCGCCACTATTCAGATTTGAGCAACCGCCCGCAACAATGGGGGTCGGTTGCTCAAACCTTGGTACACGGAAAAAAATCCTGCTGGTAGACAAACCCGACGTTGTGCTCGAATGCCTGCGCTGATCGATGACTTCCGTTAACATCAGATCCGTCGGGCAAGTAGCTGAGGGACTGCTAATCTGAATGAAAATGACATGTATTAACGGTTTCTTTGACGTTTTTTTCTCATTTTACGTTCTACATTCCCTGCGACTCAAAACATGCAAATGATTCGCATTGATTTGCTAGCGAATCGGTGTGCATGACTACTAAAAAGAACAGGAGCTGCCCCCCCTAATGACGCCCTCCATCCCTTCGTTCCTCAAAACAGCATTGCTGACCACTGCACTGCTGGCCGCCGGACATGTCTATGCCGCTGATACCGACGGTATCGTGGTCTACAACGCCCAACACGAGAGCCTGACCAAGGCCTGGGTCGAGGGGTTCACCAAGGAAACCGGGATCAAAGTCACCCTGCGTAACGGCGACGACACCGAGATGGGCAATCAGATCGTGCAGGAAGGCGCCGCCTCCCCGGCCGACGTATTTCTGACCGAAAACTCCCCGGCCATGGTGCTGGTGGACAACGCGGGCCTGCTTGCACCCGTAGCGCCGACTACCCTGGAGCAAGTGGACGCGGCTTATCGTCCGGCGCATGGCAAATGGGTCGGGATCGCTGCGCGCTCCACCGTGTTCGTCTACAACCCGAGCAAACTGCCTGAAGCTGATCTGCCAAAATCGTTGATGGACCTGGCCGGGCCAAACTGGAAAGGCCGTTGGGGCGCATCGCCCGCCGGTGCCGACTTCCAGGCCATCGTCGCCGCCGTGCTCGAACTCAAGGGCGAAGCAGCGACCCTCGAATGGCTCAAAGGGATGAAAGCCAACTACACGGCCTACCGTGGCAACAGCGCCGTCCTTAAAGCAGTCAACGCGGGCCAGGTCGACAGCGGCGTGATTTACCACTATTACAGTTACGGCGACCAAGCCAAGACCGGTGAAAACAGCAAAAACACCGCCCTGTACTACTTCAAACACAAAGACCCGGGCGCTTTTGTCAGCGTTTCCGGTGGCGGCGTTCTGGCCTCCAGCAAACACAAGGAAGACGCTCAGGCGCTACTGAAGTGGATCACCAGCAAGGAAGGCCAGAAAGTCCTGGAAACCGGCAAATCGTTTGAATACGCCGTGGGCAAGAACGCACCCTCCAACCCTAAACTGGTGCCTTTGCAGCAGCTCGACTCGCCGACAGTCGATGCCTCAAAACTCGACAGTAAAAAAGCCGTGGAGCTGATGACTCAGGCGGGACTGCTCTAATTGATGCCTGAAACCTTGCCAGGGGGTGTCGCCACGGCGATACCCGCAAACTTGCGACGACGCTCCCGGGGTGTTTTCGCAGGTCGCGGCGGCGTGTGGGTGATCGGTCTGTCCGTACTGGTCTCGCTCCTGTCGCTGTTGCCGATTGCCTTCGTGATCGGCGTGTCGATCCAGACAGGCTGGGCGGCCATTGTGCCGCTGGTCTTTCGACCTCGTGTCGCTGAATTACTGATCAACACCGTGTTGCTGGTGCTGATCACCATTCCGTTGTGCGTCATGCTCGGCCTGGCGCTGGCCTGGCTGACAGAGCGCACCAACCTTCCAGGCCGACGCTGGTGGTCACTGTTGGCGACGGCGCCACTGGCCGTGCCGGCCTTTGTTCACAGCTATGCGTGGGTGAGCCTGGTGCCATCGATTCACGGGTTGCCTGCTGGCGTCCTGGTCTCGGTCATTGCCTATTTCCCGTTCCTGTACCTTCCGATTGCGGCCACTCTGCGCCGGCTTGACCCGGCTATTGAAGACGTTGGCGAATCAATGGGGCTCAAGCCGTGGGCGGTTTTTTTCCGTGTGGTACTGCCGCAACTGCGCCTGGCCATTTGCGGCGGAGCGTTGTTGGTGGGCCTGCATTTGCTGGCTGAATATGGCCTGTACGCGATGATCCGTTTCGACACCTTTACCACGGCGATCTTCGACCAGTTCAAATCCACCTTCAACGGCCCTGCCGCCAATATGCTGGCCAGTGTGTTGGCCCTGTGTTGCCTGGCGATGCTGACCACCGAGTCCGCCGCTCGCGGCACGGCGCGTTACGCCAGGGTCGGGTCGGGAAGCGCTCGCACGCAACGGGTTGTGCGCCTGGACTGGCAGGCAAAAATGCTCGGCCTGCTGCTGCAAGCCTTCACCTGCGCATTGGCGCTGGGTGTGCCGTTGATCACCTTGGGCAAGTGGCTGATCGCGGGCGGCACACAGGTCTGGCAACTGGACGAACTGATGCCGGCGCTGCAACAGACACTGCAGCTCGGCGCGGCAGGTGCAGTCCTGACCACCTGCGCCGCGATCCCGATTGCCTGGCTATCGATTCGCTCTCCCGGCCGGTTACAGCGGGTACTGGAAAGCTGCAACTACATCACCAGTTCGTTGCCTGGGATTGTCGTCGCCCTGGCCCTGGTAACGTTCACCATCCATTTTGCCCGACCGATTTACCAGACCACGATCACCGTGCTGCTGGCGTATCTGCTGATGTTCTTGCCCCGTGCCCTGGTGAGTTTACGGGCGGGAATTGCCCAGGCACCGGTGGAACTGGAAAATATCGCACGCAGTCTCGGCCGCTCGCCGGGGCGGGCCTTGTGGCTGATTACTCTGCGCCTGGCCGCGCCGGGGGCTGCCGCCGGGGCTGCGCTGGTGTTTCTGGCGATCACCAACGAGCTCACCGCCACACTGTTGCTCGCGCCCAATGGTACGCGCACCCTGGCCACCGGTTTCTGGGCCATGACCAGCGAAATCGACTATGCCGCTGCCGCCCCCTATGCCCTGTTGATGATCCTGCTGTCGCTTCCGTTAACCGGACTTCTTTATCACCAATCCAAACGAACGGCTGGCCGATGAACGCTCTCGAACTGCATGCCATATCCAAGTCTTACGGCGACCAAAAGGCGCTGGAGAGCATCAACCTGTCGGTGCCCGCTGGTAGCCGGACGGTGATTGTCGGCCCATCCGGCTCGGGTAAAACGACGTTATTACGGATGATCGCCGGCTTCGAATTCCCGGACTCCGGCCGTCTTTCACTCAATGGCCAGACGCTCGTCGACGCCACTCACGAGGTGCCTGCGCATCAGCGCCTGATTGGCTACGTTCCCCAGGACGGCGCCCTGTTCCCGCACATGACCGTGGCTGCCAATATCGGTTTCGGACTTTCGGTCAAGGGCGGCGAAAAAAACCATCGTGTCGCTGAGCTGATGGACAGCGTGGCCCTGGATGCAAGCATGGCCCACCGTTGGCCCCATGAACTCTCCGGCGGCCAGCAACAGCGGGTGGCGCTGGCGCGGGCGTTGGCGCAACAGCCGCGCTTGATGCTGCTGGACGAGCCGTTTTCCGCCCTTGATACCGGCCTTCGAGGCGCCATGCGCAAAATGGTCGCCCGACTGCTGTCCGATGCGGGTGTCACCACCATCCTGGTCACCCATGATCAGAGCGAAGCCCTGTCGTTTGCCGATCAACTGGCAGTGATGCGCGGCGGTCGGCTCGTGCAGTCAGGCCATCCACTGGATCTGTACCGCTACCCCGACGACGAACAAACCGCGCTGTTTCTCGGGGATGCCGTGGTCATGCCCGCCAAAATCGAAGCTGGCTGGGCGCATTGCGACCTCGGCCGGATACCGGTGAACAACCACCGCAACAACCATTCGGCGCAGATCATGCTGCGCCCCGAGCAATTACAACTCGTCAGCATCCAGCCGAGCCCCACCGAAATGTCCGGGTGCCGCGCTGTAGTGACTGAACGCGACTTCAGCGGCAACACCTGCACATTGACCGTGGAATTACAGGCACCCACTCGCGGCGAACAGTCCGGCCGGTCATTAACGGTACGCAGTTCGGGCATGTATGCGCCCCCTGCCGGCAGCGCGGTCCACGTCTCAACCATCGGCCATGCTCACGTGTTCAGCGGGTCATAACGTTAAAGGTCAAAGCGGTCCACTGCGCGGCGCCGCTCATTGTCATCGCGCACATCGTAATTGGCGGTTGTCTGAATATTGCTGTGATGCGCCAGTTTCTGCGCGATCGACAAATCGTGCTCTTCGATGACGCGGGTGATGAACGAACGGCGAAAATCGTGCGGCATGATCTTCACCCCGACTTCGGCACCGCGCTGGCGCGCAATGTAATAGATCGCATGTTTGGTCACTCGATCGCGGGTGATATGGCTGCCACGACGGATGCGGTTGAACAGAAACGGGTCGTCCACCTCGCCTTCCTTGAGCTGTGATCGACGAAACGCCAGCCAGGCCTCCAGTTTGGCCAAGGCCCAGGCCGGCGCGTACTTGATCAATTGCTTGTTGCCCTTGGCCGTGACCCGCAGACTGCGCTCGGCAAAATCGACCTGTGACAGGTCCAGGTTCACCGACTCGGACTTGCGCATCCCCGAACCGTACAAAATCCCGATGATCGCCGCGTCGCGTAATCCTTGTGGTCGTGGATCGGCGGCACACACCGCCATCAACTCCTGAATTAGCGTGCGCCGCAAGTTACGCCCCTGGGACAAACGGGTGCCGGCAATCCCTTTGACCGAGCGCATTTTCAGCAGATGATCCTGACTGATCAAGCTCATGCGCCACGCCTCATTCATCACCCCGCGTACCGCATTCACGTACAGCGAAGAGGTGTTGGGCGCGTAGCCGTCTTCGCGTAACGCTGCGACCAGCGCAATGACATTTTCTGGCTGAAGTTGATGCCAAGGGATTTCCTCGACATTCATGTCGTCGAAGCCCAAACGGTCCGCGGCATCCTGCAAAACATAACGCATGGTCAGCTGACTGGAAGGTGCGAGCCGGGCCAGGTACAAAGTCAACGGATTGGTCGTTGAAGCAACGGGATGGGTAACAGGTAAGTCAATCAAACGAGACGGCCTTGAGTAAAAACATTGCAGTAATACAACTAAGGATTGAAAACATCCCTCATGTAAAGCGAAGACTTCTGAAGGACTTTTCTTATAAAGTCGCGATGAGCGGCAAGAGTCTGAACAGCGCCTGTATAACCCTCGGATAAACGATTTGCCGACCGGTTTTTCATGTTCCTTTCACGAAATAGAGCTTACCCTCAATGAGCCGCGACGGTCCCTCACAAGCCTCCAACGTGCCGACCGGAACAGAAAAAGTCAATTGATGCGATTTGTCACACTTTTTGTGTAACCGATTGAAGCAGCTTATTTTTTATCGACTACGCTTGCCTTGGATCCAATACATCCGGTAACAATGTACGTTCAATTCCAGCCCGAGGTGCCCATGAGTCAGGCGTTTCTCCCCTTCTCCCGTCCCAGTATCGGCGATGAAGAAATTGCAGCGGTAGAGCAAGTATTGCGCTCCGGCTGGATCACCACCGGGCCAAAAAACCAGCAACTGGAAGAGCAGTTCGCCAACTATGTCGGGTGTCGGCACGCCGTTGCACTTTCTTCGGCCACCGGTGGTATGCATATTACGTTGCTGGCATTGGGCATTGGCCCGGGCGACGAAGTCATTACCCCTTCGCAGACGTGGGTGTCCACGGCCAACATGATCTGCCTGCTGGGCGCCACCCCGGTGTTCGTCGACGTTGACCGCGACACACTGATGAGCGATCTCGCAAGCATCGAGGCGGCCATCACCCCGCGTACCAAAGCCATCATTCCAGTGCACTACGCCGGCGCCGCCTTCGACCTCGACCCGCTGTATGCGCTCGCCGACAAACACGGCATTCCTGTGATCGAAGACGCTGCCCACGCCGCCGGCACCTTCTACAAAGGTCGTCACGTCGGCAACAAAGGCACGGCGATCTTCTCGTTCCACGCCATCAAAAACATGACCTGCGCCGAAGGCGCGATGTTCGTCAGCGACGATGAAGCGCTGGCCAGCCGGGTGCGCATGCTCAAGTTTCACGGCCTCGGCGTCGACGCCTACGACCGCATGACCCACGGCCGCAAGCCTCAGGCGCAAGTGATGGAACCGGGTTTCAAATACAACCTGGCCGACGTCAATGCCGCCATCGCCCTGGTGCAACTGGAGCGTCTGGACGACATCAACGCCAAACGCACCGAGCTGGCGCGAACGTACCTGCAACGCCTGGAAGGCTCTGCCGTGCAACCGCTGGCGGTGCCAACCTATCCGCAACAACACGCCTGGCACCTGTTCATCCTGCGCATCGACGCCGAGCGCTGCGGCTTGGACCGTGAAGCCTTCATGAGGGGCTTGCAAGAACAGAACATCGGCACCGGCATCCACTTTATAGCCACGCACCTGCACACGTATTATCGTCAGCGTTTCCCGAACATTTACCTGCCCAACACCGAATGGAATTCGGCACGGCTGTGTTCGATTCCCTTGTTCCCGGACATGACCACCGATGATGTCAATCGTGTGGTCGATGCCATTGAAAATGTTATGGACAGATCTCAGTGAAACCTTACCCAATCCGTTGCGTATCGGTTGTTATCCCGGTCTACAACGAACAAGACAGCCTGCCCGAGTTGCTTCGGCGTACCGAAGCGGCGTGCCAGCAGTTGCACCATGAATACGAAATCGTCCTGGTGGACGACGGCAGCCGAGACAATTCGGCGCAAATCCTCGAAGAGGCCGCCAGTCGCGAGGGCAGCCCGGTGGTCGCGGTAATACTCAACCGCAACTATGGCCAACACGCGGCAATCATGGCCGGTTTCGAACACTGCAAAGGTGATGTCGTCATCACCCTCGATGCCGACCTGCAAAACCCGCCCGAAGAAATTCCGCGACTGGTTGCCCAGGCAGAACTCGGTTATGACGTGGTCGCCACGGTGCGCAACAACCGTCAGGACTCCGCGCTGCGTCGCTGGCCGTCGAAGCTGATCAACCTGGCCGTTCAGCGCTCGACGGGCGTTGCCATGAGCGATTACGGCTGCATGTTGCGCGCTTACCGCCGCACCATCGTCGACGCGATGCTGGCCTGCCGCGAACGCAGCACCTTCATCCCGATCCTGGCCAACAGTTTTGCCCGGCACACCACCGAAATCCCGGTATTGCATGCCGAGCGTGAACACGGTGAATCCAAGTACAGCCCCATGCGCCTGGTCAACCTGATGTTCGACCTGATCACCTGCATGACCACCACGCCTTTGCGGCTGCTGAGCATCGTCGGTTTCGCCATGGCCGGTCTGGGCGTGCTGTTCGCGTTCGCGTTGATTATCTTGCGCCTGGCGTTCGGCGCTGAGTGGGCCGGCGACGGTTCGTTCGTGCTGTTCGCCGTGCTGTTCGTCTTCACCGGAGGGCAATTCATCGGCATGGGTCTGTTGGGCGAGTACCTGGGGCGCATGTACAGCGACGTCCGCGCCCGTCCCCGCTTCTTTGTCGAAAAAGTTTTGCGTAGCCAACCCGCCGCGCCCGCTCCCGTTGTCACCGTTGACGGCCTTACTTCCACTTCTTCCGATCAGGTTCTCTCATGAGCGTAAAAGCTGTTGTCTTCGCCTACCACGATATTGGTTGTGCCGGTATCGAATCCCTGCTCGCGTCCGGCTTTGAAATTGCCGCCGTGTTTACGCATGCCGATGATCCGAAAGAAAACACCTTTTACGGTTCCGTTGCGCAGTTGTGTGCCCAAAAAGGCATCCCGGTGCATGCTCCTGAAGATGCCAACCATCCGCTGTGGATCGAGCGCATCGCCAAACTCAACCCCGATTACCTGTTCTCGTTCTACTACCGCCACCTGTTGAGTGAACCGCTGCTGGCCACCGCCCGCAACGGCGCGTTCAACCTGCACGGCTCGTTGCTGCCACGCTACCGTGGCCGCGCGCCAGCCAATTGGGTGCTGGTGAACGGTGAAACTGAAAGCGGCGTGACCCTGCACCGTATGGTCAAGCGTGCCGACGCCGGTGCGATCATCGCCCAGCAAGCGGTTGCCATCGAGCGCAGCGACACCGCGGTGACCCTGCATGGCAAACTGCGCGTGGCCGCCTCCGACCTGTTGCGCGACACCCTGCCCGCCTTGCTGCAAGGCAAAGTCACCGAAACGGCTCAGGACGAATCCAAAGCCACGGTGTTTGGTCGCCGCACTGCGGCCGACGGCAAACTGCTCTGGAAGAAGTCAGCGGAAGAACTGTTCAACCTGGTCCGCGCCGTGACCCAGCCGTATCCGGGCGCGTTCTGCGATGTGGGCGAGCACAAGCTGATTGTCTGGAGCGCCGAAGTTGCCAAGGGCAATGAAGGCTTGGCACCAGGCCGAGTGATCAGCGTCGACCCACTGCGCATCGCTTGCGGCGAAGACTCGCTGGTGATCACCGCCGGTCAGCGTAACGACAACGGTCTGTACCTGAGCGGCCCGCAACTGGCCAACGAGTTGGGCCTGGTCGACGGTTCCGTCCTGCGCGGCGCCGAATCCGGGCGTAAGCCACGCCGCACCCGTGTACTGATCCTCGGCGTCAACGGCTTCATCGGCAATCACTTGTCCGAGCGCCTGCTGCGCGACGACCAGTATGAGGTTTACGGCCTGGACATCGGTTCGGACGCCATCGACCGCCTGCGCAGCCATCCGAACTTCCATTTCGTCGAAGGCGATATCAGCATTCACTCCGAGTGGATCGAATATCACATCAAGAAGTGCGACGTAGTCCTGCCGCTGGTGGCAATTGCCACGCCGATTGAATACACGCGCAACCCGCTGCGCGTGTTCGAGCTGGAT
Source organism: Pseudomonas sp. P4_C8 (assembly GCF_056401975.1). Classification (NCBI taxonomy): domain Bacteria; kingdom Pseudomonadati; phylum Pseudomonadota; class Gammaproteobacteria; order Pseudomonadales; family Pseudomonadaceae; genus Pseudomonas; species Pseudomonas sp. P4_C8. Next base: position 125,745 of record NZ_JBFUIH010000004.1, on the reverse strand, counting down.
TTCGAAGAAAACCTGAAACTGGTTCGCTACTGCGTCAAATACAACAAGCGCGTGATCTTCCCGTCGACCTCGGAAGTCTATGGCATGTGCCAGGACCAGAACTTCGACGAAGACACCTCCAACCTCGTCGTCGGCCCGATCAACAAGCAACGCTGGATCTACTCGATCTCCAAGCAATTGCTCGACCGGGTCATCTGGGCCTACGGCCAGAAAGGCCTGAACTTCACCCTGTTCCGCCCTTTCAACTGGATGGGCCCACGCCTGGACCGTCTGGACTCGGCGCGTATCGGCAGCTCCCGGGCTATCACCCAGTTGATCCTGAACCTGGTGGAAGGCACACCGATTCGCCTGTTCGATGGCGGCGAGCAAAAGCGCTGCTTTACCGACATTGCTGACGGCGTAGAAGCCCTGGCGCGAATCATCGACAACGAAAATGACGCCTGCAACGGTCAGATTATCAACATCGGCAACCCGGAGAACGAAGCGAGCATTCGTCAGTTGGGCGAAGAACTGCTGCGTCAGTTCGAAGCTCACCCGCTGCGCGACAACTTCCCACCGTTCGCCGGTTTCCGCGACGTAGAAAGCAAAGCGTTCTACGGCACCGGCTACCAGGACGTGTCCCACCGCAAACCAAGCATCGCCAACGCCAAGCGTCTGCTGGACTGGACGCCAACCGTGGAGATGAGCGAGACCATTGGCAACACGCTGGATTTCTTCTTGCGCGAGGCCATGCTCGAAATCGCGGATAAGCGTTGATGCAGGCAGGCCTTCGAATCGATGTCGACACCTACCGAGGCACCCGTGAGGGGGTGCCTCGGCTGCTGGAAATCCTCGACGAGGCGCAGGTCAAGGCGACGTTCTTCTTCAGCGTCGGGCCGGACAACATGGGGCGCCACTTGTGGCGCCTGATCCGCCCGCAGTTTCTCTGGAAAATGCTCCGTTCCAACGCTGCCGGGCTGTACGGCTGGGACATTTTGCTGGCCGGCACCGCCTGGCCAGGCAAACCGATTGGCCGGGACCTGGGGCATTTGATGCGCCAGGCTCAGGCCGCGGGGCATGAGGTCGGTCTGCACGCCTGGGATCACCATGGCTGGCAGGCCAACGCCGGACGCTGGAGCGACGCACAGCTGATCGAGCAGATCCGCCAGGGCGTCGACACGCTCAGCGACATCCTCGGGCAAAAGGTCGACTGTTCGGCCGCTGCCGGTTGGCGCGCGGACGAACGTGTGATCGAAGCCAAAGAAGCGTTCGGCTTTCGCTACAACAGCGATTGCCGTGGGCGCAGCCTGTTTCAACCGACTCTGGCAGGCGGTGGTTTAGGTGCACCACAAATACCGGTGGATCTGCCGACCTTCGATGAGGTGGTCGGTCCAACTGTCGCAGCCGAGGACTTCAACGCGTTCATTCTTGAGCGCTTTTCCCCCGAAAAACTCAACGTCTACACCATTCATGCTGAAGTAGAAGGGATTCTGATGGCCAACGATTTCCGTCAGCTGCTGGCCGATGCACGCCAGCGTGACATTCATTTCCAGCCCTTGGGCGATCTGCTGCCCGACGCCCCCAACACCTTGCCCTCAGGACGTGTCGTACGCGGCGCGCTTGAAGGCCGCGAAGGCTGGTTGGGAGTGCAAGGAGCATGAGCAAACGCTGGGCACTACCCCTCCTGCTGGTCTTGTTCGTCCTCGCCTATCTGCTGCCGCTGGGCACCCATGGTTTGTGGATTCCGGACGAAACCCGCTACGCCCAGATCAGTCAGCACATGCTCCTGAGCGGCAACTGGGTGTCGCCGCACTTCATGAGCGTGCGCTACTTTGAAAAACCGGCGGCAGGTTACTGGATGATCGCTGCAAGCCAGGCCGTGTTCGGTCAGAACTTGTTTGGGGTGCGGTTTGCCTCGGCCCTGAGCCTGGGCCTGAGTGTATTGCTGTGCTTCCTGATCGCCCGCCGGTTGTGGAACGACCCGCGCAAGAGTTTTGCCTGCGCGCTGCTCTACATGAGTTTCAGCGTCATCGCCGCACAGGCCGGTTATGCCAACCTTGATCCGCAGTTCACCTTTTGGGTCAACCTGAGCGTGGTCGGTTTGTGGTTTGCCCTGGACAGCGTCGGTCGTCAGCGCCTTTTCGGCTGGGCAGTACTGGGACTGGCCTGCGGCATGGGCTTCATGACCAAGGGTTTTCTCGCCTGGTTGCTGCCGGTACTGGTCGCCCTGCCCTACATGATCTGGCAAAAACGCTGGAAAGAACTGCTGATCTACGGCCCCGTGGCAATTGTCGTGGCCATCGCGGTGAGCCTGCCGTGGGTGTTGGCGGTTCACTCGCAAGAGCCCGATTACTGGCGGTTCTTCTTCTGGCACGAGCACATTCGCCGCTTTGCCGGTGACGACGCTCAGCATGAAGAGCCGTGGTGGTACTACCTGCCGCTGCTAGTCGCTTTCAGTATGCCGTGGGTGGCGTTGTTGCCGTCGGCACTGAAACAAGCCTGGCAAACCCGACGCCAGGCCAGTATCGGCTTCCTGCTGCTGTGGATGGTGATGCCACTGGTATTTTTCAGCATCAGCAAAGGCAAATTACCGAGTTACATCCTGCCGTGCCTGCTGCCATTGGCCTTGCTCTTGGGTCATGCACTGGCTGATCGACTGAAGCTGGAACAGGGCCGGGTACTGGGGATCAACGGTTTGCTCAACCTGGTGCTGGGCCTGGTTGTCCTGATTGCCCTGGTCTACCTGCAACTGAAAAAACCGCTGTACGACCATGAACTGCACAACCTGGTGCTGGTGTTCATTGGCTTGATCGGCTGGATCATGGCCAACCTGCTGCAAGCCTTCAGGCCGTTGCAATGCTGGGCCGCCCCGGCGTTCGGCAGTCTGCTGCTGATCGGTTTGATTCCCGCCGGCCTGCCCAATTCGGTGGTCGCCAACAAGACACCCGACCAATTCATCCTCCATCACATGGATGAGTTGTCGCAAACCGGCAAACTGCTGAGCAACGATCTCGGCGCCGCGTCGGCTCTGGCCTGGCGCATGAAGCACCCGGATGTGTTCCTTTACAGCTCGGTAGGCGAATTGAAATACGGTCTTGCCTATCCTGATTCGGCTCAGCAGCTAGTCACCGTCGGCCAGGTTGAGCTGTGGATGCAAAACGCCCGCCGCAATGGCTCCGTCGGTGTGGTCATGCGGGTCAAGGGTGAGCAAGAGTTGCAGGAACTCGATCGGTTGCCCAAGGACGGTAAACGCTATGAACAGGGCAATCTGGTGATTCTGATTTTCCCTCAGGTGGCGCCATGAGCCTGCTACTGGTTCTGGTCGCGTGTCTGTTGACGTGCCTGGGTCAGATCGCTCAGAAATTCGCCGTAGAGAGCTGGCGCGACCAGGCTTCGGGATGGTCCGAAAAACTGCGCTCGCCCTGGCTGTGGCTGGCGCTTGCGGCGCTGGGAACGGGTTTGCTGGTCTGGCTGCTGGTCTTGCAGCGACTTGAAGTCGGCATTGCCTACCCGATGCTGAGTCTGAATTTTGTGCTGGTCACACTGGTCGCCCGTTTTGTCTTCCATGAAACGATCGACCGCCAACACTGGTTGGGTGTGGCACTGGTGATCGGTGGCGTGGTTCTGCTGGGGCAACACGCATGAGCCTGCGTCGCGGAATTACCTTCGCCATGGGCAGTGTGCTGCTGGTCAGCGCCGCACAGTTGGGCATGCGCTGGAGCATGACGCGCCTGCCCTCACCGGACCACTGGTTAACAGCCAGCATCGACCCGGTCGCGATAGTGGTCGTGCTCAGCGCCATTATCGCCTACGCCCTTTCGATGCTTTGCTGGCTGGCCGCCCTTCGCGACCTGCCGCTGGGGCGGGCCTATTCGCTGTTGAGCATCAGCTACGCGCTGGTGTACCTGCTGGCCGCCAGCCTGCCACTGTTTAACGAAACGTTCAGTCTTTCAAAAACCCTCGGGGTGGCGTTGGTCATGCTCGGGGTCATCATCATCAACTCTCGTTCAGTTCGTGCGACCGAACTCAGGGATGCGTCATGAAAATCAGTGTATTTGGTAGCGGTTATGTGGGCCTGGTCCAGGCAGCTGTCCTGGCTGAAGTCGGTCACGATGTGATCTGCATGGATATTGACGAGAAGAAAGTCGAATTGCTGCAACAAGGCCACGTCAGCATTTTCGAGCCGGGGCTTGCCAGCCTGGTGCGCGAAAGCCTGGAAGCCAAACGACTGCAATTCACCAGCGACGAAAAAATGGCCGTGCAGCATGGCCAGGTCCTGTTTATTGCAGTGGGCACCCCCTCCCGAGACGACGGCTCGGCGGACCTGAGCTACGTGATGTCGGTCGGCGATGCCGTGGCACGCCATCGTGAACAACCGGTCATTCTGGTGGAGAAATCCACGGTGCCGGTGGGTACGGGTGACGCGTTGCGCGCCCATATCGACAAATGCCTGACGAAGGCCGGCCGCGTGCTGCAGTTCGATATCGTCTCCAACCCCGAGTTTCTGAAAGAAGGCTCGGCTGTCGCCGACTGCCGCCGCCCGGACCGGATCATCATTGGCTGTGAACGTGACGAAGTCCGCGAAGTGATGCGCGACCTCTATGCGCCGTTCAACCGCAACCACGACCGCGTGATGTTCATGGACCTGCGCAGCGCCGAGCTGACCAAATACGCCGCCAACTGCATGCTGGCCACCAAGATCAGCTTCATAAACCAGATCGCCGAGCTGGCCGAGCACTTGGGCGCCGACATCGAATCGGTACGCCTGGGCATCGGCGCCGACTCCCGTATCGGTTACCACTTCATCTACCCCGGCTGCGGTTATGGCGGCTCGTGTTTCCCCAAAGACATGCGCGCACTGATTCACAGCGCCCAGGAAGCGCACTGCTCCAGCGACCTGCTGCAAGCAGTGGAAGCAATCAACGAGCGCCAGAAACACAAGCTGTTCGAGCGGATCAAAGCGTTCTACCGTGGCGACCTGCGCGGCAAGACCTTTGCCGTCTGGGGCCTGGCGTTCAAACCCAATACCGATGACATGCGCGATGCGCCGAGCAGGGTCCTGCTGGAGTCGCTGTGGGCTGCCGGGGCCAACGTGCGAGCGTACGATCCGGAAGCCATGCAGGAAACCCAGCGCCTGTACCCTGACGAGTCGAAACTGATGCTGATGGGCACACCGGAATCCGTCTTGTCGGGCGCCGACGCCTTGATCGTCTGCACCGAGTGGCAGCAGTTCAAAGCGCCGGATTTCGACCTGATCCAGCAGCGTCTGAACGCGCCGGTGATTTTCGACGGGCGTAACCTGTACGACGCCGAACGCCTTGAACGCAGCGGTTTCAAGTACTTCCCGATGGGCCGTGGTGAGTCGCGCAACCTGCCGATTCCGCATCAGCAATGGCCCGCTGATTCGGTCGTCGCTTGATCCCATCATCATCGACCCGACAGCACTCCCTGGGCGTCGGGTTACTGGCACTGATTCTGTTCAGTGCCGGGGTTTACCAGCAGGCGGCCATCGGTTTCGACTCGCGATTCGTGATGTTCGCCCAGGAAATGCTGCGTAACGGGCCATCGGTGTTTCCAACCACCTATGGCCAGCCCTACGCCGACTATTCGGCGGTCTCGACACTGTTCATCTGGGTGCTGTCCCTGCCATTCGGGCAGGTCAACACCCTCAGTGCCTGGTTGCCGAGCGCGCTGGCCGGTGCGGTGATTGTCACGTTGATGTACCGCTTGCTGGCGCCCTACTCGCAACGCTGGGCGCTGCTCAGCATCGCCTTGATGCTGATGACGAACACGTTCATCACCGAAGCCCGCGCCGTGTCCCAGGACCTGATACTCGCGGCGGTCGCGTTTTCGGTGTTTTACCTGGGTTACGCCGCCGACCATTTTGCGGCACGACGCCGTTGGTGGCTGATCTTTGCACTGTTGATCCTTGGCTTCGGGGTTCGCGGACCGATTGGGCTGGTGGTACCCACGGGCATCCTGTGCAGCTACTTCTTGCTTAATCGCCAATGGCGCCACGTGTTCGGCTTCGGCCTGGCAGCAGCGGCGCTGTTGGCGCTGTGTGTCGGCGCACTGTTATGGCTGGCCGATACCGATGGCGGCCCGGCCTTCATGCAGGACGTGGTGCGCATGCAGTTCATGGGCCGCATGGACGGTAGCGAAGGCGCCAGTGACGTGCTGTATTACTTCACCAGCTCGATGGGCAACTATGCGCTCGCCTATCCGCTGGCCTTGCTGGTGTTGGCGGCGGTCGCGTTGACAAAGCCGCGGCAGGCAGGTCCGGCATGGCGCCTGTTGCAGTACTGCGTGGCGGCCGGGTTGATTGTGATGATCGGGTTGTCGATTCCACAGGCGAAAAAGGCCCGCTATCTACTGCCGATGTTGCCGATGGCAGCAATCATCGCGGCGTATCCGTTCCAGGTGGCGCAAGGTCGGTTGTTTGCCGCGTTACGCGGGTTGATGCAGGGGTTATGGCTGCTGATCCCGATACTCATGATCGTTGGATTGGTGGTCGCTCAGCGCCGGTTTCCCGAGCAACTGACGTCGATCCGCTCGATCGTGATCCTGCTCGGTGCGTTGCAAGTCATCGCTCTTGCCACGCTGTTCAAGCCCCGTTGGCGCGCACAGACCTTGGCTTTTTGCGCGGTGCTGGCGGTGTGGTCTGTGTACATGAGCGTGTTCGAACCGGTTGAGCGTCGGCTCTATGACACCCGCACATTCAGCCTTGCCGTCTATGAGCAGGTTCAGGAAGCGCCGGCGCCGCTGGTGTTGCACGGGATGGGCAAAGACGCCAAGGCCATCAAGTTCATGATCAACATCCCGCATGACTTGCAGCCGCTGTTTACCGACTCAATTGCGGAACTGCAAAGTCTCTCCGGACCTGCGTGGTTGATGATGGACCTGAACGCTTACAACGCCTTGCAGGGTACTCCCTTGGGTAACTTGCAGYCGGTGTTGAGCGGGCGTTTCGACAAGAACGATTTCGTGTTGCTGCACTTAGTGCAGTAACGCGGCAACGCCCTACGTAAAACACTCTCGTCCCACCGAAAACTCGGAAACCTCCTACATCCCCCCCGAGACATTTTCAATAAGGGGCCCCTCCGACGAAAAGGAGCGGCACCCCTATGGCCAATCACGGCTACATGACCATCACAGGCAATACCCAAGGACTGATCTCGGCGGGCTGTTCCACTCAAGCATCCATTGGCAATAAATGTCAGACAGGACATACAGACGAAATCATGGTGCTGTCCTATAGCCACAACATGGCCAATATAGGCAACATCAATAAGCCTACACACAGCCCCCTCGTCATCACAAAGAACGTCGACAAGTCCTCTCCGCTACTCGCTCAAGCGCTATCAACCAGAGAAGAAATAAGCTGCGCAATAAACTTCTATCGAATTTCTTCGTTTGGTCTTCAGGAGAAATTCTTCAGCATTGAAATCGAAGGCGGCATTATTGCCAACCTGACACTCGATATGCCCCATGTTGTTTTACAAAACGACGTCGAGCCCCAAGAGCACGTGGCTATTCGTTACCGCGAAATTACCTGGAGACACCATCTCGCGGGCACCAGCGGGCACGGGTCGTGGGGGAACAGTGAATGGGACAGTTGAGGGAGCGCTGCGAAGAAAGTAGTTGCGATTACTGGGCAGTCAGTAAGGCCGCAGCAAACTTGACTCAACAAGCATGCACACTGGGCGCCCGTCATATAAATGACGGGACGCTGCGCCTGCAATTCAATCGCGAGGTGTCTTACTACGCGAGGGAAATTGTTAATGATGTGGCGCAGGGGCGGAAGAGCGCTGATCAGGGATTGGAGGAGATAAAGAGCGAACAGAGTAGTTTGCTTAGTCAGGCGTCGGAGATTGCACAGAAAGGGGTCGGAGTGATTGCAGGCACACTTCAATTCGCAACGGGTGCCGGAATTTGTTATGGGTCGGCGGGAACACTGTGTCTTTTTATTGGGACGCCCATGATGGTCCATGGCGCGAACAATGTTTATGAAAACGGAAGAAATCTCCTAGAGAACCGCGGCGACACTGAAGGACCGATTAGAAAAGGATATCAAGCAGTGGCCAAGTCATTTAAATATACGGAGCGTGAAGGAAACATCGCCTATGGCTCCCTCGACGTCGGGATGTCTATATATGGCGCTGGAAGACTCGTATTGAAGCCTGACGCATGGCGACTATTTAGATACGCACGAACAGATTATGTTCGCGCATATAAAAACACACCTACCCCTGTGCTTTTATTGGAACGCACTGCCGACACAATAACCACACAAGGAATATATAAAGAATGGAAAAACAAAGACAGGGCTAACCAATGATTATTGCAAAAATACAAAGCATAATATTTTCCGTTCGAATTTATCTATTGGTCATTGCTTGTGCCGGCTTCCACACCATGGTTATTTTATCCATAATTACTTACTTTATAGAGATGAATTATATGATTTCCAGACTGGCTGGCATCATTTGTTTTTCCGGCTTATCAGTTTATTTTTTAGTAGCCTTCCCTAAAAAACTTCGGGAAGCATTACAAGGAAAATGATAACAATAAAAAATCAGTTGGCACTCCGCCTTAACTCAACGAAGAAAACTTAACTTACTTGGGCATTCCAGCCCCCGATGCGCTGTCTACAATTGTCCTGATTTACACGTTAGATATATTTGACTTTCAAACCGCCGCTTTCAAATCCACACCCAACGCCTGCGCAAACGCCTTAACTAACGGACTACGTACCGTGTTGTGACGCAGGATCAAATTGAACGGCGTAACGATGTTGATCAGGTCCGGGCGTACGGCGCGAAATTGCCCTTTAGCGACCATGTCTGCGGCGAAATGCTGCGGAAGGAAACCTACGAACCGCCCCGTCTTGATCAACAGCGCCACGGCCTCCACCTGGGTGGCGGACGCCGAGAAACTGTCGTAGTGAGCGAAGTTCAGCTTGTCCCGATGAATCGCGTAACGATGGTTTATGCACTCATGGTGCCTGAGCACATCGTTGCCCATTTCGGCCTCCGGTGTCGAAAACAACGGGTGACCGACGGCGCAATAAACTTCCGAGCGTTCTTCATACAGCGCGTAGTAATCAAATTCCTCTCTTTTTTGATACACCGGCACGATGCCCGCCACTAATCGCCCCTCTACTACACCCCTTTCCACCTCATCCAGTTGAGAAGCCTGAAGTTGAAACCTTACTTTCGGTGACTCTTCGTTAATTCGTCTAAGCGCTGCAACTAACGGTGAATTAGCATCGGAAATCGTATTATCAATAACCCCCACACCCAGATCGCCGATTAGTTCGTTTTGTGCTGAACTAAGGCGATCTCGAAAGTTGTCGACCGAGGCAAACAAGTCGATCGACGCCTGATACACCAAACTGCCTTCTTCGGTCAGATGAAAGCCTTCTCGACCCCGGGTACACAGGCGCATGCCGATACGGATTTCCAGGTCGGAGATCTGTTTGCTGATGGCCGCCAGCCCCACATTCAGCTCGTTTTGCGCCGCACTAAAGCCCCCGGCCTCGACCACCGCCTTGAATACTTTAAGCAGTTTGAAATCCAGCCCACTTAGGGCCAGCGGCGCCCGTTGCAGCGGTTTTGGCGGCGGGTTTCCGGAATTGGAAAGTGGGGTTTCCATAATGCTTATTTACCTCTGGCGCCGTATTCAACAATCTGTGTCCAACAACAAAAATAGTGCCGGTAAATAATAATGACCACAGAAAACCAGGCTTGGCAACCGCCAATAAATTCCGTACTTCAGTGCCAACGCACTGATGTCCAACGACTAAAAGCTGACACTTCGATCAGCTCTCGTGACTTCGCAACTGCGCTTATCCCCTGCCCTTGAATTATTGATTAGGCCGAACCTCGCCCGAATGATTTTCGACGCGTGTTCCGGGCCCGGCATACCGATTTCAGTTCGCTTTACCGACGAGGAAAACAACAATGTCCCAAACCACCGACCGTCTCTGGGGTGCTCGCTTCAAAAGCGGCCCGTCCGAAGCCCTCGCGGCCCTGTCCCGTTGCCCTGAGCGCTACTTTCGCCTCACCCCTTACGACCTCGCCGGTTCCAAGGCGCATGCCCGTGAACTGCAACGTGCCGGGCTGCTGGACGAGCAAGAAACCCTCACCATGCTCGAAGCGCTGGAGCGCATCGGTGATGACTTCCGCGCCGGCCGCATTGCACCGACGCTAGACGATGAAGACGTCCACACCTTCATCGAGCGTCTGCTGACCGAACGCCTCGGTGCCTTGGGTGGCAAGCTGCGCGCCGGCCGCTCGCGCAACGACCAGACCGCCAACGACCTGCGCCTGTTCCTGCGTGATCACGTCCGCACCCTGGCCGTTGAAGTGCTGGCCCTGCAACAGGCACTGGTCGATCAGGCCGAGCAACACATTGAAAGCATCTGCCCTGGTTTCACTCACCTGCAACAAGCGCAGCCGATCGTCTTCGCTCACCACTTGCTGGCCCACGCCCAATCGATGCTGCGTGACGTGCAACGCCTGGTGGATTGGGACGTGCGCACCTCACTGTCGCCACTCGGCGCCGCCGCCATGGCCGGTTCCGCCATCGCTCGGCTGCCGCAGCAGTCGGCCAGGGAAATGGGCTACAGCGGCGTCTGCGAAAACTCCATCGACGCCGTCGCCAGCCGCGATCACGTTGCCGAGTTCCTGTTTATTGCGAGCATGCTCGGGATCAACATTTCCCGCCTCGCCGAAGAATTCTGCCTGTGGTCATCGCGGCAATTCCGCTGGGTCGCCCTGGACGATGCCTATGCCACCGGCAGTTCGATCATGCCGCAGAAGAAAAACCCGGACATCGCCGAACTGGCCCGGGGCAAGGCAGGGCGTTTGATCGGTAACCTGACCGGCCTGCTCTCCACGCTGAAATCGTTGCCGCTGTCATACAACCGCGACTTGAGCGAAGACAAAAACGGCGTGCTCGACAGCGTCGACACATTGTTGCTGGTATTGCCAGCCATGGCCGGGATGGTCGCGACCATGAAGGTCAACGTCGAAGAATTGCGACGACAGGCACCGCTCGGCTTCACTCTCGCTACCGAAGTCGCTGACTGGCTGGCGATGCGCGGCGTACCGTTTAAGGAAGCGCATGAGATTACCGGCGCGCTGGTCCAGGCTTGCGAGAAACACGACATCGAATTGTGGGAAGCCTCGCCGGCGCTGCTGGCCGAGATCGACCCGCGCCTGACGCCTGAAGTGCGTGACAGCCTGACGCTGGAAGCCGCCATCGCCGCACGCAGTGGCTGGGGCGGCACCGCGCCGCAACAGGTACGCGAGCAGATCGGCCGCCTGAAAAACGCCCTCGCCGCGCAGCACGAATGGACCGAGAACTATCAAGGTTTCCGGCTCTGATCGACAACGAAAAACCTGTAGGAGCCGAGCTTGCTCGCGATAGCGGTCTGACATTCAGCACTGATGTTGTCTGACACACAGCCATCGCGAGCAAGCTCGGCTCCTACGGGGATTGTGCTTGACCTGATACACCAGCGTACGGAGAAACAACATGAGCCAGACCCAGGCAGAACGACTCCAGTCGGAGCGCAAACTGGCAGAAAACCAGTTCGACATCACTCAGTACCAGCATGTGCCACGGCGTTATTACGGGCGGATTTTCTTTGCCACCGTCATCGTCATCGCCATTCTCGCACTGGTGCGGGCCTTTGCCGAAGGCAAGATCGAATGGTCGTACATCGGCCAGTTCCTGACGTCCCAAGCGATCATGTGGGGCTTGCTCAACACCATCGTCATGGCCGTGCTGGCGATGGCGCTGGGCATTATTTTCGGGGTGATCACCGCCGTCATGCGCATGTCGGCCAACCCGATCCTGCGCTACGTGGCAGTGACTTACACCTGGCTGTTTCGCGGCACGCCGCTGATCCTGCAGCTGCTGTTGTGGTTCAACCTGGCGTTGATTTTCCCCACCATCGGCATCCCCGGCCTGTTCGAAATGGACACCGTGAGCCTGATGACGCCGTTCGCGGCCGCCCTGCTCGGCTTGAGCATCAACCAGGGCGCCTACACCGCTGAAGTGGTGCGCGCCGGACTGCTGTCGGTGGACACCGGTCAATACGAAGCCGCCAAGTCGATCGGTATGCCGCGCCTGCAAGCACTGCGCCGAATCATTCTGCCGCAGGCCATGCGCATCATCATTCCGCCGGTCGGTAACGAGTTCATCGGCATGGTGAAAATGACCTCCCTGGCGAGCGTTATCCAGTACTCGGAACTGCTCTACAACGCCCAGAACATCTACTACGCCAACGCCCGCGTGATGGAGCTGCTGATCGTCGCCGGTATCTGGTACCTGGCCACGGTCACCGTGCTCTCCTTTGGTCAAAGCCGTCTGGAGCGTCGTTTCGCTCGCGGCGCCGGCAAGCGTTCTTGAGGAACCCCACATGAGAAGCATCGTCAAGGCCGTGAGCCTCAACAAGTACTACGACCATTTCCACGCGCTCAAGGACATCAACATCGAGGTCGAGCAAGGCGAAGTGCTATGCATCATTGGCCCGTCCGGCTCCGGCAAAAGTACTTTGCTGCGTTGCGTCAACCAGCTGGAAAAAATCGACAAGGGCGGCCTGTGGGTCGACGGCGAACTGGTGGGTTACCGGATCGTCGGCAACAAACTGCATGAACTCAACGAGTCGCAAATTGCCCGTCAACGCCTGGCCACCGGCATGGTGTTCCAGCGTTTCAACCTGTTCCCGCACATGACTGTGCTGCAAAACATCATCGAAGGGCCGTGCCAGGTGCTCAAGCGTTCGCCCAAAGAGGCGCACGAAGAAGCCGTGGAACTGCTCGCCCGCGTCGGCTTGGCCGACAAACGCAACAGTTACCCGATCGAGCTTTCGGGGGGGCAGCAACAACGCGTGGCCATTGCCCGTGCCCTGGCCATGCGCCCCAAGCTGATGCTGTTCGATGAACCCACTTCGGCACTCGACCCGGAACTGGTCGGTGAGGTGCTGTCGGTCATGCGCGATCTGGCGCAAACCGGCATGACCATGATCGTCGTCACCCATGAACTGGGCTTCGCTCGCGAGGTTTCCAACCGCATGGTGTTCATGGACGAAGGACAGATCGTGGAGGCTGGAAGCCCCGAAGAAATACTAATAAGTCCGCAAAACCCGCGCACCCAAAGCTTCATTTCTGCCGTTCGAACCTAAGCGCCAGTCTCAGAAACCAAGAGCTGCGTAACAACACTCATAAGAGAACGACCATGAAGAACTTCGTTATTCCAGCAGTACTCGCAAGCGTTATGGCCTCAGGCTTCACCGTGGCGGCCGAATTGCCGGCCAGCATCAAGGAAAAGGGCGAGATCGTGGTAGCGATCATGCCGAACTACCCGCCAATGGATTTCAAAGACCCTGCCACCAACACCCTCACCGGCCTCGACTATGACTTGGGCAATGCCCTGGCCGAGCGTCTGGGCGTGAAGATCAAATGGCAGGAAACCGGTTTCGAACAAATGATCAACGCGCTGACTACCGACCGCGTGGACATGGTGATGTCCGGCATGACCGACACCGCCGAGCGTCAGGCCAGCGTGACCTTCGTTGACTACTTCACCAGCGGTCCACAGTTCTACACCTTGCAGAAGAACAAGGACTTCAACGAAATCACCGACCTGTGCGGCAAGAAAGTCGGCACCAGCCGCCGCACCACGTTCCCGGCGGAAATCGCAGAGTGGAGCAAAACCAACTGCGAAGCAGCCGGCAAGCCTGCGATCAATGTGATCGGCACCGAAGGTTCGGCCGATGCCCGCGCGCAACTGCGTCAGAGCCGTATTGACGCGGCGATGCAGGGCAGCGAGACCCTGCCGTACCTCAAGACTCAGGAAAAGGACATGTACAAAACCCTGGGCCTGCCGATTTCCGTGCAGTTCACCGGGTTGGGCGTGAGCAAGAAAAAGCCTGAGTTGAGTGAATCGGTGAAGGTTGCGTTGCAGAGCATGATTGATGACGGCAGCTACCAGACCATTTTGAAGAAATGGGACCTGGAACTGGGCGCGATCAAGACGGTGACCATCAACGCCGGCAAATAACACGCTGATCTGTAGCAGCTGCCGAGCCTGCGAGGCTGCGTTCGAGGACGAAGTCCTCGCAAATCCAATGCACGCGGTTTGCCTGAAGGACCGCGTTGCCTGTTTTACGACGGCTACGCCGCCGGACGCAGCCTCGCAGGCTCGACAGCTGCTACGGGTGTTTCAACCTTAATTTTGCGGAGTGCCACTGATGTCCTCCTCGCTGCAACCCACCTGGCCAGACCAGCACAAAGCCTGCCTTGCACTGGCCTTCGACCTCGACGGCCCGACTGGCGATGCCATGCTCAACGGCTCGATCTGGCACAAGCCCGAGTACTTCGGTTTCGGCGGTTACGGCCCTTACCGGGCACTGCCGCGAATCCTCGATGTGCTCGACGAGTACCGGATCCCGACCACGTTCTTCGTTCCGGCCTGGGTGGTAGAGAACTGGCCGAAACAGTGCCGGGCGATTGTCGAGCGCGGGCATGAGGTGGCTTACCACGGCTACAAACACGAATCCTTTTACGCCTTGTCGCTGGACCAGCAAAAGGACGTTATGAAGAAATCCCGCGAGGTGTTCTGGAAGCACCTGGCCATCCGCGCCGAAGGCTTCCGCACTCCCTCCGGCGATTGGCGCGCCGAGACCCCGGCGATGCTGGTTGAAGCCGGCGTGACCTATTCCAGCAGCATGCGCGGCGATGACCGGCCGTATCTGGTGAAAGTGCCCGGCCACGACACGCCACTGGTGGAAATCCCCGGTCGCTGGGAAATGGACGATTACGCCTCCCTCGCCTACACCCGCGCCCCGGACTTCCCTTGCGGCCTGGATCGCACCGCCAGCTATGAGCTGACGCTCGACAACTGGTGTCGCGAATACGATGGCGCGATGAACGAAGGCCTGTGCCTGACCACCCTGTTCCACCCCAAGATCACCGGTAAACCGGGGCGAATCCTGTTACTGGAAAAACTCTTCGAACACATGCGCCAGCGCGATGACGTGTGGTTCGCCACGTGCCGCGATGTCGCCCAGTGGTGGCTGAAGGAGCATCACCATGGCTGATTCCACTGTCTGGCCCAAAAGCAAGCGCTGCGCCGTTGTGTTGACCGTTGATTACAACGACATCCACGGCATTCTGACTCAGGCGCCTGAAGTAGCCGGGCGCGACAAGACGCTGTCCGTCTGGCGTTATGGCACCCAGCGCGGTGTCGAGCGTTTGCTTGGTTTATTCAAGGAATTGGGGGTGTCCAGCAGTTGGTGCATTCCGGGCATCGTCGCCGAGGAAAACCCCGAGCACATCCGCGCGATTCAGGCAGGCGGGCATGAAATCGCCTGTTCAGGCTATCGCCATCAGAACTACGACACGCTCGATCTCGCCCAACAGAGCGCCGAGATAGCCAAAGGTTGCGCGGCGCTGATGGCGCTGACTGGCCAGCGCCCAACGGGATTTCGCATCCCGGCCGGCAACGGTGCGCCGGGTTTCATCGAGGCATTGAGGGATCATGGCATTCGCTGGTCCTCGTCGTGGCGTGGCGATGACTTGCCGTTCGCGCACCCGACCGCGCCCGACGTCATTGAACTACCGCTGCACTATGAAATGGAAGACGAGCCCTACTTCGCCTTCAACCTCAGCCCCGCCGTGCCCCCCGCACAATCACGGATCGCTTCTTACAGCCACACCCTGGGCAACCTGCAAATGGATTTCGCCGGATTCCACCGGTTTGGTCTGTGCTACGTGCTGCGGTTGCACCCGGAGATCATTGCCACGCCGGGACGAATCGGTGTGCTGCGCGAATTGCTTGAGGGCATTCAGCAGCACGATGACGTGTGGATCGCCACGGCCGGTGAGGTCGCACAATGGTGGGCTGACTCGGCACAGGCAGTGACCGAGGACCACCCGGCCTGCGTGTATGAGCGCCATTATCGGGACTACTTGATATGACCGAACGCATGCATCGACTGGCGCAGTTTTGCGTCGATACACGCTATGAGGACTTGCCACCGGCCTTGGTGGCGCAAGCCAAACGGCACATCCTCGATACCTTCGGTGCGACGTTGGCCGGTTCTATCAGTGACGTGGCGAAACTGGCACAGCACGTATTCGCCGGTGAAACCGGCGAAACCCTGGTCTGGGGCACTGGACAGCGGGTCGGGGCTATTCAGGCGGCCATGCTCAACGGAGTCGCTGCCCATGCCCTGGAACTGGACGACACCGGTGGCTGTGACCATTCCGGCGCGGTGGTGCTGCCGGCGGTCATGGCTGCGGTATCGATGTCGCCAACCCCTGTGAGCGGCCGCGAATTGATCACCGCCGTGGTCATCGGCTACGAAGTCGGCCGTCGGGTGCTCGAAGCCTGCGGCGGTTATTCGGCGCACAACGGCGCGGGGTGGCATTCCACCGCAACGTGCGGTGTCTTCGGCGCCGCTGCGGCGAGCGCACGGATTCTGCGCCTGGATATTCAGCAAACGTTATCGGCGCTGGGCATCGCCGGCAGTTTCAGTGGCGGGTTGTGGGCCTTTATCCACGACGGTTCTCACAGCAAAAAACTGCACAGTGGCCGCGCCGCTGAAGGTGGATTGCTGGCGACGCGGTTTGCCCAACAAGGCATCAGCGGGCCGACGATGTTGTTCGATGATGTCTGGGGCGGGTTTCTGAAAACCCTCGCCGGTGTGACGTCTCAACCAGAGGCGCTGGATGCAGATCTCGGCGTCGTCTGGAAACTCGCCCGCTGCTCGATCAAGCCTTACGCCTCTTGCCGGGGAACACATTCAGCCATCGACGCATTGGGGCTGTTGCTGGATCAATTGCAGGTTGAAGTCGATCAAGTGGAAGACATTCATGTTTTGCTGTGCGAGTTTCTTCAAAATATGTGCGGTGGCCAGGAGGTGAGCACACTGGCGGCGGCGCAGATGAGCTTGCCGTATGCCCTGGCTGCACGCTTGGTTCACGGTCATTGCCGGCTGCAAGCGTATGACGAGGCACAGCGTAAAGATCCGCGCATCGCGCACTGGATGTCGCGCATTTGCCTTGAAGTGGACCCGCAGTTGTCAGAGGATGGCGAGCCCGTCGTCAGCTTGCGAACCGTGGACGGTCGGCAGGCGAGCCTGTGTGTTCAATTGCCGCTGGGTGCACCGGGCAATCCGCTGAGTGATGCGGCGCTGGAACAGAAATTTTTCAGTCTGGCTGGGCGGGTGATGTCGCAGGAGCAGGCGACAGAGTTGCTTGGGCAGTTGTGGCGGCTGGATGAGATGGAATCGGTTCGTTCGCTGGATCGGTGGCTGGGTTGATCAAGGTGTTGAATCGGCTGACGCCATCGCGAGCAGGCTCACTCCCACCATTGGAATGCGTCCCCCTGTGGGAGCGACGGTGCGACGATTCGACCTGCTCGCGATTGGCCGCAACTCGGTCCCTCGGCGAACACTACAGTAACTAAATAAGGACATTTGCCCCACCGTGGTTACTTACTCGCTCGTTATCCGCCGGTTGATGATCGTGTCCCTGACAATTGTCGTCAGCCGAGCCATCACCAGCCCGCTGCTCACGCTGTTCCTGAGCAACAAACTCGGCCTCAACCAACAGGACGTCGGTCTGCTGCTGGGTATCGCGGTATTCATCGCGACCCTGCTCGCGCTTTACGGCGGCTACATCATCGACCGCCTCGAAAAGCGCCGCCTGCTGATCCTCGCCATGCTCTCAAGTGCCATCGGCTTTGTATTGCTGACGTTCGCCGAAAACCTCTACCTGACCACCGCCACACTGGTGATTACCGAAACCGCCTCCGCGCTGTTCCTGATCGGATCGAAGGCGATCCTCAGCGAAAACCTGCCCATGGGCCAGCGCGCCAAGGCCTTTTCGCTGCGCTACACCTTGACCAACATCGGCTATGCCACCGGGCCGATGCTCGGCGTGGTGATTGCCGGCGTGTACCCGATTGCGCCGTTTTTGATTGCCGGCGGCATCGCGTTTTTCAGCATCTTCCTGATGATCGGGATTCCCAAGGACTCGGCCCCGGCACCCGCCATCGGTCAGCCCCAGAGCTTTCTCAAAACGCTGACCACCCTGAAAAACGACCGCACATTGATCATGTTCACCTGTGGTTGCCTGCTCAGTACCGTGGTGCACGGCCGGTTCACCCTGTACCTTTCGCAATACCTTCTGGTGACCCACGACTCCAAACGGGCCCTGGACACCATGGCCGCCCTGCTCGCATGCAACGCCATCAGCGTGATCCTGCTGCAATACCAGATCGGCCGGTTTCTCAAGCGAGAACAACTGCGCTATTGGATCGCCGGCGGCACCAGCCTGTTTATCGTCGGATTAATCGGCTTCAGCCTGGCCGATAGCCTGGTGTCGTGGTGTGTGGCCATGTTCATCTTCACCCTCGGCGAGATGATCATTTACCCCGCCGAATTCCTCTTCGTCGACACCCTGGCCCCGGAAGAACTACGCGGCAGCTATTACGGTGCACAGAACCTCGCAGCGCTCGGCGGCGCACTGAGCCCGGTGATCTGCGGCTTCCTGCTGATGCACACGCCCGCGCCCACGATGTTCTATGCCCTGAGCACACTGACCGCGATGGGTGGTTTCCTCTGTTTCATGAGCGGACGGCGGGTCGCCATACTGCAAAATTAATGCACTGAAGCCTCATTAATATGAATTTGTAAGAGTCTGGAATCAACGGCACACTGTGCCCCGTTCCTCCCCCAATAGTTGGAACAACTTCAAGGGCTTTCTGGGTATCCCAGCCAAGCCTTTTTTTTTGCTCAAGTTTTTGCCTACGGATCGATTTCATCATGCTCGCTCGCTGGTTGCCTGCCGCCATTAACACCCGACCTTCCGAATGGAGCCGCGCCGCCATCGGCATGGCCCTAGGTACGATGCTCAGCGTCTGGGTTTGCGGGCAAGTGTTTGGCATCGATGTGGCACTGCACCTGATCGGTCCACTGGGCGCTTCGGCGGTGTTGCTGTTCGCCGTGTCCTCCGGCGCCCTCGCCCAGCCGTGGTCGATTCTTGGCGGCTATCTGAGCGCCGGGGTGATTTCGCTGCTGGTCGCCCACGTGCTTGGACGAACCCTCGGCAGTGCCTGTCTGGCGGCGGGCATGGCGCTGATTCTGATGTGCTGGCTGCGTTGCCTGCATCCACCAGCCGGCGCTTTGGCGTTGACGCTGGTGTTGGCCGACCCGGCCACCATCGCCATGGACTGGAAAGCCCTCGGCCCGGTGATGCTCGGCGCCTCAGCGATGCTGCTCAGCGCCCTGGCCTACAACAACCTGACGCGCATCCGCTACCCGAAACGCGCCAGCGAACCGGTGGCCGTGATACCCGCCGACCACCCGCCCATCGACAACCAGGCGATCACCGCCCAGGACCTGAAACTGGCGTTGGCAGACATGGAAGCGTTCTTCGACGTCACCCCTGAAGACCTCGAACAACTGATTCATGCCAGTGAATTGCACGCCAAGCGGCGCAGTATCAGCGAAGTACTCAGAAACAGAATCTGACGAATCCTTGTGGGAGCGAGCCTGCTCGCGAAAGCGTACGACTATTCAACATCGAAGTTGGCTGTCACTCCGCTTTCGCGAGCAGGCTCGCTCCCACAGGTTCGGTGCAGGTTAAAAAATCAGGCCGCTGACAATTGCCGCACTGGCACCGCCAGGCTCACCGCACGCACCGACGCACCCGCACTCAGACCCAGGGTTTTCGCCGTCTGCGCATCCACAATCAACGTACCCGCCGCCACTCGCGCCGGTGCCGCCGTAATCCGGCACTCGGCAAATTGGCGGTTATGAATCAGATAAGTCGCAGCCTGCTCTCCCGGGGTGCCGATGCTCAATTGCAGCACCTGGCTGTCACGCACCGCACGGATATCCCCGGTGGCGCATTCGATCAGCGGTCCACCGTCGAAGATGTCGATGTAGTCGCGATGCTCGAAACCTTCAGCCTTGAGCATGCCCAACGCCGGTTCGGTGTTGGGATGCACCCGGCCGATCGCCGTTCGTGCCGCTTCGGGTAGCAAGCAGGTCGGCAGCGGAAACTTGGGCATCAGTTCGGCAATGAATGTCTTGTTGCCAAGGCCCGTGAGGTAGTCGGCATCAGCGAAGTCCATCTTGAAGAAGTGCCGCCCCAGGCCTTCCCAAAATGGTGATACACCGTCTTCGTCCGAGTAGCCGCGCATCTCGGCGATGACCTTGTCGCCGAAGTGCTGGCGAAACTCCGCCAGAAACAGGAACCGCGCCTTGGACAGCAACCGGCCGTTCAGCCCGCTTCGGTGATCGGCATGCAAGAACAGCGAACACAACTCCGAATGGCCGGTCATGTCGTTGCCCAGGAACAAGGTCGGCAGTTGCTGATTGATCCCGAGATTTTTCGAGGCGGCGACAAACAGACCCAGCCGATAGTTGTACCAGGGCTCACGCAGGCCGACGGCACCGGCCAGCGCACAAATGCCGATGGCTTCGTGCTGGTCGTTCTCCAGCACAAACAGATAGTCGGCATCGGCCCGTTCGGCCTTGCCCGAGAAGGTTTTCGCGGCCCATTCCAGACGCTGGCGCAAACGCGTCGCATCGGCGGGTAAAGTGGTCAAGCCGGTACCGGCGCTATGGGCCAGGGCCAGCAGTGCCGGCAAGTCTGCGGGTGTGGCGGGACGCACGATCATTGCAGTTGCTCCTTGGCAGCAAAGTGTTTGGGCAGGAAGACTTCGGCCAGCATGCAGCGAGCGCTGCCACCGCCAATGCGTTCAATGGTGTCGATATTCACCGGCAGCGGTGTGGTGTGGGTTTCGATCAAGCGGCGCTGGCCGGCATCCAGCGATTGCCAGGCCGTGCGCGACATCACCAGCACGGGTTCGCCCGCGGTGTTGTGAACTTCCAGCATGTTGCCGGCGAAGGATTCCAGCTGCGCCCAGTTCAGGGCGATGACTTGCTTGCCGCTGTCTTCCAGCCGTTTATGCAAGGCCTGGCGCTCGCCGGGTTGTGTGACAGACTCAAGGCAAGCCACGGCCAGCCGCGTGCCGACACTCATCATCACGTTGGTGTGGTAAATCGCGACACCCTGGCGGTCAACCGCGTTGAAAGCGCAGAGTTCATACCCCAGATGATCGACCAACTGATCCAGCGCACGCGCATGGGTGCGCGTGGAATAACCGGCGTAGCAAATCCGTTGCTGACGATCCAGCACCATGCTGCCGGTGCCTTCCAGGAACACTTCCTGCTGTTCGAGGCTGGAAAGGTCCAGCATCTGCTCCACCCGATACTCGTCACGCAACCAATCGAGTACCCCTTTGTCCCGTTCCAGCCGGCGGTTATGGCCCTGCATCGGGTACAGCACCAACGTGCCGTCCGGGTGGCTGCTCCACCAGTTGTTTGGGAAGATCGAGTCCGGGGTATGCGGCGCTTCGCGATCGTTGTGAACCACGACTTCGACGCCATGCTCACGCAACGCGGCGACGTAGCCATCGAACTCTTGCAGGGCTTTGAGCTGGACATCCTCCGACATCGCTGCCGGACGCTGGAAACGGTTGTTCGCCGCCGTGTCCTGATTAAAGGAGAAACGTGTCGGGCGAATCATCAAAACGGTATTGGTGGTTTGCATGGGCACGGCTTCAATGAGGGTTGAGAGGGACTCATTGTCTGTTTCGGCGCGCGGAAAACCCGGTTGATAAGGGGGTGCGGGATGATGAAAACGGCTGAAGATTCACGATCCACCAGCCGATTCTGTAGCAGCTGCCGAGCCTGCGAGGCTGCGTTCGGCGACGAAGTCGTCGTAAACCCTGTGCACTCGGTTTTACTGAAACATCGCGCCGCCTGATTTCACGACCGCTGCGCGGCCGAACGCAGCCTCGCAGGCTCGGCAGCTGCTACAACGATCGTGGGCGGYTTTATTCCATCGTGGTCTTGACCATCGCCAGTTCCGGATGGCTCACCAACTTGTCGATGTGCAAATCCGGATCGTCAAACCAGACTTCGGTCAGCACCCGGTAATGCTCCATGTCCCGGCAACGCATGCGCAGGCTGTAGTCGAACGCGCCGCTGATCAAGCGACATTCCAGCACCTGCGGGCAGGCACGGACTTTGGCCTCGAACGCCTTTTGCGCCGCCCGCCCGCTCTGGTTCGACAGCGCCACCAACACCAGCAACGATAAGCCGGGCGTTAGTTTCTTCTCATCGAGAATCGCGCCGTAACCACGGATAACCCCGAGCTGCTCGAGCTTGCGCACCCGTTCCAGGCAGGGCCTGGGCGTCAGGTGAACGCGCTCGGAAAGCTTTTGATAAGTGATGCGCCCGTCATGGCGCAACACCTCGATGATTGCCTGATCGATACGATCAAGCACGATCGACAGATCGCGGATTTCCGACATGTACTTCTTGCCTCACTTCAAACGACCCGATAGGAATTGCTGTAAACGTTCACTCTTGGGCTGATCGAGCATCGTTGCATCACCCTGCTCCTCAACCCGTCCCTGATGCAAGAACAACACTTGGCTGGACACTTGCCTGGCGAAGCCCATTTCGTGGGTCACCATCAACATCGTGCGGCCTTCTTCGGCCAGCGCCTGAATCACCTTCAACACCTCGCCCACCAGTTCCGGATCGAGTGCCGAGGTCGGTTCGTCAAACAGAAGAATCTCCGGTTCCACGGCCAATGCCCGGGCAATCGCGACACGCTGTTGCTGCCCGCCAGACAGAAATGCCGGGTATTGATCGGCGACCCGTTGCGGCAAGCCGACCTTGTCCAGATAGGCCCGCGCGCTGTCTTCGGCAGCCTTGCGACTCACCCCCAGCACCCGACACGGCGCCAATACGATGTTCTCCAGCACCGTCAGGTGACTCCACAGGTTGAAGTGCTGAAACACCATCGCCAACCGCGTGCGCAGACGCTGCAATTGCGCCGGATGCGCGACGCGCATACCGCCGGCGCCCTTGCGCGTGATGATGCGCTCGCCGTCCAGTTCGATGGCGCCTTCGTCCGCGCGCTCCAGAAAGTTGATGCAGCGCAGCATGGTGCTCTTACCCGATCCGCTGGCGCCGATCATGCTCACCACGTCCCCTGCCCGTGCATTCAACGAGACGCCCTTGAGCACTTCATTGTCACCAAAACGTTTATACAGATTTTCAACCGTGAGTTTGTACATGCGGAAAACTCCTGCAGCCGCGCCGGCCTCGACGCGACTCTGCTCTGTTCTGGAGGGAAGAATTAGTGAGCCGGACCGAGGAAACTCAGCCAGCGTTTCTCCGCCAGCCGGAATGCCCCGACCAGGCCGAAAGACAGCGTGAGGTACAGCAGACCGGCAATGCCGAAGGCCTGAAAGGTCATGAAGGTCGCGGCATTGGCATCCCGGGCGACTTTGAGGATGTCCGGAATGGTGGCGGTGAACGCCACCGACGTCGCGTGCAACATCAGGATCACTTCGTTGCTGTAATACGGCAGCGCCCGGCGCAGCGCCGAAGGCAGGATCAACTGCACATACAGGCGCCATCCGCTCAGGCCATAGGCGTGGGCGGCCTCGATTTCACCGTAGGGAATGCTGCGAATCGCCCCGGCGAAGATTTCGACGGTATAGGCACAGGTGTTCAGGGTGAACGCGAGCAACGTGCAGTTCATTGCGTCGCGAAAGAACGCTTCGAGCAGCGGTTGCGAACGTACCACCGCGATACCGTAGATACCGCTGTAGCAAATCAGCAACTGGATATACAGCGGCGTACCGCGAAACACATAGGTGAACAACTGCACCGGCCAGCGTAGCGCGCCCCATCGCGAAACCCGCAGGATCGCCAGGGGCAGCGACAGGAAGAACCCCATCACGATGCTCGCCACCAGCAACCACAAGGTCATGGCCAGGCCGGTCAGTGTGTCGCCGTCGGTGAACAGGAAGGGTTTCCAGTATTCGGCAATTAATTCGATCATCGCGCCATCCCCCGCACGCCTTGGTTATAGCGCCGCTCCAACACGCGCAAGACGTAGTTCGAAGCACTGGTGATCAGCAAATACAACGCCGCTGCCAGCAGCAAAAAGTCGAGCATGTTGAACGTGCTCTTACCGGCCTCCTGCGCCACTTTGACCAGGTCCGACAAACCAATGATCGATACCAAAGCCGTGGCCTTGAGCAACACCAGCCAGTTGTTGCCCAGGCTCGGCAATGCGAAGCGCATCATTTGCGGGAACACCACAAAGCGAAAGCGCTGCCAGCGATTCAAGCCAAAACACGCGGCAGCTTCCTGCTGACCGCGTGGCACGCTCAAAATCGCCCCGCGAAAGGTCTCGGTGAAATACGCACCGTAGATGAAACCGAGGGTGACGATGCCCGCCACGAACGGATCAATTTCCATGTAGGGCCAGCCCATGGCCTCGGTCAGGCTGCTCAGCCAGCCTTGCAAGCTGTAGAAAATCAGCAGCATCAGCACCAGATCCGGCACACCGCGAATCAGCGTCGTGTAAAAGGTCGCCGGCAGGTTCAACAGCTTCAGCGGCGACAACTTCGCCGCCGCACCGAGCAACCCCAGCGCCATGCTCACCAGCAAAGAGAGCGCCGCCAGTTTGAGGGTGACCCAGGTGCCATGCAGCAACAACGGGCCATAGCCTTGCAGGGCCGAGAGATCGACCCCGATCAGATTCAGGAAGGAATTCACGCCAGTCACCTGTCTTGAGGCGCCCCAATGGTCACTGCAACACAGCGACCGGGGCGCGAGGATCAGTTGTTGTAGAGGTCCAGATCGCCGAAGTGTTTCTGCTGGATCTGCGCGTAGATGCCCTTGTCATGCAGGGCCTTGATGGCGGCATTGAGCATGCCTTTGAGTTCTTCGTTGTCCTTGCGCACACCAATGGCGATTTCCGACGGCACCAGGGGGTCGCTGATGCCTTCGCTGTTCTGGAAGTCTGCGCCCTGAGGCGATATCAGGAAGCTCATCTGCGCTTGCAGCTTGTCCTGAATCGACGCATCGAGACGGCCGTAAACCAGGTCGGCGTACACCTGGTCCTGATTCTGATAAGCGCGCAGCTTCACGCCACCCGGCCCCAGTTTGGCCTTGGCGTAGGTTTCCTGAATCGTGCCCTGCATGTAACCGATGGTCTTGCCGCGCAGGGACTCGACGTTGGGCTGCAACCCGGAGTCTTTGCGGGTGACGATGGCGGTCGGCCCGGCATACAGGCGATCGGTGAAGTCGATCTGTTTTTTGCGTGTATCGGTGACGGTCATCGAGGACTCGATCGCATCGAATTTGCCGGCCTTGAGGCCCGGGATCAGCCCGTCAAAATCATTGCTGACCCACACGCACGTCAACTTCAGCTCGACACAGATCGCATTGCCCAGGTCCACGCCAAACCCTTGCACACCGCCATCCGCGGTGGTGGATTCAAAAGGTGGGTAGCTTGGGTTGACGCCGAAGCGCAGCTCTTTCCATTCCTTGGCGCTGGCGCCAGTGGAGCAGCACAGCAACGCAAGTGCCGGCAAGGTCAGCCATTTGATGTTCATCTTCTTGAGTCCCGGATTATTTGGAGTTATCGCGGCCTGGCGCTGGCGCCGAACCACACTTTTTGACAGGGGCAGAGAGTCGATGCGGTATTCACCGCAGCCGTATTTGTTGTTGTTATCGACCGGTCGAGCCAGTCGTCGGGGTGCAGCCGCTTCAAGCGCAGCGCAGTTGTGCTTGAAACGGACCGCCAGAATGCCAATTGCCGGGACGGCGCAGGTGTCGTAAGGCCCGGTCCAGACAGCTCAACTGCGCTGAACGCAGGCGTTTCACAGCCGATTCTGTCGTCGGTCATCGAAGAAGCCTTCGACAGCTTCTACAGGTCCAGGCCGGCGCCGCCGAAGGCTGCGAACCTTCGAGCAGCCTTAAGGCAAAAACGCAGACAGAACCTGCATATATCCGGGTTGTACATCACAAATTTGCACTGGTACGATCCAGCATCGCTCGCGCGCGAGCATCTCTATAAAGAACAATAAAAGCAGGGAGTTAGTGATGACTGCTCAGGTTTTATCGAAGGGGACTTCGTCCATGGACGCCACGCAAAACGAAGTGCTGGCCGAGGTTCGCAACCACATCGGTCACCTGACCCTCAACCGCCCCGCCGGCCTTAACGCCTTGACCCTGGACATGGTGCGCAACCTGCAACGTCAGCTGGACGCCTGGGCTCAGGATTCTCAGGTGCATGCTGTGGTGTTACGCGGTGCCGGCGAGAAAGCCTTCTGTGCCGGTGGCGATATTCGCTCGCTGTATGACAGCTACAAAAGCGGCGACACACTGCACCAGGATTTCTTTGTCGAGGAATACGCCCTCGACCTGACGATTCACCACTACCGTAAACCTGTACTCGCCTTGATGGACGGCTTCGTGCTGGGCGGCGGTATGGGCCTGGTGCAAGGCGCGGATTTGCGGGTGGTCACCGAAAAAAGCCGTCTGGCGATGCCGGAAGTTGGCATCGGTTACTTCCCGGACGTCGGCGGCAGCTATTTCCTGCCACGCATCCCCGGCGAATTGGGGATGTACCTCGGCGTCAGCGGCGTACAGATTCGCGCAGCCGATGCGCTGTATTGCGGGCTTGCCGACTGGTATCTGGACAGTAAAAAGCTGGCCACGCTTGACGAGAAGCTCGATCAGCTCGAATGGCACGACACGCCGCTCAAAGACCTCCAGGGCTTGCTGTCTAAACTCGCGGTACAGCAACTGCCCGATGCACCGTTAGAAGCATTGCGCCCGGCCATCGACCACTTCTTCGCCTTGCCCGATGTGCCGAGTATTGTTGAGCAACTGCGTGAAGTGACGATTGCTGATAGCCGTGAGTGGGCGGTCACCACCGCCGACTTGCTGCAAAGCCGTTCGCCCCTGGCCATGGGTGTGACCCTGGAAATGCTCCGTCGCGGTCGGCACTTGGATCTGGAGGATTGCTTCGCCCTTGAGCTGCACCTGGACCGTCAGTGGTTCGAGCGCGGCGACCTGATCGAAGGCGTGCGCGCCTTGCTGATAGACAAAGACAAGAGCCCGCGCTGGAATCCGCCGACCTTGCAGGCGCTGGACGCCGAGCACGTCGCGAGTTTCTTCACCGGCCTTGATGAAAGCGGGAACTGAGCCATGCACGATATCGAATTGAGTGAAGAGCAAGTCATGATCCGCGACATGGCCCGGGATTTTGCCCGTGGCGAGATCGCGCCCCACGCACAAGCCTGGGAAAAGGCTGGCTGGATCGACGACGGTCTGGTGGCGAAGATGGGTGAGCTGGGCCTGCTGGGCATGGTGGTGCCTGAAGAATGGGGCGGCACCTATGTCGACTACGTCGCCTACGCGCTGGCGGTGGAAGAGATTTCAGCGGGCGACGGTGCTACCGGTGCGCTGATGAGCATCCACAACTCCGTCGGATGCGGCCCCGTTTTGAACTATGGCACTGAAGAACAAAAACAGACCTGGCTGCCGGATCTCGCCAGCGGCCAGGCCATCGGCTGCTTCTGCCTGACCGAACCGCAAGCGGGTTCCGAAGCGCACAACCTGCGCACTCGCGCCGAACTGCGCGACGGCCAGTGGGTGATCAACGGAGCCAAGCAATTTGTCAGCAACGGCAAACGGGCGAAACTGGCGATTGTGTTTGCCGTGACCGATCCGGACCTGGGCAAGCGCGGTATATCGGCGTTTCTGGTGCCGACCGACACCGCCGGTTTTATCGTGGATCGCACCGAACACAAGATGGGCATCCGCGCCTCCGACACCTGCGCAGTGACGCTGAACAACTGCACGATTCCCGAAGCCAACCTGCTAGGTGAACGTGGCAAAGGCCTGGCCATCGCCCTGTCCAACCTCGAAGGCGGCCGCATCGGCATCGCCGCGCAAGCGTTGGGCATTGCCCGTGCGGCGTTCGAATCAGCGCTGGCTTATTCACGGGATCGGGTGCAGTTCGGCAAAACGATCAATGAACACCAGAGCATCGCCAATATGCTCGCCGACATGCACATGCAGTTGAACGCCGCGCGATTGCTCATCCTGCACGCGGCACGCCTGCGCACAGCCGGCAAACCCTGCCTGTCGGAAGCATCACAGGCCAAACTATTCGCCTCGGAAATAGCCGAGAAGGTGTGCTCGTCCGCGATTCAGATTCATGGCGGTTATGGGTATCTGGAAGACTATCCGGTGGAGAAGTACTACCGGGATGCGCGGATCACGCAGATTTACGAAGGGTCGAGCGAGATTCAACGAATGGTGATCGCCCGCGAACTCAAAAACTATCTGGTTTGAAGCCTTAAAAGCTTCGCGAGCAAGCTCGGCTCCTACAGGATTGCGTATAACCTGTGGGAGCCGGGCTTGCCCGCGATGGCGTCAGCAAGAACGCTACATTACTTACCGACGAACTCCGCCTCACGCTTGGCAATAAACGCCGCCATCCCTTCCTTCTGATCCTGCGTCGCAAACGCCGCATGGAACACCCGACGCTCAAAGCGCACGCCTTCGGACAGGCTCACTTCAAATGCGCGGTTGACGCTTTCCTTGACCATCATCGCAATCGGCAGCGACTTCTTCGCGATCAACGCCGCGACTTTCAGCGCTTCGTCCAACAGTTCATCCGCCGGGACGATCCGCGCGACGATTCCGCAGCGCTCCGCTTCCACGGCATCGATCAAACGCCCGCTCAGACACATTTCCATGGCCTTGGCCTTGCCCACGGCGCGGGTCAGGCGCTGGGTGCCGCCCATGCCCGGCAGCACGCCGAGGTTGATTTCCGGCTGGCCGAATTTGGCGTTGTCGCCAGCCAGGATGAAGTCGCACATCAGTGCCAGTTCACAACCACCGCCCAGGGCAAAACCGTTGACCGCCGCGATGATCGGCTTGCGGCGGTTGGCCACGCGGTCGCTGTCGCTGAACAAGTCGTCGATGTAGATTTGCGGATAGGTCAGCTCGGCCATTTCCTTGATGTCGGCACCGGCGGCGAAGGCTTTTTTCGAGCCGGTCAGCACGATGCAGCCGATGTTCGAGTCGGCTTCCAGTCCATCGAGGGCGTGGTTCAGTTCGCTGACGATCTGCGCATTCAATGCGTTCAGCGCTTGCGGGCGGTTCAAGGTAATCAGGCCGACGCGACCCTGGATTTCCAGCAAAATCGTTTCGTAACTCACAGATGGACTCCTTCTTATAAATTGCGCGAGATAACCATGCGTTGAATATCGCTGGTGCCTTCGTAGATCTGGCAGACCCGCACGTCGCGGTAGATCCGCTCCAGCGGGAAGTCGTTGAGGTAACCGTAACCGCCGAGGGTTTGCAACGCCGAAGAACAGACCTTTTCGGCCATTTCCGAGGCGAACAGTTTGGCCATGGACGCTTCGACCAGTGCCGGTTTACCGCTGTCCCTCAATGCCGCCGCGTAATGCACCATCTGCCGGGCCACGGCGATTTGCGTGGCCATATCGGCCAGACGGAATGCAACCGCCTGGTGTTCGATGATCGGCTTGCCAAAACTCTCGCGCTCACGGGCGTAATCGCGGGCCGCTTCGAAGGCGGCGCGGGCCATGCCCACCGATTGCGAAGCGATGCCGACGCGGCCGCCTTCGAGGTTGGCCAAGGCAATTCGGTAACCTTCGCCCTCCTCGCCCAGACGGTTTGCGACCGGGACTTTCACGTCTTCAAACAGAATCTGGCAGGTGTCGGACGCGTGCTGACCGAGTTTGTCTTCGACTCGGGCGACTTTGTAGCCTGGCGAATCGGTCGGCACGATCAGCGCGGTGATGCCACGTTTGCCGGCGCTCGGGTCAGTGACAGCGAATACAATCACCACCCCGGCGTTCTGCCCGGAGGTAATGAACTGCTTGCAGCCATTGAGCACGTAGTGATCGCCTTCCAGACGCGCGCGGGTTTTCAAGCCGCTGGCGTCGGAACCGGCTTGCGGTTCGGTCAAGGCAAAGGCGCCCAGCATCGCTCCGCTGGCCAAGGGCTTGAGGAAGCGCTCTTTCTGGTCGTCGTTGCCGTAGTGGAGGATCGGCACGCAACCGACCGAGTTATGCACGCTCATGATGGTCGAGCACGCGCCGTCACCGGCGGCGATTTCTTCCAGCGCCATGGCGTAGGCTAGGTATCCGGTGTCGCAACCACCCCACTGCTCCGGCACCAACATGCCGAAGAAGCCCAGCGCGGCCATTTCACCGATGGCTTCCTTGGGGAAGCGGTGCTCGCGATCCCACTCGGCGGCGAACGGTTTCAGCCGTTCCTGGGCAAACTGCCGGGCCGCTTCGCTGATCTGCAGTTGTTCGTCATTGGGAATCATGCCAAATCCTTAAAAATAAGCCCTGTAGGAGCCGAGCTTGCTCGCGATGGCGATCTCAAGGCCCCCATCGCCGGCAAGCCGTGCTCCTACAAGAGGCATTCAACGGCCATGGCCGTGGCTTCGCCGCCGCCGATGCAGATTGCTGCAACGCCGCGTTTCAGGCCTTTCTGGCGCAGGGCAGAGAGCAAGGTTACGAGAATCCGCGCACCAGACGCACCGATCGGGTGGCCCAAGGCGCACGCGCCGCCGTGAACGTTGACCTTCTCGTGGGGGATTTCCAGTTTGGCCATGGTCACCAGACTGACCACAGCGAAAGCTTCGTTCACTTCGAACAGATCGACCTGGTCCAGCGACCAGCCGGTTTTCTTCATCAGCTTTTTGATCGCGCCCACCGGTGCCAC
Organism: Pseudomonas sp. P4_C8; assembly: GCF_056401975.1. Lineage (NCBI taxonomy): Bacteria > Pseudomonadati > Pseudomonadota > Gammaproteobacteria > Pseudomonadales > Pseudomonadaceae > Pseudomonas > Pseudomonas sp. P4_C8. The sequence goes on along the minus strand of NZ_JBFUIH010000004.1, from coordinate 95,081 downwards.
CGGGAACAAGCCCGGGGTGTCAGCAAACGCTGCGTGCCCGTGAATCACTGCCAGCGGTTTCAGCCCTTGTTTCTCGGCTTCGGAACGGCGCATCAACACCAGTGCCGCCGCGCCATCGGAGATCGAGCTGGAGTTCGCCGCTGTCACCGTGCCGCCGTCGCGGAACGCCGGTTTCAACGAAGTAATCTTGTCCAGCTTGGCTTTCGGCGGCTGTTCGTCATTGCTGATCAGCACCTGTTCTTTACCGACCATGACCGACACCGGGACGATCTCGGCATTGAAGCTGCCGTCCTTGATCGCCTGCTGCGCGCGGGTGGTCGAAGCGATGGCAAACGTGTCTTGAGCTTCGCGGGTGAAGCCGTTGGTTTCGGCGCAATCCTCGGCAAAGGTGCCCATCAGGCGCCCCTTGTCGTAGGCATCTTCCAGGCCGTCGAGGAACATGTGATCGAGCACACGACCGTGGCCCATGCGATAGCCGCTACGCGCGCGGTCCTGCAGATAAGGCGCGTTGGACATGCTTTCCATGCCCCCCGCCACCACCACGTCGGCGCTGCCGGCCACCAACATGTCGTGGGCCAGAATCGCCGCTTCCATGCCCGAACCGCACATCTTGTTCAGCGTGGTGCAACGGGTCGACTTATCCAGCCCGGCCCCTAGCGCTGCCTGACGTGCCGGTGCCTGGCCGAGGCCGGCGGACAGTACGCAGCCGAACAGCACTTCTTCGACCGACTCGGCTTTGATGCCGGCGCGTTCGACCGCCGCGCGGATCGCTGCTGCGCCGAGTTGCGGCGCAGTCAGACTTTTCAGTTCGCCCTGAAAACCGCCCATGGGGGTACGGACGGCGCTGACGATAACGATGGGATCGTTGGCAATTGTCATGACAAATCTCCTTACTTGGCGGCCATGCGCAAGGCACCGTCGAGACGGATCACCTCGCCATTGAGCATGCTGTTTTCAATGATATGCCGGACCAGCGCGGCGTACTCGCCCGGTTTGCCCAGGCGCGGCGGGAATGGCACGCCAGCGGCCAGCGAATCGCGGACTTCCTGCGTCATGCCGGCCATCATCGGCGTTTCGAAAATGCCCGGAGCGATGGTCATCACACGGATGCCAAAGCGCGCCAGTTCACGGGCGGCGGGCAAGGTCAGGCTGACAATGGCACCTTTGGAGGCGGCATAAGCAGCCTGGCCGATCTGGCCGTCGTAGGCGGCAGCCGAAGCGGTGTTGATGATCACGCCGCGCTCGCCGTCGGCATCCGGCTCGGTTTCAGCAATGGCAGCAGACGCCAGGCGCAGCATGTTGAAGCTGCCGATCAGGTTGACGTTGATCACCTGGCTGAAACTGGCCAAAGCATGTGGGCCGTTTTTGCCGAGGATTTTCTCGCCACGCACGATACCGGCGCAATTGACCAGCCCATTCAGGCCGCCAAAGGCTTTGACCGTCGCCTGCACCGCCGCTTCGGCAGCCGCTTCGTTGCTGATGTCCGCGACCACGCTTTGCGCGCCCAGACGCTGGGCCTGCGCCGCAACGGCCTCGGCATTCATGTCCACCAGCATCACTTTGGCGCCGGCTGCGACCAGCATTTCAGCCGTTGCAGCACCCAGACCGGAAGCACCGCCGGTGACGAGAAAAACCTTGTTTTCGATCTGCATCATTGTTTCCTTGGATTCAAGCTGAAACGTTCTTTGCCGCGGCCTCTTGAGCCTTGGCGATTTCCTGGTTGCGCAAGATAAAGCGCTGCAATTTGCCGCTTGGGGTTTTCGGCAACTCGCTGACAAATTCAATTTCACGGGGATAGGAATGCGCCGCCAGACGCTTGCGCACATGTTGGCGCAACTCTTCGGCCAGCTCCGGCGTGGCGCGGTATTGCTCGCAAATCACGACGAAGGCTTTGACCAGTTCGGTGCGCTCCGGATCGGGTTTGCCAACCACAGCCGCCTCGATCACGGCCGGATGTTCGATCAACGCACTTTCCACGTCGAATGGGCCGACGCGGTAGCCGGATGTGGTGATCACGTCATCACTGCGACCGACGAAGCTGATGCTGCCGTCCGGGTTCCACTCCACGGTGTCACCACTTAAATAATAGTCGCCGACGAACGCTTTGGTCGGCGCGCCTTCGTAGCCATTGAACCAGCACATGGGTGACTGGGTGCGGTCTATGGCCAGAATGCCTGGCTGGCCGACGCCAAGTTCTTTGTATTGGTCGTCCAGCACCACGATGCGGTGGCCAGGTGAAGCAAAACCGGCGGCGCCGACATGGACCGGATGCTCCAGTGCGTGGTGGTTGCACAGGACCATGCCCAGTTCGGTCTGGCCGTAATGGTCGTGGATGACCACGCCAAGATTGTCGGCAAACCAGCGGATCACTTCCGGGTTAAGCGGCTCGCCGGCGCTGCTGACGATGCGCAGCTTGCCCTTGATCGATTTGGCGAACTCGTCGCCGCCAGCGATCAGCAGACGGTAAGCCGTCGGTGAACCGGTAAGGTTGGTGATCCCATATTTGTTGATCACCCGGCAGGTGCTTTCGAGGGTGAACGGACCATCGTAAAAGGTGATCGGATGCCCCATCGCCATCGGCCCGGTGACGCCGAAATAGATGCCGTAGGCCCAGCCCGGATCGGCAACGTTCCAGAACGCGTCTTCGGGGCGCAAATCCACGGCGTCGCGGGTGTAGCTCTGGAACGCGACGATGGCTTTGAGCGGCACCGACAACGCTTTCGACGGGCCGGTGGTGCCCGAGGTGAACATCAGCAGGAACGGGTCTTCGCCGGTCAGCAGCACCGGTTCGCAATCTGGGGAATAATTGGCCAGCTCGGCCCAGAAGCTGTAATCGCCACGGACGATACCTTGGCCTTTTGCACCGCCGACGGTGACGATGGTCGGGCAGTCGGCCACTTCAGCGAGTTTCGAGCGATTGACCGCGTCGGTCACCACGACTTTGGCAGCCGAGCTGCCGAGGCGGTGTTCGATGGCTTTCGGGCCAAAAGCGGTAAACAGCGGCTGATACACCGCACCGATGCGCCAGGTGGCAAACACGGTGATCAATAATTCGATGTTACGTGGCAGGAGACCGGCGACCTTGTCGCCCTTCTTCACCCCTTGGGCCAGCAGGAAATTGGCAAAGCGCGCGGCTTTGTCCTGCAAGTCGCTGAAGGTGTACGTGGCGCTGGCGCCGTCGCGACCTTCCCAGAACAGCGCGATGCGCCCTGGCAAAGCATGTCGGTCGCAACACTCGACACAGGCGTTGAGGGCTTGCAGGGAACCGCTGAGCGCGGCGTCGACGGTGTGCTGATAATTGAACTGTGATGAAGCAGACAGATAATCGCGCATTGCCAGAATCCCTTTGTATTTTTATTAGGCTGGGGGAACCGTAAAAAACCAGAGAAATACTCGCTCCGTGGGCAGTACAGGGCAATGGTCAAAGTTATCAAGTTGCTTGACTGGTTTGGCCAAGATTTGAAGGATGTATCGCCTGGACGGATGCCATCGCTGGCAAGCCAGGCTCCTACAGAGGATTTTGGTGTGGCTTAGGGAGTGTTCAAACCACAACCCCCTGTAGGAGCCTGGCTTGCCAGCGATGGCGTCGGCACAAGCACGACAACGGAGGATCAGTGAGCTTCGTTCAGAATCAAACTCCGGTAATGCCCCGGATTAGACCCCGACCACTTGCGAAACGCCTTGTAGAACGAACTGGCATCAGCAAACCCCAACCGCGTGGCGATCTCGGCAAAGCTGATATTCGGCTCCGCCAGCCAGACAATGGCCAGTTCCTTGCGCACGCTGTCCTTGAGCCCTTGATAGGTCTGCCCTTCCTCCGCCAGGCGCCGGCGTAAGGTCGAGGCCGACATGCACAGTTGCTGCGCCAGCGGCTCGGTTTCCGGCCACTGTGCGGCGGGGAGTTGCCGCAAATCGTGTTTGATCCGGCTTGCCAGGCTCTCTGGATCACGGTACTTGACCAGAATATTGGCCGGTGCATGGGCCAGAAAGCGCTTGAGTTCTTCAGCGCTGCGCTTGATCGGCAAATCCAGGCAGTCGGCCGAGAAAATCATCCGGGTGCGCGGCCGGTCAAAGCGCAGGTTCTCGGAGAACATCACCTGATAGTCATCGCAAAAATCCGGCGCCGCACAGCGTAACTCTACCGCCAGAATCGGTATCCGCCGTCCAGCCAGCCAGCAGGCAACGCCATGAACGATCATCCAATAGGTGAAATAGGTAAAGGCGCGGCGCGGGTCCTGGTCGTCTTCCAACAACACGATTTCGGCCAGGCTTTGTTGGCGAACCAGTTGCGCGGGCATGTGTTCAAGCATTAACGACAGAAAGCTCAGGCCTGACGTCAGCCCGGCGCCAAGGCTCGGCTGGACCATCGAACAGCGGCACAGAAACTCCAGGCTGCCGGACTTGAGCTTGCGCGGGTCCATGCCAAAAAACTCGTCGTCGCCGCGCCGGGCCAGTAAGCGCCAGAGCCGCGCATACGCGGTGGCCGGGACGCGGGCATTGGCGTTTTGCAGCAGCGCTGGTTCGATACCGACCTTGTTCAACACCTCTTCGGTGGCCTGGCCGGGGGCGCAACTTTGCAGCAGCGCTTCGCGCACCAGTTGAATGGAGATGGTGTCTTTTTCCGACATTGAGCGCGGTGAGCCTTGTTGTTTTTTGAGTGCGGGCATCTTACCGCACGCAGCTCCCTGTAGGAGATCCGCTGTGGGCCAGAACTCCTGTAGGAGCGGCGGTGCGACGATTCGACTTGCCCGCGATGGCATTATCACTGCCACCGATATTCCTCCAGCTTGCACCTAACCCGCGCTACCATCTCCCGCAAACTATAAAAGCTCACGGAAGACTCACCCATGACCACCCCCGCCTTCGACCTGCGCCCCTTAATGGTTGCCAACATGGCCTGCTCCATGTCGATGATGGCGTTCGTCTCGCTGATCGGCCCGATTGCCCGGGTACTGGGCCTTGCCACCTGGCAGGCCGGTGCGGCGGTGACGGTGTCCGGGGTGATCTGGATGCTGCTCGCCCGCCCTTGGGGCCAGGCCAGTGACCGCTATGGTCGGCGACGTATTCTATTGATCGCCACAGCTGGCTTCACCCTCGCCTATTGGGCCTTGTGCCTGTTCATCGACGCGTCCTTGCGCTTACTGCCGTCGGCACTGCTGGGGTTTATCGGCTTGATGATCGGGCGCGGATTGATCGGCGTGTTCTACGCAGCGATCCCGGTGGGTGGCAACGCATTGATTGCTGACAACATCGAACCGCAACACCGTGCCAAAGCCATGGCGGCTTTGGGCGCCGCCAACGCCTGCGGCCTGGTGATCGGGCCGGCCATCGCCGCGTTGCTGTCGCGTTTCAGTTTGAGCCTGCCGTTCTATGCCATGGCCGTCCTGCCGTTGCTGGCCTTTCTGGTGTTGCGCTTCAAGCTCAAGGGCCAGGAACTGCACCTGCGGCAAGCACCGCGCAAGGTGCGCCTGAACGACCCACGCCTGCGCCGGCCTATGGCGGTCGCATTTGTGGCGATGCTGTGTGTGTCGATCGCGCAGATCACCGTCGGTTTCTTCGCCCTGGACCGGCTCGGCATGAGCCCGGCCGACGCCGCGCAAACGGCGGGCATTGCGCTGACCATGGTCGGTTTTGCATTGATCTTTGCGCAATTGGTGGTGCGCCGTCTCGAATGGCCGCCGCTGCGGTTGATCCGCGCCGGTGCGCTGGTGGCATCCGTGGGATTTGCTGGCAGCATCCTTGCGAATACCGCGTGGGGTTTGTGGCTGTGCTTTTTCGTTTCGGCGGGCGGAATGGGGCTGGTTTTTCCGTCATTCGCCGCACTGGCAGCGAATGCCGTGGACGCCTCGGAGCAAGGCGCGACCGCAGGCTCCATTGGCGCGGCGCAAGGGTTTGGCGTGGTCATCGGGCCGTTGGCGGCCACGTTGATCTATGACCTCGAACCACGCCTGCCCTACCTGGTGGCCGCTGCGCTGCTGCTATTGGTGGCCCTGTGGCCAAAGCCCCCGGCAGCGTTAAGCGTTACAGAATCCGATAGAGCAAACGCTCAATCCGCACCCGACTGACGCGCGTAAGGAACTTGGCCACGGCCGGCGGGTAGTCCAGCAGCGTTTCGAGGTCCTGGTAACGCTCGATGCGGCTGGTGTTCTGGAAAATTTCGACCAGTTCGGCCTTGCGTGGCTCAAGCAATTCGCCCTTCGGGTCATCGATCAGCAGCGCGTTTTCCAAATCAAGACGGAAGGCCCGCGGGTTGAGGTTGTTGCCGGTCAGCAAGGTATAGCGCTGGTCGATCCACATACCTTTGAGGTGATAGGTGTTGTCGCCATCACGCCACAAATGCAGGTTCAGTTTGCCGCTGTCGATGCTGTGCTGATGCTTTTTGGCAAAGCGTCGCAGGCTGATCTCGTACAGATACGGCAGCGCTGCGATCACCTTGAACGGCTCGCTCGGCGGGATGTAGAAATCGTTGGCGGTTTTGTCGCCGACCACAATGTCGACCTTCACGCCCCGACCCAGCGCCCGGTTGATTTCCCGGGTCACTGCCAACGGCAGGTTGAAGTACGGCGTGCAGATGGTCAGTTGGTGCTGGGCACTGGCGATCAACTCGCAAATCACCCGGTTCAATGGATTGTTCTTGCCAACTCCAAGCAACGGGCTAACCGACAAACCGCCCTTCAGCGTGGTGCCCGCCGTGGTGTCGTACGTCGCGTGCTTGAGTCGGCTACGCAAGTCGCCGATGTCGTGGCGCAGGCTACGGGTGGTCGGCAGGTTCGGCAAATCGAGACGGTGCACGGCTTTGGACGCAATGAAACCGTGCTGGATCAGATGCTGCATAGAATTGGCCAGCGCCTGGTTCTGCAGTACGTGATATCGGTCGAATCGGTATTTATCGAATTTGTGCAGGTAAACGTTGTTCAGGCTCGCACCGCTGTAAATCACGCAATCATCGATCACGAAGCCCTTCAAATGCAGCACGCCGAACAGTTCGCGCGTTTGCACCGGTACGCCATACACCGGCACTTCACTTGCACGGGTGCGGGTCGCTTCCTGATACCACGCCGAGTTGCCGGGTTGCTTGCCGGCACCAATCAGACCGCGCTGGGCGCGCAGCCAGTCCACCACCACGACTACGTCCAGTTCCGGACGCGCGAGTTTGGCGGCGTGCAAGGCATCGAGAATTTCCTGGCCGGCCTCATCCTGTTGCAGATACAGCGCGACGATATAGATGCGGTGCGTGGCCTGGGCGATTTTCTCCAGCAGGCAACGACGAAACTCGGCAGCGCCGGAAAGGATGGTGACGGCATCGGCGGTCAGCGGARAACTGCGCAGTTTGGGCAGCAGAGAGCGTTTGAAAAGCGACGGCATAGGGCTCGCAGTGGGTCGAATCCAGAGAATTCATGAGCTTACACCATGGATCGGTTCGGGTCTTCCGGTGTTGTTGAGGGCCCCTTCGCGAGCAGGCTCGCTCCCACATTTGAAATGCGATCCCCTGTGGGAGCGAGCCTGCTCGCGATGGCGGCATTCCAGGCGATAAAATTTTAGGTTGACCAAGGAGAACGATCGTTCTACTGTTCGCCACATGAACAAATTAACCAGCAACGACACACGCGACATCATTCTGGATGTCACCGAAAAGTTGATCTACAAAAGTGGCATCGCGGCCACCGGCATGGACCTTCTGGTGAAAACCGCTGGCGTCTCCAGAAAAAGTATTTACCGCTACTTCGCCAACAAGGAAGAACTGACTGTCGCGGCCCTGCAACGCCGCGATGTACGCTGGATGCACTGGTACAAGAACGCCGTCGATCAGGCTGAAACACCCGCCGACCGGCTGCTCAACCTGTTTACCGTGCTCAAGGGCTGGTTCACCTCGGAAGGCTTCCGCGGTTGCGCCTTCATCAACACCAGCGGCGAAACCGGCGACCCGCAAGACCCGGTTCGCCTGGTCGCCAAAGAACACAAACAAAAGCTGCTCGACTACGTGCGCGAGCTCTGCACCGAACATGGCGCTACCGACCCGGACACGCTGGCCAAACAGCTGCTGATCCTGATCGACGGTGCCATTACCGTGGCGCTTGTCATGGGTGATCACAGTGCTGCCGATAATGCGCAATGCATGGCGCGAAAGTTATTGGACTTGTAACACTTCATATAAGCCCGACAACGTGTTTGAACTTTAATTTTACTGGGAGACTATACATGTCTAACGCTGAAGTTCGTCCTCCATTACCGCCCTTCACCCGTGAATCGGCCATCGAAAAAGTTCGCTTGGCCGAAGACGGCTGGAACTCTCGCGACCCGGAACGCGTGTCGCTGGCTTACACCCTGGACACCAAATGGCGTAACCGCGCCGAGTTCGCAAACAACCGTGAAGAAGCCAAAAGTTTCCTGACCCGCAAATGGGCCAAGGAACTGGATTATCGCTTGATCAAGGAACTCTGGGCCTTCACCGGCAACCGAATCGCTGTGCGTTATGCCTATGAATGGCACGACGACTCGGGCAACTGGTTCCGCTCCTACGGCAACGAAAACTGGGAGTTCGACGAGAACGGGCTGATGGCCAATCGGTTTGCCAGCATCAACGACCTGCCGATCAAGGAAAGCGAGCGCAAATACCACTGGCCGCTGGGGCGCCGGCCGGATGATCACCCAGGGCTGTCTGACCTCGGTCTATAGGATCCTGTAGGAGCCGGGCTTGCCCGCGATGGCGGTACCACATTCAACACTTCAGTTGCTTGTGACATCGCCATCGCGGGCAAGCCCGGCTCCTACAGGGATTCGGGTGAGGCATAGATCCAATGTGGGATCCAGACGGGTCGCCGCAGAAGTCGGATCTAGGTAAGATACCGGCCCTTCCCCGCAGCCCTTTCCTGCACCCCGCCGAATAAGCCGATTCCATGCCTTTCGAACTCAGCGTTGACCTCACCACTTTGGCCATTCTGGCCGTTGTTGCCTTTATTGCCGGTTTCATCGACGCGATTGCCGGGGGTGGCGGTCTGCTGACCACCCCGGCACTGCTGACCGCCGGCCTGCCGCCGCATCTGGTGCTGGGCACCAACAAGTTGAGTTCGACCTTCGGCTCGGCCACCGCCAGTTTTACCTTCTACCGTCGCAAGCTGTTCCATCCCCGGCAGTGGGTGCACGCCATCGTCGGCACACTGATCGGCGCATTAACCGGCGCCGTGGTCGCGCATTACTTGCCGGCCGAGTGGCTGAACAAAATGCTCCCGGTGATCGTCTTCGCCTGCGGCGTGTATCTGTTGTTCGGCGGCACACCCAAGGCACCGCTGGACAGCGATGCACCGATCAAGAAAAAGTGGCAATCGACCCAAGGTTTCAGCCTCGGTTTCTACGACGGCGTGGCCGGACCCGGCACGGGTGCGTTCTGGACCGTCAGCAGCCTGCTGATGTACCCCATCGATCTGGTGAAGGCCAGCGGCGTGGCGCGCAGCATGAACTTCGTCAGCAACATTGCGGCGCTGTCGGTGTTTGTGTTTTCCGGGCAGGTGGACTGGATCATCGGCCTGAGCATGGGCCTGTCGGTGATGGTCGGTGCGTTCTTCGGGGCTCGCACCGCCATCAGTGGCGGCGCGAAGTTCATTCGACCGGTGTTCATCACCGTGGTGCTGGGCTTGACCGTACGCTTAGCCTGGCAGCACTGGTTCAGCGTGGCCTAAGCGCCGCGCCACATAGACATCAATCAGGTAACGGGCAATCGAGCGCGATGCCGGCAACGGCGGCAGCGCGTGAACGTTGAACCACTGGGCGTCTTCGATTTCGTCTTCCTGACAGACAATCTCGCCACCGGCGTACTCGGCATGGAAACCCAGCATCATCGAATGCGGGAACGGCCAGCACTGGCTGCCCAGATACTGGATGTTCTTGACCTCGATCTGCACTTCCTCGCGAACCTCGCGAATCAGGCAATCCTCTGCCGACTCACCCGGTTCGGCAAACCCGGCCAGCGTGCTGTAGACCCCACTGACGAAACGCGGCGAACGGGCCAGCAACACTTCATCGCCACGGGTCACCAGCACGATCATGCTCGGCGAAATGCGCGGGTAATAGCGCAAATCACACGGTTCGCAGTACATAGCCCGCTCACGCGGAACTTGCGTTGCCGCCTGACCGCAGTTGCCACAAAAGCGATGCTCACGGTACCAGGTGCCAATCTGCGCGGCGTAACCAAGCACCTTGTACACCGTGTGATCGCCTTCAAGCATGAACGCCCGCAGACCTTTCCAGTTGCAACCCGCAACGTCGCTGGAACTGCGCAGTTCCAGCAGATAGACCGCCTCTCCGTCCAGATGGCCAATGCCATGCTCGGCGAGAATCGACAGGTCCTGACGCTTGAGCCATTCGCGCGGAAACAGTGCGCCATTGTCATCGAACAGGAAGCCTTCCGGGCTGCGGGCCACGGCCCAGCCGCCGGGTTGATCAGTGTCCAGTACTGCGGTGGTCCAGCGTGAAGTCATTTTTAATCAATCCAGAAATTCGGGTTTCTGTTTGCTCATATGGGCAGCCATGGCCACGCGCAAGTCAGTGGATTGCAGCATGGCGGCGTTCCAGGTGGCGACGTATTCGAGGCCGTCATCGATGCGATGGTCGCGCATGTAACTGATCATCTCTTTGGTACCGGTGACCGCAATCGGTGACTTGCTGGCGATTTGCCAGGCAATGCTCATGACGCCATCCAGCAGGCTGGCGCTGTCGCTGTAGACGCGATTGACCAGGCCGATGTTGCGCGCTTCGTCGGCGCCAAAGGTGCGACCAGTGTAAGCCAGTTCACGCAGCATGCCGTCACCGATGATGCGCGGCAAGCGTTGCAACGTACCGACGTCGGCCGCCATGCCGATGTCGATTTCCTTGATGGAGAATTGCGCGTCTTCGGCGGCGTAACGCATGTCACACGCGGCGATCAGATCAATCGCCCCACCCAGGCAATAGCCCTGAATCGCGGCCAGTACCGGTTTTCGGCAATTATCGACAGCGTTGAAGGAGGCTTGCAGGGCGAGGATCTTGCGGCGCAGCAGGCGCGCGTTGCGACCGACATCCTTGCCCAGTTCATTGGCTACGCCGGCCAGCATCATCAGGTCGATGCCGGAGGAGAAATGCTTGCCGGCGCCGCTGAGGACTACCACGCGAACTTCGTCGGTGTCGTCGACCCACTGGAAAATCTCGATGATCTCGCTCCAGAACGCGGCGTTCATCGAGTTGATCTTTTCCGGGCGGTTGATCTGCACATGGGCGATGTTGTCGGCGAGTTCGACGGTGAACGCAGTGTACTGAGACATGCAGTGATCCTTTTACCGGGCAAAAAATGAGGCCCGGACTATAACAAGGCATGGGTGGGGGGAGTAAGGCAGTGGTTCGGCCAAAAACGGGACTCGGCAGAGTTTTGTGGTGTCTGGGTCGGCCCTTTCGCGAGCAGGCTCGCTCCTACAGGGGATTTGTGTGGGAGCGAGCCTGCTCGCGAAGGCCACACCGCCGATTTAACCGCCCTTCACCCCACAAACGCCAACGAAGGCACCGGGATAATAATGCTGTCGAACATAGCGCCAGGGTTTGCGTTTTCCTTGCAAAAATCGCCAGATAGAAATGAATAATTGTTCTCACTGCGGTGTTCTTATTACATGACCCAAAACGATCGTGGTTTTAACCGAAACCCGTAACCCTTGGAGCCTTGCCCATGAACGCGCGCTTTGTTGTTTTCACCGCCCCGCTGCTGCTTGCCGGTTGTCTGACGGCTGCGCTGACCAGTTCGCTGGCCGTGGCCCATGGCGACGATGACGCGCCCGCCAAACCCAACTGCCCTAAAGGTCAGGTCTTCGACTCCAGATCGCAAAAATGCCTCAAACAAACCAGCAGTCTGGTGCCGGACGACGACCGCACCAATTACGCCTATCGTCTGGCCAAGGACGGTCGTTACGAAGAAGCCTTGGCCCTGCTCGATACGCTAAAAGAACCAAATACTGCCAAAGCCTTGAACTATCGCGGTTACGCCACGCGTAAACTGGGGCGCACCGACGAAGGCATCGGTTACTACCTGCAATCGGTCAAACTCGACCCGCGGTATGCGAAAGTACGCGAATACCTCGGCGAAGCGTATGTGATCAAAGGACGGCTGGACCTGGCTCAAGAACAGTTGCAGCACATCAAATCGATCTGCGGCAGCACCTGCGAGGAATACCAGGACCTGGCCGAAGCCATTAACGATTCATCGAAAACCTGACACCTAGTACAGACGGAGGTCGCCATCGCCAGCGATCAAACAATCAGGGCCGAACTGGGCCAGCATTTAGCGCGTTTGTGGCGCTATGGCTTGTTGTTGTCCCGGCAACGACATGTGGCCGAAGACCTGGTGCAGTCGACCTGCGTGCGGGCGCTTGAACGTGCCGGGCAGTTTGACCCCGAGACGCGCATGGACCGCTGGCTGCTGAGCATTCTGCATTCGATCTGGCTCAACGAAGTACGCTCCCGACGGGTACGCCAGGGTCAGGGATTGGTGGATGCCGAAAGCCAGTTGTCGTTTGACGGCGAGCACGCGGCGCAAACCCATGTGCGCGCGGCTCAAGTGATCCGGCGAGTGGACGCGTTGCCCGAAACCCAACGCGAAACGGTGTACCTGGCGTACGTCGAAGGTTTGTCGTACCGCGAAGTCGCCGAGGTGCTGCAAGTGCCTATTGGCACGGTCATGAGCCGGCTGGCCGCTGCACGGGTAAAACTGGCCGAATATCCACCGCTGCATGCCGTACCGAACCCTTTCACGGGAGAACGTCGATGAACGATCGCGCCACACCCTCAGACGAGCAACTCGTGGCCTATCTCGACGACCAACTCGATGTCGAACAACGCACTCGCATCGACACGGCCCTCGCCGAAGACTCGACGCTCAACCTGCGCCTGCAATGGCTGGCCCGCAGCAGCCTGCCGTTCAAGGAGGCTTATGCCGAAATGGGCCAACAGGCGCCCCGGGACCGATTGCAGCTCATGCTCGACAGATTACCGTCCCCTGAGCGCCCGTCGATGAATCGCCGCTGGTTTCTCGCGGCCGCGGCCAGTCTGGTGGTCGGCAGCGTGGTGGCGGACCGTTTGTTCCTCAGTTGGCAATCGAGCCAACAAAAGCCCAATTGGCGCGGGCTGGTGGCGGATTACATGTCGCTCTACGTGCCCGAAACCCTGGAGCACTTACCCAGCGATGAATCCACGCAAAGGGCGCAACTGCAAGTCATCGACACGCGCCTGGGCCTGAACCTGTCGCCGGCAAAACTGCTACTGCCACGGTCCGAATTCCGGCGCGCTCAAATCCTTGAATACGAGGGTGTGCCCATTGCGCAGATAACCTACCTCGACCCGGTGCATGGCCCGATTGCGCTGTGTGCGACCCGCTCCAACAGCGGCAGTCGACACTTCGCCCGCGAACGCCGGCATGGCATGAACGTCGTGTACTGGGCAGACATGGAACACGCCTGGATGCTGATCGGACACAACCCGGCGTCGGAGCTGGAGGACATGGCGAAATTGTTGCGAACCCGGTTTAGCACGTAGCCTGTAGCAGCTGCCGAGCCCGCGAGGCTGCGTTCGAGGACGTAGTCCTCGCGAATCGGGGTTGTGTGGTTTTTCTGAAATAACCGGTTGCCTGATTTTACGAGGACTGTGTCCTCGAACGCAGCCTCGCGGGCTCGGCAGCTGCTACAAAGAAGGCGTCAGGTTTGAGTGGGCAACCACAAACGGAACCGTGCGCCGCCCAGAGGCGACGGTTCGACTGTCAGTGTGCCACCTTGCGCTTCCAGCGCCCGACGGCTGATCGCCAGTCCCAGGCCAAAACCACCCGTCGCTCGATCCCGACTGCGATCCAGCCGATAAAACGGTTCGAAGATCCGCTCCCGCTCATCATCCGGAATGCCGATCCCATCGTCATCCACCCATATCTCACAGCCCTTCGCGCACACTTGCACACTAATCTGAATGCGTTTTTCGCAATAGCGCATGGCATTGCGCAGCAGGTTTTGAATCGCGCGGGCGGTCAGGCGCGGGTCAAGCGTGAAGCGTTCGAGTTGGCCGTGAAGCCGCACGTCCATCACGACGTGCGGCGACTCCAGTTCTTCATCAACGCTCCCCAGGATGCTGTCGATAAACTCATCCAGCGACACTTCAATCTGTTCCGGCAACTGTGCCGGGTTTTGCAGGCGGCTGTAGGACAGCAACTCCAGGACCAACTCATCGAGTTCGCGGATGTGCGCGACCAACGCTTGCAAGCGCTCGCGGCTGGCCGTGGGCAAATCGTCGGACAGTGCCAGGGCCAGGCCGAAGTCCAGACGGGTCAGCGGCGTGCGCAGTTCGTGGGACACCGCATTGAGCAAGTCGCGCTGCTGGTTCAGCAGGTTTTCGATGTCGCCGGCCATGGTGTCGAAGACGTTGGCCAGGCTGCCGATGTTGGAGTGTCGGGAAATCTGCGTGCGCTCGCTCAAGAGGCCTTTGCCGAAACGTTCGGCGGTGCGCTTGAGGCGTTCCAGATCGCGCCAGTGTGGGCGCAGCCACAGCAGCAGGCACGCGAGCATGGTCGCACCGATCAGCACGTTGATGCTCCAGTACAACAGGCTGACGTCCATTGGGTCCGGCGGCACAACCATTTGTACGACCAATTGCTCGTTCAGCGGCGCCACGGCCAGGGTGCGCCAGCCCCAGTCGCCGATGCGCACCACGTTCTCGCCTCGCTGCAGGCTTTCGCGCTCGAACAGGGTGAAATCGGGATCGTCATTGCGCGTCAACACGATGTGTAGCGGGGCGAAATCCTTGTCCATCTCGACCGCCATTGCCGGCCATTGCGCTTCGGGCACGGCGTGGAATTGTTTGACGATGAGGGTTTGCAAGCCGCGCGAATAGTCGAGGTTGTAGGTGACGAAGCGCTCATGGAAAACCTTGATCACCAGGTCTGGCACCAGATAAATCGCCGCGCTGAACGAAACGATGGTCACCAGGTACAGGCGAAACAGAATCCTGAACATCGTCTCAGCATTCCCACTCTGAACGGCTGAACAGGTAACCCTTGCCCCACACGGTCTTGATCTTGCGCGCCTCGCCCGCGTTGTCGTCGAATTTGCGCCGCAACTTGGAAATCGCCACATCCACCGAGCGGTCGGTGCCGTTGAACTCGATGCCGCGCAGGCGTTGCAGGATCTGGTCGCGGCTCAGCACTTCGCCGGCATGACGAGCCAGCACCACTAAAAGGTTGTACTCGCCGCTGGACAGCTCGACCAGTTGCTCGCGCCAGGTCACGGTGCGCTCGGACAGGTCGATGCACAGGTTGCCCATGAGGATACGGTCGTTGACGGCCTGCGGCTCGCCAAGGCTGCTGCGGCGCAACAGCGTGCGTACGCGGGCCAGCAAAACACGGGGCTCGCAGGGCTTGGTGACGTAATCATCGGCGCCCATTTCCAGGCCCAGGACTTGATCGTGGCTGTCGTCGCGGGCGGTGAGCATCAGGATCGGCAGCGTGGCCGAATCTGCGCGCAGCAAGCGGCAGACTTGCAGACCGTCGAGGCCCGGCAGCATCAGGTCGAGGATCACCAGGTCCGGGGGATTGACCCGCGCGCGCTCACGCACGTGGTCGCCACGGCTGATCACGCTGACTGAATAGCCGTTGCGTTCCAGGTAGCTGGCGATCAGTTCGGAGAGCGCGGTGTCGTCTTCGACCAAGAGGATGTTGGGCATGGGTGTTTCCAGAAAGTGCAGTGGCGACTGATAGTCCGCTTTCGCCGGCAAGCCGGTCTCGCTCCCACAAGGGATTTGGTGTGAACACAGATTCTGTGAACAGCCCCAATCACCTGTGGGAGCGAGACCGGCTTGCCGGCGAAAGCGGCCTGACCGTCGCAAAAAGTTTCAAGCTGCGAAGGATATACGCCCTCACCCCCGCCTGAGCAAAACCCTTACACAATTTCACACAGCACCAACAAAGCTTCACCGCTACCCTCGTCGGCTCCCCGTAGGATGCGGGGGGTCAATATTGGGGTATTTCCATGTCAAAGAATCTGCTTGCCGCGTTCGGCCTGCTTGCACTGGTGCTGACGCTGAGCGCCTGTGACAAGTCCTCCAACGCCGAAGAACAGGCACCGCTGGCCACCGTGCGTATCGAAACCATCGAAGCCCGGCCTCTGTCGATCACCAGCGAACTCAGCGGGCGGATTGCTGCGCCACGGATGGCCGAAGTCCGCGCCCGTGTCGCCGGCGTCGTGCTGCAACGCACCTTCAATGAAGGCAGCGATGTGAAAAAAGGCGACGTGCTGTTCCGTATCGATCCGGCCCCGTTCAAGGCTGACCTGGACAGCGCCGAAGCCGCGTTGCGCAAAGCCGAGGCCAATGCGTTCCAGGCCCGTCTGCAAGAGCAGCGTTATGCCCAGTTGATCGAAGGCAACGCCATCAGCGGCCAGGATTACGACAACGCCCGTGCCAACGTGCGGCAAACCGCAGCGGATGTCGCCGCCAACAAAGCGGCCGTGGAGCGGGCGAAACTCAACCTCGGTTACGCCACGGTCACCGCGCCGATTTCCGGGCGCGTCGGCCGTGCACTGGTGACCGAAGGCGCGCTGGTCGGGCAGAACGAAACCACGCCACTGGCGCTGATTCAGCAGCTCAACCCCATTCATGCCGACCTGACCCAGTCGACCCGCGAACTCAACGACCTGCGCCGGGCCTTCCGCTCCGGCCAGTTGCAGCAAGTCGGTCAGGGTCAAGCCAAAGCCACGTTGATCCAGGACGACGGCAGCCTCTACCCGCTACCGGGCAAGCTGCTGTTCACCGACATTACCGTGGACCCCGGCACTGGCCAGATCATCCTGCGCAGCGAGTTCCCCAACCCGGACCTCGACTTGCTACCCGGCAGTTTCGTCCGTGTACGCCTCGAGCAAGCGGTGAACCAGCAAGGCATCAGCGTGCCGCAACGGGCGATCCAGCGTGACAGCGCCGGTATTGCGCAAGTGTTGCTGCTCGACGCCGAGGAGCGCGTTGGCTTGCAACCGGTTGAACTGGGCGCGGTGCAGGACGATCGCTGGATCGTCACCGGCGGTCTCAAGCCTGGCGACCGCATTGTCATCGAAGGCCTGCAACACGCACGCCCCGGTGAGCAGGTCCAGATCGACAGTACCCCTCTTCCACTTGCCCAGGTTTCTGGTCAGTAAGCAGGACGCTTTTTTATGCCGCAGTTCTTTATTGATCGCCCGGTATTTGCCTGGGTGGTTGCCTTGTTCATCCTGCTGGCCGGCGCACTGGCCATTCCGCAGTTACCGGTGGCGCAGTACCCCGACGTCGCGCCGCCGCAAATCGAAATTTACGCCGTGTACCCTGGCGCTTCGGCGCAGACCGTGGACGAGAGCGTGGTCAGCCTGATCGAGGAAGAACTCAACGGTGCCGATCATTTGCTGTACTTCGAGTCGCAAAGCAGCCTTGGCAGCGCCACCATCAAGGCCACGTTCCAACCGGGCACTGACCCGGAAATGGCTCAGGTCGATGTGCAAAACCGCCTCAAGGTGGTGGAGTCGCGGCTGCCGCAAGCGGTCATTCAGCAAGGCCTGCAAGTAGAAAAAGTCTCCGCCGGCTTCCTGCTATTGGTCACCCTCACCTCCAGCGACGGCAAGCTCGACGACGTGGCGCTCAGCGATTACCTGGCGCGCAACGTGATGAACGAGATCAAGCGCCTGGACGGCGTCGGCAAGGCGCAGTTGTATGGTGCCGAACGGGCCATGCGCATCTGGATCGACCCGCAGAAGCTGATCGGTTTCAACCTGACCCCGGCCGACGTCAACGCGGCCATTGTCGCGCAAAACGCCCAGGTGTCCGCTGGCAGCATCGGCGACCTGCCGACCCGCACCACACAGGAAATCACCGCGACCATTTTGGTGAAGGGCCAGTTGTCGACGCCGCAAGAATTTGCTGACATCGTCCTCAAGGCCAGCCCCGATGGCTCTACCGTGCGCATCGGCGATGTCGCACGGGTCGAGATCGGCAGCCAGGAATACAATTTCTCTACCCGCCTGAACGGCAAACCGTCGACCGCTGTCAGCGTGCAACTGGCGCCGGGGGCCAATGCCCTGAGCACCGCCACGCTGGTGCGCGCGAAGATGGACGAACTGTCGCGCTACTTCCCGGCCGGCGTGGAATACAAGATCCCTTACGACACCTCGCCCTTCGTCAAGGTCTCGATCACCAAAGTGGTTTACACCCTTGGCGAGGCGATGCTGTTGGTGTTTGCGGTGATGTTTCTGTTCCTGCAAAACATCCGATATACGCTGATCCCGACGCTGGTGGTGCCGGTGGCGCTGATGGGCACGTTCGCGACCATGTTGGCGCTGGGGTTCTCGATCAACGTGCTGACCATGTTCGGTATGGTACTGGCCATCGGTATTCTGGTGGACGACGCCATTGTGGTGGTGGAGAACGTCGAGCGCATCATGGCCACCGAAGGCCTGTCGCCCAAGGAGGCGACGCGCAAGGCCATGAAGCAGATCACCGGAGCGATCATCGGCATCACGCTGGTACTGGTGGCGGTGTTTATTCCGATGGCGTTCATGCAAGGTTCGGTCGGGGTGATTTACCGGCAGTTCTCGTTGTCCATGGCCACCTCGATCCTGTTCTCCGCGTTTCTTGCGCTGACGTTGACCCCGGCGTTGTGCGCGACACTGCTGAAGCCGATTGCCAAGGGTGAGCATCACGAGAAAAGCGGTTTCTTCGGCTGGTTCAATCGGGGTTTTGACCGTTTGACCGAACGCTATCAACGTTGGGTCGCCTACGCACTGAAACGCAGCGGGCGTTACCTGCTGATCTATGGCGTGCTGCTGATCGGTCTGGCGGTGTGTTTCAGTCGCCTACCCTCCTCGTTCCTGCCGGTCGAGGACCAGGGTTACACCATCACCGACATTCAACTGCCACCCGGTGCAAGCAAGAACCGGACGGTGCAGGTGGTTGAACAGATAGAAGCGCATAACGCCACGGAACCGGGCATTGGCGACAGCACCATCATTCTTGGCTTCAGCTTTTCGGGCAGCGGGCAGAACGCCGCGCTGGCTTTTGCCACACTCAAGGACTGGTCTGAACGCGACAGTGACGATTCAGCGAGTTCGATTGCCGACCGGGCCAATGTCGCATTGAGTCAGATCAAGGACGCCGTGGTTTTCTCCGTTCTGCCACCGCCGGTTGACGGCCTCGGCACTTCCAGCGGTTTCGAGTTCCGCTTGCAGGACCGTGGAGGCCTTGGCCATGCCACGCTGATGCAGGCACGCAGTGAACTGCTCGCCGCTGCCGAGAAAAGCCCGATCCTGATGAACGTGCGTGAAAGTGCTTTGGCCGAAGCGCCGCAAGTGCAACTGGAAGTCGACCGCAAGCAAGCCAATGCGCTGGGCGTGTCCTTTGCCGACATCGGTAATGCGCTGTCCACCGCCGTCGGTTCGGCTTACATCAACGACTTTCCCAATCAGGGGCGCATGCAGCGGGTGGTGGTGCAGGCCGAAGGCGATCAACGCAGCCAGGTGGCCGATCTGTTGAAGATGCACGTGCGCAACAACGCGGGGAAAATGGTGCCGTTGTCGGCCTTCGTCCAGGCCAAATGGACCCAGGGCCCGGCGCAACTGACCCGCTACAACGGTTACCCCGCCATCGCCATTTCCGGCGAACCGTCACCGGGCCACAGTACCGGCGAAGCCATGGCGGAAATCGAGCGACTGGTTGCACTGGGCCCGGCGGGATTGGGTCAGGAATGGACCGGGTTGTCTTTGCAGGAACGCTTGTCCGGCAGTCAGGCGCCGATTCTGCTCGGCCTGTCGTTGCTGATCGTGTTCCTGTGCCTGGCGGCATTGTATGAGAGCTGGTCGATTCCGACCTCGGTGCTGCTGGTGGTGCCGCTGGGTGTGCTCGGCGCGGTATTGGCCGTGACCCTTCGCGGGATGCCCAACGATGTATTCTTCAAGGTCGGGCTGATCACCATCATCGGGTTGTCGGCGAAGAACGCGATCCTCATCATTGAATTCGCCAAGAGCCTGTATGACGAAGGTCATGATCTGATCGATGCAACACTGCAAGCCGCGCGCTTGCGACTGCGGCCGATTGTGATGACGTCGCTGGCGTTTATCCTCGGCGTGGTGCCATTGGCAATTGCCACCGGGGCCAGCTCGGCGAGTCAGCAAGCGATTGGTACGGGGGTGATTGGCGGGATGATCACGGCGACGCTGGCGGTGGTGTTTGTGCCGGTGTTTTTTGTGGTGGTGATGAAGTTGGTGCGCAAGCGCCATAAAACCACCTGACCAACAACATTTCCCCTGTCGGAGCGGCGGTGCGGCGATCCGACTTGCCCGCGAAGAGGCCATAACATTCAACATCACTGTTGGCTGTTATACCGCCATCGCGAGCAGGCTCGCTCCCACAGTGTTTTGCATCGGCTTCAGGGTTGTGGTCACAACCGACTGCACTGGGCTAAGGTATTTGCAAAGCCCTGACGCATCGAGCCTCCATGCCCTTCCTCGCCCGCACCCACCCTCGCCTGTCTGCCGCCACCATCCTGGGGGTGGCGACAAGCATTCTGGTGCCTGCCGATACAGTCGTTGGTAAAATTCTCGTCGGCTGGAATGTCGGGGTCTGGACTTATTTGATCCTGATGCTGTGGCTCGCAGTCCGCGCCAAGGCGCCAGATGTGAAGCGCATCGCCGAGATCGAAGACGAAAACGCCGGGCTGGTCCTGTTGGTGGTGTGCATCGCAGCGCTTGCCAGCCTGGCCACCATCACCTACGAACTGGCTGGCAGCACAGACCTGGACACCACTCGCAAGTGGCTGCATTACGGATTTACCGCACTAAGCGTCATCGGTTCGTGGCTGCTGATCGGGGTGATTTTCAGCGTGCACTACGCCCGTTTGTTTTACACGTGGGACGGCAAAGACTTGGCGTTACGCTTTGCGGAGGGGCTGGACAACCCTGATTACTGGGACTTCCTGTACTTCTCGTTCACCATCGGCGTCGCGGTGCAGACCTCGGATGTCAGCGTGGCAACGCGGGAGATGCGCAAAATTGTGCTGGCGCAGTCGCTGATCGGCTTTGTGTTCAATACGGCGATTCTCGGGTTTTCGATCAACATCGCTGCGGGGCTTTTCTGATGATTGATTTCGAAGCGCGATAGCAGACCATTCCTTTATACCTGTCATCTTTGACAGTTTCGCAGCGATTGCGCCTGGCATAGTTTTGGGCAGGCAGGAAACCTTTTCCTGCCGGATCCATTAGCCAAGGAGCAACATCATGCTTTCTACTAAACCTGATGAGTCGAAACATTCAACAACCGGTACGTTTACTGCCAGTACCGATGTCGATGGCCATTTCGTTGGCGATCCCCTGGAAATGCAGTTTTACAAAGACCAGGACAAAGGCCTTTGGTATTTGGGGGCAACTCAACGGCCTGCCTCCCAGCCACACGCGTTCAAAGGCATTGACCTGTATGTACCAGGCGACATTCCCGGGGACGGCCAAACCAGCACCTATCAGATGAAAGCATCTGATCTGGCTACAGCAAGGTATTGGCGTTACGTAGACGGCGGCCATAGCCCGTATACGTCGGTTGAAGGAACGCTCACGGTGGCTTATTTCGCTATCGAGCAAAGAATGAAAGGCTCTTTCCGTTGCACTGCGAGTTTCGGAAGTGAAACCATCACTATCACCGATGCGAACTTTGACTTGACTGGCATCACGAATGCTAAACATATCCTCCCGCGGACTAAACAAGGTCAACTCACCGCGACCTTGACAGGTGGTATCAGCCAGAAATTCGTGTCTGATTCCATAAATGTCAAACACGTCAATCAAGAACTGGCACTCACTGCGGATCAGTCCGTTTGGGAACCGCTCCCACCCAGGCAGCACCGTATCACCCTCTTCATCAAGGACGGCGTAAAAGCAGGGCGGTACAGTTTCGCCGAGGACAAAGCACTTATCCGCGCCGCTTACGTCACACCCAATCAGTCTTCCGAGGTTTTTACAGCGATCAGTGGGGAGCTGTACCTCGCATCCGACCCTACCGACAAGCATCTTGAAGGCCGTCTTTCGTTCGACGCCGAAGGCGTAGGCGATCCCGATAAAAAGGTTTCCGTAAAAGAAGGCACGTTTCGTTGGCTTGTTTAACTATCCATCGGTGCCATCCCTTGATAGACCCGCTGCTGGCATGGTGTCGAAATCTCAATCGGTCCATGGGGTTACTCCTGGCATGTTCTGTGTGGCTAAGTGTATGGTTCGGCTAATAAAAGGGTTATGCCGCTACTTAAACTGCAATACAAAACACACTGGCACGCCGCTGTAAACTGTCATGTTTGACAGTTTACAGCGGCGTCCAATAAGCGCTTTTATACGCTATCCCGGAATCTGCCTTTAATAGCGGGATATCTATTGTCATGACTGTGGAGAACGCATAAATGAAGATGAATACACCAACAACCAGGCAGGCAGTAATGGCCGGGACCTGTGTCGGAACGATTAACACTAGTGACGTGTATGAAGCAGGTCTGGTTGAGCTATACGAGCGCACCTACCCACCTCTTCATAATGACGCTTACGTCATGTTTGCCCGGCAGCGCACCACGACACCTCCTCACACGACAAAGGAAATCACGCTGTCCTTTTCCAAGGAACAGCCCAACGGCACCTACGACGCGGCATCAAATTCACACATTGTCCGCATCACTTTTGCTGACTATAGCGTCCCGGACAAACCGGTTATTTACACCCAAAACGGGGGAMCGGCCGAATTGAAATACGATGTCACCACCGGTGTTTTTTCCGGAACACTAACGAGCGTTGTTGTTGAAAACCACGACGATGACGTGGACAAAACACTAACATTAGACATGACGTTTTCAGCTAACAAGAATACTGCAATGTCCAGTCGTTCTCGCACACGATCCATCGCTGCGTAGACTTTTCAAACAACCAGGATAAAAAAAAGGAAGCCGAAGCTTCCTTTTTTATTTCATCAGCAAACTGGATTATTTAAAACTCATATCGAACGCCAACGCTTCCCCCGTAAGGCTGCTCGAAATTTTTACCGTTGCTGTAGTCGAAGTCAACATGCATATGTAATTTTTTGGTCACAGCCACAGCAACCCCTGTACCTAGCTCGGCACGAGAACCGGACAAATCATTATTAAACACGTTGTTGTTAACCTGAACCTCATTGTTTTTGGAAAACTCGTGAGCCCATGCTGCCCGCAGGTAGGGCTGAATCATAGCGCCATTCTTCAACTCGATATTTCGCCCAGCGGTCACGCCGACCTTACCGATAAAGGAACGGGTACGATCACCTTCGGCCTGTAAATCGTTATCCAGGGAATAGTTCTTGCCTTCAATGACCACCGCAGACCATTGGGTGAAGGGTTCAAGGAAGTTTCCGTTGGCGAAGGTTATATGTTTCCCGACCTCCACCGAACCACCCAGCCCCGTATTGTCATAGTCGCCTTTGGCTCGGGTGCCATCGCTCAAACTGACTTTCGCTTCATTGCGAAAACGATTGACCTTCAGGACACCGTCGAAATAGAGACCGGTTACTGGATCAATCCAGGTCAAATAGGTACCCAGATAGTAGCTCTGCACATCTCCCGAGGTGCCGGCGTCCAGGTTCAGGTCGGATTTGCTTTGCCCCGCCATCACGCCTATCAGCCAATGACCGTCCCCGATGGGTAACGGTGCGTCTGCGCCCAATGTGAAACCTTGCTGGGTTTGCTGATAACCGACACCCGAGCCATCGGCGATATTGTACTTGTTGCCATACGTACGACCCCAAGCGCCCGCGCTACCACTTCTGTATCGCAGTTCCCCCATGCGGGAGCGTAAAGATGTCAGCTCGCCTAACCAAACCGTTGAGGCGGTATTGAAGAGTGCGAGCACCGAGCGCGCGCCCGGGCTGACCGTCCGGGTAGTCGGATCGAGGATCCAGTCATTACCACTTTTCGCCAGCCCATAGGAAAAGGCCCCCAGGTCGACTGCACCATTGAACAAAGAGAATCGGGCATCACCACCGGCGGTTTCGACCACACGAATAGGCTGGCCAGCTGCCGGGTCCACACCGCTGCTGGAAATCAGCAACTCATGGTTCCCACTGGCATTTCCCGACACAACCAGCCGATCGGTCTGCCCGGTGGCGAAATCTGTGCCCATCACAAACCGGCCATCGCCCGAGAGGTTGGTGACATTCAATTGATAGAACGCGTTATCCGCACCGAAAACAACAGAGCCGCCATTATTGAGAATCAGATTTTCAACCTGGCTGTTATCCACCAACACCCATTTGGATCTGTCGTTAATGGTTGCACTGGCCACGTTTTCCAATCGACCTGTTAACACCGAATCATTTTGCAGCGTCAGCCGAGTCGTACTGTTCTGGTCAGACACGATATTGCCGGACAAGGTGCTGCCATTGACCACCATGGTTGTGTCGGCACCGCCTCTTACATCCAGCAAGGTGTCGTTTCCTGCAATTAACCGTGAGTTGTTAAGCGTGATGGCAGCTGTGGACGTAGAGGCATTGGCGAAATCCACCAGAATTGCCGGACCGCTTGTTCCCTGGACAGTCGTGTTTGTAAGGTTGAGTACAGCGGGTTGGACCTCATTTGGGTCAAGTCCGATGAGTACACCGTTTTGCCCACCGACAATGGTGCTGTTGGTCGCGTTTGCGTGCCCACTCTGCAACTGCAACCCATAACTGGTCGCGCCGGTCCCCTGAATGGTGGAATCGGTGACATCAAGTGTACTGAAAGCACTGACCAACGCGCCGCCCAATACGCCGCTGATGGTGCTGTTACCGGTCACGACAGCGGTTGAGCCCGTCTGAGTGGCAGAGTTTCTAACGACCTGCAACCCGAGTCGGTTACCGTTAACCGTGCTGTTATCGATTACAGCATTACTATTGCTCAACAGCACCGCGRCAAGACCGCCAACACCCGTTACGGTTGCGCCTTTCAAGTTGACGCTCGAGCCATTATTGGCAGAAATCTGTTGCGTGACACCGCCGGGATTTACGTTAAGTGTTGAATTATTAGAGGTGATGCCTAATGTTTTGGCATTGACCGTCAGCGTGGCATTTTGGCTCAGGGACCAGGTTTCCGGTGTGCCGCCATTGACTGTTTCGTTTCCTCCAACGACAGGCGCCGCCGTTGAAAACGAAGTAAACAGTGCCAATAACGAAGGGCACAGTAATACTCGCCGCGACGGTTGCTTGAGAATGGATGAAGATTTGCCTCGCATAATTTACACCTACCTTGATATAGCACTTGGCTGGCGCACTCGAACACGAGCAAGCCTGCTTTTTGAGGGTCGCTAGGCTATCTGGACGCTGCACAAAGTTCTGTAGGATTAATCCTTTTTTTACGCGGGTAAAATCGCTCCACATGTAGGCTAAGTACAGATTAGTATTACGGTATAATAATGCGGCAGGCGTTATAGCCTGCCGCATTGTTGTAACACCAAGATTTCAGGGTAAAGGGTCCACCTCTTCGCAATACTGCAACTCACTGTTTGTTAAAAATACGCGATGGGTCGCAGGTAGAGATTCTGGTGTATCAGCACCTCCGTCGCGGGTAATGGAATAGGTAAGCACTCCATCCACACCATGCAATGGTCTGAAGTGGGTCAAATAAGTACCTATTTCAATAACTACGCCTTCATCAGGAAACTCGCCATCTATGTCATGCGTAGCGGTAGTTTCAATGGGTGTCGGGGGGGTATCGGAGGTTTCTCCTTTCCACGTCAACGTAATGGTTTCTTTATCCACAGTGAATTTGTTTTTAGAAATACGTACTTGCAGGTTTCGCCTGGAGTTACCGTCCCCTCCAGATCCAAAGTTCAAGGTAGAACAGCCAATAAGCTTTGCCGGCCCTGCCAACTTTAATACTTCAGGCTTGGCCATTTCGATTGGGAATTCTTCAACAATGATATCTTTTGTACGAGAGCGGGTTGGGTTATTACCGGTTGCTGTAAACAACACATAGCGTAAAACCTTGGTTCCGCTTTGCTGAGCAAGCACAGTCTGCCATGGAAGGTCGACGCTCAGCGTTGTGCCTTCCTGGTCCGTCGTTAACGGAATGGTCGCGCCAACCTTGATATCATCATAAAAAACATCTATCAGCCACCCTTCCTCTGTAGGGGGGGTTGCGAAGAGTTTAATCGAGACCTTGATGCCGTTATCACCATAATCCTCTTCCAATATTTCATCATCATTGCCTTTTGTGGTTTTAAGCGTCGGAGGATCAAGGCCAATCAGAATCGGATCAGGACCAATATATGAAATATCAACTTTTATATTTTTAAAATTCGTGGCAATTTCGCCTTTGCCAGTGCGAAACATTTTATAGCTAACTTTCGTTGTCTCCTCCCCATCGGTGTTGCCATAATCACTTTTTATATCATCGTACGGAATAGTAAAGGTCAGCTCCGTGCTAGTCCCGACCTCTTGCTCTGGACTAATTTGTTGTGCGCCCCAATAGATAACAATAGAGTCTTTAGGCGCACTAGGCTTGGGCACCTGAACTACGACTGTTGTCATTTGGCTGTCGGCGAGATCAATTAAATCATCGCCACCAACACCATTCGCCAGGGGAATAACTGGCGGAAGTACCGTCGATGGATCAATTCCCGGCAAAAACACAACATTCCGCGTGCTGGCATTTGATCTTTTGCCTTTGTTACCAGCAAGATCGGTCACTACATAGACAAGCGAATTACTACCCTCATCCCCGTTCCGGAATACATCAGTGGGGATCTTCACTTCAAGGGATACGGGCAATACTCCCTCAAACACTGGCTCATCACGCTCCGTATCAGGCGCTACCCCCCAGAAAAATTTCACCCTGTCTGTTGCATGGTAATTACCGTAAGTAGCCGCTTTGACGGGGACTCCATCTTGATACTTGGCGAGAGAATCCTCATCTATCGGGACAGTCGGCCCCAGATCTAAAGGCCACGTAGGCGCGGCTGGCGTTAGGTTTGTGTCTGAAACTTTTATTTTATATGGAGCAGTTTTATCCACCGCGAAAGTGGTGATAAGCGAATCCCCATTATTCGTGCCGCCAGCCCAATAAACATACTGCAACTCATATTCGGTTGGGGGTTCCTCCTTAGTTTCTTCTATTAGAAAACCTACCGGAATTAAAAGTGGCAATGGCCATTGCCGACCAGAAATATCGTCATCAAGCGCTATAAACTCCTGAAGCTCAACCCAATCAGGAGCATCCTTCACACGGATAAACAGCTGTATGAGGTCTCCTGCAGCTTCAGCCGTTGGCTTTGGAATGGTGTACTCCAACGGCGCTACCAAATGTTCTATTGGTATCCGTAAATCAGGCAACAGCGTTTGTTGTGTAATGGTAGACGCTGGTGGGGGATCCGCAAGCAAACCTTCAACTCTGGAATTTTGTTGTCGCAGGAATGCTGCTCGTGTCCGATTGCCAAGTTCAACCTTTGCGTTCATTTATATAATCTCCTTCTATCAGCATCGATAGCGCAACGAACCAGGCAATGAGCCGTCGACTCCGTGCGCAACTATTCACTCTACTTCGACATTCACTTATGCTTGCGTGAACCAGGTCCACATAGACCATTACCCGCTATAACCCTGTCTACTCTCACCAGCCCTGGAATCGACTGCCCTAGCTTTTTGCTGCCGCGATACATGATGTAATTGACTACGGCGGAAGCGTTATTCTCCATAGGCTTTATATGCACATCATAGGGCTCAACCAGCACCACAAACCCTTCCTTGACATCTTGATCACTTATAGCAACGCGCTTGATTTTTTTATAAGCCCRCCGAAACTGGATACTGCTACCATTCAGGCTCGCATAAGCACGCCATACAATTTCACACCGATCTCCCACTTCAAACCCCTTGAGCGGTGGAATTTTTACTTTAATTCCATCCCACATTGGCGGATCAGTCTGGCAATTGATATATCCCCAACCGTTCGCGTCGGGAAAACCGACCTCAGGAAGGTCCTTAATGATTGGCGAATGATCGACGGTCAGTGTTCGATGAAAAGACTTGGCCGGATTATCAGCGGTATTAAGTTGTTCATACCACAAATTACCGGGGCCGTTAATTTTCAAATACTCCGGCCCGATATGGATAATGAACTCTGGCTTTATATCTGGCGGATAATAAGTATTTTCAATCTTTACTTGGGGCTGGCCAGGTTGTTCAAAAAAAACACGCAGGATGTCCCGTTCTCCGTCCTCTTTGGCGGGGTTATCCCAAAGCGGAACAACTACATCAATCCCCAGGGCCAGTAACTCAAAAGGGATGTGTCCCGCCGGATCAACGTCAGGATCGGCGACGCCAATTACTTTCGGCGGGTCGTAAGTAAGCGGTTGGCGGGAAGGCATCTAACAAATCCTCATCGGGCCGTAGCGCATTGTTCGTCGGGTAGGTGTCATGGGTTAAGTAAATTAAGCGCCGCGTGAGCAAGGCTGGCTACTGTCATATCTGACAGGTGAAGCCACCGTTCGTCGGAACACGCCCTCATCTCCCTACATTTGCGACTTGACGCATCCGTGGGAATGTTGTTTTCTGAAACCGGTTTCACAACCACCACCAATAATAAGGTTCAACCACCGTGACAGACTTCTCCGCCGCCCAGCGCAGCCGCGTGACCATGCTCGACGTCGCCGAACACGCCGGCGTCTCCAAGGCCAGCGTTTCGCGCTTCATCGGCGACGACCGCGCCCTGCTCTCCGATGCCACTGCCCTTCGCATCGAGCAGTCAATTGCCGAACTCGGCTATCGCCCGAACCAGATGGCCCGCGGTCTGAAACGCGGGCGTACCCGCCTGATCGGCATGCTGGTGGCCGATATCCGTAACCCTTATTCGATTGCCGTAATGCACGGGGTGGAAACCGCTTGCCGTCAACACGGCTACAGCCTGGTGGTGTGCAACACCGACCGCGATGACGAGCAGGAACGTCAGCACCTGGCGTTGCTGCGCTCATACAACATCGAAGGTTTGATCGTGAACACCCTGGGTCATCACCGCGACGAGCTGCGCGTGCTGCACCGCGAAATGCCGATGGTGCTGGTGGATCGCAAGGTCGAACAGTTGGAGAGCGACCTGGTCGGGCTGGACAACCCGGCGGCGGTGGATATGGCGCTGGCCCATTTGCAGGAACGCGGTTATCGCGATGTGCTGATGGTGACCGAACCGCTTGACGGCACCAGCGCGCGGATCGAGCGGGTGAGCAGTTTCAAGGCGCAGATCGCGCAGCGCCCGGCATTCAAAGGTGCGGTGATCGAGACGGGTAGCGAGCTGACCACGCAGTTAAAAACATTCTTGAACACTCCCGGCCCGGGCCCGAAAGCCTTGTTCTGTGCCAATGGCATTGCCGCGCTGGCCAGCACTCATTCGCTGCGTGAATTGCGATGCAATCTGTTTGCGGACGTGGGGCTGATCGCATTGGATGATCTGGATTGGTATCCGCTGGTGGGCAGCGGGATTACCGCGCTTGCTCAGCCGACGGAAGACATTGGTGCGAGTGCGTTTGAGTGTTTGCTCAAGCGGTTGCGCGGGGATGTCGGGGCGGTGCGGACCCTGGATTTTTCGGCGCGGTTGGTTGTGCGGGGGTCGACCCTTGGAAATTTGCGGTGAATGTTCGGGCCTCTTCGCGGGCAAGCCCGCTCCTACAGAGATCTGTGGCGTTCACAAAACCTGTAGGAGCGGCGGTGCGACGATTCGACTTGCCCGCGAAGAGGCCCTGAAGAACACCACATCATTCAGCTAGCCATTTTTTTGAACAAAAATGAAACCGGTTTCAGAGGTATAAAACAATGAATAAACCACCCGTTTCCATCAGCCTGTCCAGCTACGGCGCGGACCTCGTGCGCCAACGCGGCCAAGGCAGTTTTATCGACATATTGGCCGCTGCCGGTGCCACGCAAATTGAATGGCGCGAAGAGTTGCTGACGGATGAAAACCCGCTGCAACTGGCTGACGACAGCCGATCCCAAGGTCTGGAATGCATCTACTCCGCCCCGATGGAACTGTGGCTGGCCGGTCAGTCCAAACCCAATCCCGAACTGTTCACCACGCTTGAGCGTGCCCAAACGTTCGGCGCCAAATGGCTGAAAGTGTCCCTGGGTTACTTCACCGACAACAATGATCTGCAGGCATTGAGCCGCGTCCTTGCTCAGAGCCCGGTGCAGTTGCTGGTGGAAAACGACCAGACCTTGCACGGCGGCCGAATCGAACCGTTTCAACGCTTCTTCGGCGAGGTCGAGCAACAACGGTTGCCAATCAAAATGACCTTCGACATCGGCAACTGGCAATGGCAAGACCAGTCCGCCGCCAGCGCCGCACGGCTGCTCGGTCGGCATGTCGGTTACGTGCACTGCAAAGCGGTGACACGCCGTGCCGACGGCAAGCTGGTCGCGATCGCGCCGACGCCCAGCGACGTGCAACTGTGGGAACAACTGTTGCGCCACATGACCCAAGGCGTTATGCGGGCGGCGGAATACCCGCTGCAAGGCGATGACCTGGTGCAATTGACCCGCGAGCACGTCGCCACCCTCGCCCACCTTGGTCAACCCCGGTTGGAGAGTGCGCATGTCTGAGTTCGATATCCTGTCGTTCGGCGAGACCATGGCGATGTTTGTCGCCGAGCAAAGCGGTGATCTGGCCGACGTCGGCCAGTTCCACAAACGTATTGCCGGGGCGGACAGCAACGTAGCGATTGGCCTTTCACGACTTGGATTCAACGTGGCGTGGTTGAGCCGGGTGGGCGCCGATTCGTTGGGGCGGTTTGTCGTAGACACGTTGCGCAAAGAAGGCCTGGATTGCAGCCATGTCGCCATCGACCCGGCGCACCCGACCGGGTTTCAGCTCAAGTCCCGCACTGACGATGGCAGCGATCCGGCGGTTGAATATTTCCGTCGCGGTTCGGCGGCCAGTCATTTGTCGGTGCAGTCGATTACCCCGCAACTTCTCAATGCCCGGCACTTGCACGCCACCGGCATTCCGCCAGCGTTGTCCGCATCCGCACGGGAAATGTCCTTTGAGTTGATGACGCGCATGCGCCATGCCGGGCGCAGTGTGTCCTTCGACCCGAACCTGCGCCCAAGCCTGTGGGCCAGCGAACGGTTAATGATCACCGAGATAAACCGCCTTGCCGCCCTCGCCCATTGGGTGCTGCCGGGGTTGAGTGAAGGTCGCTTGCTGACCGGTTTTGAAGACCCGGCGGATATTGCGGCGTTTTACCTTGATCTCGGTGCTGAAGCGGTGGCGATCAAGCTGGGCCCGCAGGGCGCGTATTACCGCACACCTGTAGATCAGGGATTTGTCGCCGGTGTGCCGGTGGCAACCGTGGTCGATACGGTCGGCGCTGGTGATGGTTTTGCCGTCGGCATGATCAGCGCGCTGCTGGAAAACCAAACCGTTGCCGATGCGGTGCGGCGGGCCAACTGGATTGGTAGCCGTGCGGTGCGGAGTCGGGGGGATATGGAGGGTTTGCCGACCCGGTTCGAAATGTCCGCTGAATTTGAGGGCGTCAATCGCGAGCAAGCTCTGCTCCTACAGGACCTGTAGGAGCTTGCAGTCACTAAAGATTTAAACCGTTACCTGCTGCGACAAAAACAACAAGCTCAGGAGCACCATCATGAAAACAGCTTCACTCCCCACCCGCCGCTGGTGGTACATCATGCCCATCGTGTTCATCACCTATAGCCTGGCGTATCTGGATCGCGCCAACTACGGGTTCGCCGCTGCCTCGGGCATGGCCGCCGACCTGATGATCACGCCCGGCCTGTCGTCGATGCTCGGCGCGCTGTTCTTTCTCGGTTACTTTTTCTTTCAGGTGCCGGGCGCGATTTATGCGCAGAAGCACAGCGTCAAGAAGCTGATTTTCGTCAGCCTGATTCTCTGGGGCGGCCTCGCGACGCTGACCGGGATCGTCTCCAACGCCTACTGGCTAATCGTCATCCGCTTCATGCTCGGCGTGGTCGAAGCCGCGGTCATGCCGGCGATGCTGATCTATCTGTGTCACTGGTTTACCCGTGCCGAACGCTCGCGCGCCAACACCTTCCTGATCCTCGGCAACCCGGTGACCATGCTCTGGATGTCGGTGGTGTCGGGTTATCTGGTGCAGCATTTCAGCTGGCGCTGGATGTTCATCATCGAAGGGTTGCCGGCGGTACTCTGGGCGTTTATCTGGTGGCGGCTGGCCGATGACCGTCCGGCACAAGCCACGTGGCTCAGCGATCAAGAGAAGCAGGACCTGGAAAGCGCCCTCGCCGCCGAACAGGTCGGCATCAAAGCGGTGAAGAACTACGCCGAAGCCTTTCGCTCGCCGAAAGTGATCATCCTCGCCTTGCAGTTTTTCTGCTGGAGCATTGGGGTTTACGGTTTCGTGTTGTGGCTGCCGTCGATCCTCAAGGCCGGCGCGCAGATGGACATGATCGAGGCGGGTTGGCTGTCGGCGTTGCCGTATCTGGCCGCCGTGATTGGCATGCTGCTGGTGTCCTGGGGCTCGGACAAATTGCAGAAGCGCAAACGCTTCGTCTGGCCGCCGCTGCTGATCGCCTCCATCGCGTTCTACGGCTCTTACGCGTTGGGCGCCGAACATTTCTGGTGGTCCTACACCCTGCTGGTGATTGCCGGCGCCTGCATGTATGCGCCTTACGGGCCGTTTTTCGCGATCATCCCGGAGATTCTTCCGGCCAATGTCGCCGGGGGCGCCATGGCGCTAATCAACAGCATGGGCGCGCTGGGTTCGTTTGGCGGCTCATATCTGGTGGGCTACTTGAACAGCAGCACCGGATCGCCGGGCGCTTCGTATTTGCTGATGAGCGGCGCGTTGATGCTCTCGGTAGTGCTGACGATTTTCCTCAAGCCCGGTGCCAGTGACCGGGTTGTGGAAAAGGCAGCTGCGCAACGTCCAGCGACTGCTCACCCTTGAATTGAAATTGAGAACATGACGATGAAAAAGCAGGTTGTGCTGTACAAGAAACTCTCGCCGCTGCTCATGGCTCGCCTGCATGAGCACACCGAGGTGACGCTGATCGACAACCTCAACCCGGAGGGCCTCGCGCAATTGCGTGAGGCCCTGCCCCGCGCCCACGGCTTGCTCGGGGCGAGTCTGAAACTGGACGCGGAGTTGTTGGACCTTGCGCCGAATCTCGAAGCCATCGCCAGCGTCTCCGTCGGCGTCGACAACTACGACATCGATTACCTCACCGAGCGCCGCATCCTGCTCAGCAACACCCCCGACGTGCTGACTGAAACGACCGCGGACACCGGTTTCGCACTGATTCTGGCGACCGCCCGGCGTGTGGTGGAACTGGCGAACATGGTTCGCAGCGGCCAGTGGAAACGCAACATCGGCCCGGCGCATTTCGGCACCGATGTGCATGGCAAGACGCTGGGCATCATCGGCATGGGACGCATCGGCGAAGCCTTGGCGCAGCGCGGGCATTTCGGGTTTGGCATGCCGGTGATCTATCACAGCCATTCGGCGAAACCGGCGGTGGAACAGCGTTTCAATGCGCAGTACAGAAGCCTGCCGGAGTTGTTGCAGCAGGCGGATTTCATTTGCCTGACCTTACCGCTGACGGCTGAAACCGAAGGGTTGATCGGCGCTGAAGAGTTCGCCTTGATGCGCCCGGAGAGCATTTTCATCAACATTTCCCGGGGCAAGGTGGTGGACGAAGCGGCGCTGATTGAAGCGCTGCGGGCGGGGCAGATTCGGGGGGCGGGGCTGGATGTGTTTGAGCGCGAGCCGCTTGACACGGATTCGCCGCTGTTGACGTTGAACAACGTGGTCGCGACGCCGCACATGGGGTCGGCGACGCATGAGACGCGAGAGGCGATGGCCACGTGCGCGGTGGATAATTTGCTGATGGCGTTGGCTGGAAAGCGGCCGAAGAATTTGGTGAATGCATCGGCGTGGCAAGGCTGAGTTAATCAGCGTTTGTTAATCCGCCTTCGCGAGCAGGCTCGCTCCCACACTGGACCTGTGGCGTTCACAAAATCCAATGTGGGAGCGAGCCTGCTCGCGAAAGGGCCATCAAACTCAGCGCAAATTTTCAGGCCCGGCGCGCATCGAGAAGATCCGCCGCACATAACGCGATTCTTCGACACGCATCCGCCAGTTGCACCTGATCCACCACCAACCCTATCCGGATATGCCCCGCCGCGCTCGGCCCGAACGCCTCCCCCGCCAGCACTGATACGCCATAGCCCTCCAGCAACCGCTCGGCAAACCCCTGGGCACCCAGCCCGGTCTGGCGTACATCAACCATCACAAACATCCCGCCATCTGGCCGGACAGGCCTGATGCCGGGACAACCGCTCAACCGCGCGCACACCAGATCCCGGCGCTGGCGATATTCCTCGCGCATCAACGCCACTTCCGGCAGGTTTTGATCCAGCGCCAATTGCGCCGCGTTCTGAATGAAGTCCGGAATCCCGAACAGCATGCACAACGACAGATTTACCAGATGCTCGGCCATGGCTTTCGGGCCAATCACCCAGCCGACCCGCCAACCGCTCATGGCGTGGGACTTGGACAAGCTGTTGATGGTCGCCGTGCGCTCGGCCATGCCCGGCAGACTCGCCGGGCTGGTGTGCTCGCCCTCGAACAACAGGTCGCTGTAGACCTCATCGCTGATCAGCCACAGGTCATGGCGCAGGCACAATTCGGCGAGCGCTTGCCAAGTGTGTAGCGGCAAACTGGCGCCGGACGGATTGTTCGGACTGTTGAGCAGGATGACCCGGGTTCTCGGGGTAATCAGTGCCGCGACATCCGCCGGATCGACACGAAAGCCGTTCTCCGGACGCACCGCGACCGGCACCACTTTGGCGGCGCAGGCGCCGAACACGCCCTCATAGGTCACGTACATCGGCTCGGCGACGATCACTTCATCGCCCGGATCGAGCAGGCATTGCGCGACCGAGTACACCGCGCATTGCGCCCCCGGAAACACAATGACATGGTCAGCGTCCACGCCCTGACCACTGCGCTGGCGATGGCGCCGCGCAATGCTGCTGCGCAACCCTCGACTGCCGCGCACCTCCGGGTAATGGGTGTCGCCGGCCTGCAAGCTGTCGATGGCGGCCTGGACAATGGGTTGTGGCGTGTCGAAGTCTGGATCACCAATCGACAGCAGCAAGACATCGACACCCTGCTCGCGCATTTCCAGCGCTCGGTCATGAATCTGCCAGGCTGCCGCTCCGTCTCCGGCAATTCGTTTGGTCAAGGCTGAATAGCGCATGTGATTCTCCTGTCGTGCGCGGACTCCCAGCCATCACCCTATCTCAAATCACGAAACGCGCCACCCTGGCATTCAAATCCACTGCCAGACGCGACAGTTCATGGGCGGCGGTTTAAATCCTGCGACTGCTGCGCAGTCGGACGCAGCCTCGCAGGCTCGGCAGCTGCTACGAGTTTTGCGTCAGGCTTTGGCGATTCGCCAGACCCGTGCGATGTCACTGGCGCGATCACGCAACAATCGTGGCGCTTCAGCGCACGCCTGTTCCAGCGTCATCGGCCCGCTCGCCAAGGCAAACGCGGCATCGATGCCGTGTTCGTACAACGCCTGATAACCCTCGCCCAAGGTGCCGGCGATCACGATCACCGGCACGCCGTGCTGCCAGGCAATGCGCGCCACGCCGAACGGCGTCTTGCCACGCAAGGTCTGGGCATCGAATCGCCCTTCGCCAGTGATCACCAGGTCAGCACCCTGCACCGCTTCCGCCAAACCGACCAGTTCGGCAACCACTTCCACGCCAGCCTGAAATTGCGCGCCGAGAAATGCCTTCGCGGCAAAACCCAGACCGCCCGCCGCGCCGCTGCCCGGTTCATCCTTTACGTCGTGACCCAACGCATGGGCGCACAGATCGGCAAAGTGCCCAAGCGCGTTATCCAGTTGCTGCACTTGCTCGGGCAATGCGCCTTTTTGTGGGCCGAAAATGGCTGAAGCGCCGTGAGGCCCGCAAAGTGGATTGTTAACGTCGGCAGCGATGTCGAAGCGCACCTCGGCCAGACGTGGGTCGAAGTCACTGAGATCGATGCGATCCAGTTGCGCCAACGCCAAACCGCCCGGCGCCACGGTTTGCCCCTGCGCATCCAGCAATTTGATGCCCAGTGCCTGCATCGCCCCGGCGCCGCCATCGTTGGTAGCGCTGCCGCCAATCGCCAGAATCACCCGTTGCGCCCCGGCGTCGAGGGCCGCGCGAATCAGTTCGCCGGTACCGAAGGTGCTGCTGACGCATGCATCGCGCTTGCCCGGCGGCACCAATTGCAAGCCACTGGCCTCGGCCATTTCGATGATCGCGGTGTGGTTGTGCGGCAGCCAACCCCATGCGGCATTGACCGTAGCACCGAGCGGACCGCGCACATTGGTGCGGCGCAATTCGCCCTCACACGCCGCCAGAATCGACTCGACCGTGCCTTCGCCGCCGTCGGCCATCGGGCACTTGAGCAGTTGCGCATCAGGCCAGACGTCTGCCAGACCCAGCGCAATAGCGTCGGCCACGCCTTGGGCGCTGAGGCTGTCCTTGAACGAATCGGGGGCGATGACAATTTTCATGCGAATTCTCCAGTTCCAATGCGTTCCATGCTGCCATTAGCCCCGGACAATAACGCCAGTCCGCTGCACAAGGGGGCATGGCGTTTATTGTTCATTTTCACAAAATCCTACCGACCTACACACTTGTTGTAGCAGCTGCCGAGCCCGCGAGGTTGCGTTCGGCGGCGAAGCCGTCGTAACCCCGGCAAGCACAATTTCCCTGACACACCGCAGTGCATTATTTTACGACTGCTGCGCAGCCGAACGCAGCCTCGCGGGCTCGGCAGCTGCTACGGGACGGGTGTTCGGTCAGTCTGATTGCGGCAGGAGTTGGACGCCAAGATAGAGCGCAAGCATCCCATCCAGCTTGAGTGGATCAACCCCACTCAGCTCGGCAATCCGCTCCATCCGATACCGCAAGCTGTTGCGATGAATCCCCAGCGCATCGGCACACGCCTGGCTCTGCCCATCGTGATCACACCAACTGCGCAAGGTCGCCAACAGTTGGCCGTTGCCGTCCTTGGCGATGACTTTGCGCAGCGGTTTAAGCAATTCGTCCAGCGCATCGTCGTTGCGATGCCGCCAGAGCATCACCGGTAATCGGTAACGGGTGAGCGTCAGCAAGCGCGAACGCGGCAACACATCGCGCCCGTATGCCAGCAAGTCGCCGACACGGCGGTAGCAGCGCCGCAGCCCCGACAATCCCTCGGCCTGCCCGCCCACGGCAATGCGCAAAATGTTCCAGCCGAGGCCGTCGAGTTTTTCCAGCAGCCGTTCATTTTCGATAGTTTGCGAGGCCGGCCGGCACCACAGCAAGGACGACTTAGCGGAACTCACGCACCAACTGTCCGGGTAACGCGAGGTCAGCCAGGTACTCAGCGCTTCAACGGTTTGCGCCGGGCCGTGTTCCATGCCCAACTCAAACAGATACGGCACTCGCGTCATCTGCGGCTTGAGCCCCAACTGCTGCGCTTCGTCGAGCAATCGTGGCGAATCCCCCGCCTCGCTCAGCAGCAACGCCAGCAGATCATCGCAACGCTGGCGCCGCCATTGCTGCTCGGCCTGTTGATTGCGCTGGCCGACCAGCATCTCCGCGGTCATTCGCACCAACTCTGCATAGGTGCGCAACTGCTCGGGTTCGCCGGTAATGCCAAGCACACCAATCAAGCGCCCATCGAGCAGCAGCGGCAGGTTAATTCCCGGCTGTACGCCTTTGAGATGAATCGCCGTCTGCGCGTCGATCTCCACCACCCGACCGTTGGCCAGCACCAGTTGCGCGCCTTCATGGCGGGTGTTGATGCGCTCTGGCTCGCCGCTGCCGAGAATCAACCCCTGACTGTCCATGACGTTGACGTTGTAGGGCAGGATGGCCATCGCCCGGTCGACAATGTCCTGGGCCAGGTCGTGATCGAGTTCGAACATTACGGGGGTCCTTGAAAACGAGGTGGGACGGGTTGTTCACCCGCACAGGCCTGGGTCTAAAACCCTGTGCTCAGGCACAAAGACAACAAGCAGGAGCGTGGCTGAGACTCTCTGGGCGATCAACGTTACCCTTGCATCGCAAAAAATCATAATAAAGAGAGAGCCGCCATGTCACAGAGCGCCGCCGCTACCCAGGCCATCGTTGACGAGAAAAACGCCGTCTACAAGCGCATTACCCTGCGTTTGATCCCCTTCATCTTCATCTGCTACCTGTTCAACTACCTCGACCGGGTGAACGTTGGATTTGCCAAGCTGCAGATGCTCGACGCACTGAAATTCAGCGAAACCGTGTACGGCCTCGGTGCCGGGATCTTCTTTATCGGCTACGTGCTGTGCGGCGTGCCGAGCAACCTGGCTCTGACCAAGTTCGGCCCGCGACGCTGGATCGCGTTGATGATGATCGTCTGGGGTTCTCTCTCGACCTGCCTGTTGTTCGTCACCACCCCGACCGAGTTCTACACCTTGCGCCTGTTCACCGGTGCGGCGGAAGCCGGGTTCTTCCCGGGCGTGGTGCTGTATCTCTCGCAGTGGTTCCCGACCTTCCGCCGTGGCCGCATCATGGCGCTGTTCATGTCGGCGATTCCGGTGTCCGGCCTGCTCGGCAGCCCGTTTTCCGGCTGGATCCTCAATCACTTTGGCGCAGGCCAGGCGGGTCTGGCGGGTTGGCAATGGATGTTTTTGTTGCAAGGCATTCCGACCGTCATCCTTGGTGCCCTCGCCTATTTCCTGCTGAGCGATAGCTATGCCAACGCCAAATGGCTGACCCCGTTTGAGCGCTCGGTGCTGGAAGAGGATCACGCTGAAGACCTGGCCAACAAGCCGAAAACCACCACCGACTCGCTGTTGGCGGTGTTCAAGAACCCGGCGATCTGGGCGTTCGGCCTGATCTACTTCTGCATCCAGAGCGGTGTGTACGCGATCAACTTCTGGCTGCCGTCGATCATCAAGAACCTGGGCTTCAGTGATAACCTGGTGATCGGTTGGTTGAGTGCGATCCCGTACTTGCTGGCGGCGGTGTTCATGTTGATGGTCGGCCGCTCGGCAGACCTGCGCAAAGAACGCCGCTGGCATTTGGTGGTGCCGATGCTGATGGGCGCGGTGGGTCTGCTGATCGCGGTGAACTTTGCGACGACGCCGGCCATTGCGATTCTCGGCCTGACCATCGCCACCATGGGCGCCCTTACCGGTTTGCCAATGTTCTGGCCGGTGCCGACGGCGCTGCTGAGCGCGGGTGCGGCGGCGGGTGGTTTGGCGTTGATCAACTCCATGGGGCAGATGGCGGGTTTCCTTAGCCCTTACCTTGTGGGTTGGGTCAAGGACAGCACCGGTTCGACCGATGCGGCGTTGTATTTGCTGGCGGGCGTGATTGTGTGTGGCAGCTTGCTGGCGTTGCGCATGACGCGGACGTTACGGGTGTAATTTAGCCGCTGCCCCTGATCGTTCCCCCGCTCCGCGTGGGAATGCAGCCCCGGACGCTCCGCGTCCCTCTTCAAAGCTGGGACGCAGAGCGTCCCTTGAGGCATTCCCACGCGGAGCGGGGGAACGATCACTTTGAGGCCGGTTTAGCCGTGCGGGTCGACGTTATCCAGCATCCGGTTCACCGCCAATTCACCCAGCATGACGGAATGTTGAATGCCCAGCAGGGTGTGGCGCTGTGTACCGTTCAGTTGCCCCGCGAAATCACTCAACATCACACTCGCTGACGCCAACGACTCACAGGCGTTGACCAGCAGGGTTTCGTTGTCGGTGTCGGGGCCGACGAAGTAGATGGTGCTGGGTTTGCGGGGAGTGTCTTTGGGGATGACCGGTTTGAGGTAGTAATCGAGGGCGCGGTCGGCGGCGTTGTTGAGTTTTTTGGGATCGGTGGATTCGTAAGGGGAAACGTCGTCGGGTTCTGGTGGGTTGGGTGTAATTTTGAACATAGATGATGCTCCAGGTAAGACATTAAGGAGCCATCACCCTCGCTACCAAACGATGGGTGGCGGCCATACGCAGGTTGGTAGACCGGTTACCTGGTGCAAGACCCGGCGCATCCGAGGATGCCCTGCGCATGACCGCCATAAATACAGAGGACGAAATGAATCTCTGCATTATGTGCATGTAGCGACAGGTAACCGGGCTACCAAACCCGATCGCTGTTTTTCAGCGACGAGCAAACGATAGAGCCCAGGCCCAAGGCGCACAAGCCGGCGGATTCTGGCGCAGTCGTAGGCAATGGCGCAAGGTTATGTAGCCTCCAACCCCACCCAACCTGAGCACTTAAACATTGCCGTTTATTACCACCGATCCACTGTAGGAGTGAGCCTGCTCGCGTTGAGGTCGTGTCAGTCAACATCACTGTGAATGACCCACCGCCATCGCGAGCAGGCTCACTCCTACACAGGCTCCCCCATTGAGCTGATATGCCGATTGCTACCCCAACGAATAAATAGATCCCCCCCTTAAGTCTTAATTAACAGATCACACTTTATGCATCTTTGAATCTCGACTAATACTTTCCGCCTATTGGCTCAAAAGTCTAAAAGGCACCATGACTCACGTTTGATATGCCCCGCCACTGATGCGCCAAATACATTATCTGGACCTAGGAGAACCGAAAATCCTTCATTGTAATGACACGTCCAGACACGATCTGAGCGCGGAGGAACAACGTATACCAAAAAATATCTTGTAAAAATGAGTAATTGAACGCTGTGAATCCCTGCAGAGAATACTTCCAGCTTTCGGCCTCAATAGAATCCAACAATTCATCACTAATCTCTAATCGATAAACATTGGTGACTGCCACCAAATAAGTAAGCGTTGTGCCTTCCTGGTCTGTTACATAAATAGTAGTCACCCCGTTTTTAAGGCCGGTGACTTTTCCTGTCGCGGTCACAGGAGCAGTGGACGGATCAGACGACGCATACTCGTAACGTGGAACTCCTCCGACAGGGATACGGGTGGCGGTGTTACCCACCGAGTCCTCTCCAGTCTTCGGCCATTGCGGAATCTTGACCGAGAACCCGTTCAAGTTCATTTGAGTACGGTCGATAGAGAAAGCCAGCCGCTCAACGGCCCAAGGCTCAGAGACAAGCAGCTCACCGTTTTTTTCGCGCGCGGTGAAACTATGCGGCCCCACAGCAATGGGGATTAACGTGCTCTGCCATTTATAGTTCGTGCCCGTTGAAACTTCCTGTATGAACGTCTCACCATCGAAAATCCGCAAGGTAGCGCCTGCAAGCGCAGAGCCCATCAACATGACTTTATTGTCAGAAACATCTCCGCCATTTTCTAGTTCACCACCCGCCGAATTTTTTACCGACGTAATCACCGGTGCCAAAATAACTCGCGCCCTGGCGGCTTTGGATTTTGCAATAACCGCCCCGCCTCGAATTTGTTCATACGTCACCTTCACTTGGCTATCCGCAATGACCTTGGCGTTGGGGATCATCAACTTGTAGGTGAAGGGAATCCGGCTAACTGTCGTTTCGACGCTGTGCTCTACCGCTGTTCCCCCTGCGTAAGGGGTCGCGATGTATTTCACGCGAATGGTGTCCTCGACGCTCCATACCGGTGAGAACGCGTGTACCTGCACGGTCAGGTCTTTGCTACCCAGTTTGTTGAGGTCGATGGTGTCCGGCACGTCGTTGGGGTCATCCGGGTCTTCGGCGACATCGGGCGCGACTAAACGTATGCCGTTCAGATCAACCTCTACCAACGTTGATGCCGACCATGGCGCATCCGGGTCTGCGCCGTTTCCTATCTGATCGTAAACCGTAAAGTTAAAAACGAACTGTGGATGATCGCCGGCACGTTCGAAAACGGCCTTGTCGAGCGTGAGGCAAATTCTGGTCGGTTCCGTGGTAGGAGCGGAGGGTGCTTCATTGGCTGTCACATCGCGGTAAACGTCTTGACCATTGCAGTTCAACCGAATTCTGTCGTAGGGCCGGCAATAAGGATAAGCAAAACAAACATGCACGCCCTGCGCCGCACGGTCTGCGTCTATACCGTCCTCCAGCACATCTTGAGGCAAGATCAGCTTTAGTTCGGAGTGTCCGTCGTCACCGTGGATACGGTCCTCAATGCCGGGACGGATATCGTTGTACAAGATCCCGAGCGGTGGTTCTGAAGTGCCCTCATTGTCGCTGCCTCGGATTACGCTATAGGTCAGTGTGTTGATGAAGCCAGGGGGATCGGCCTTCAATTTGTTTTTCGGGATATACAGCGTGACGGCATCATCTGTGGACTGCGTTTGTGCGCTGGCAATGTTCAGTTCGCCGTTCAAATGGATGAAAACTTTATCCAGCGGCGCTTGATTCAAGTAAGGATCAACTCTCACTTTCGCCCCCATGGGTGTCAGCTCATAAAAATTGATGGCCAAACCACAATCCGCACC
Source organism: Pseudomonas sp. P4_C8 (assembly GCF_056401975.1). Taxonomy (NCBI): domain Bacteria; kingdom Pseudomonadati; phylum Pseudomonadota; class Gammaproteobacteria; order Pseudomonadales; family Pseudomonadaceae; genus Pseudomonas; species Pseudomonas sp. P4_C8. The sequence continues at coordinate 52,660 of NZ_JBFUIH010000004.1, read as the reverse complement.
CGCAACTGACTTGTTGCTGTCCACTAGATCCGGTGGAAACAGCACTAATACAGCATTCTCGGGGCCCCCTTCATCAAGTTGTTCTGTGCTCATCACAATTCTCCGGCTACGAATGACAATGGCGGCCTTTTCCAAACCATTGGGTTGCATCAAATCTGATTAACCACCCTGCGCCTACTGTCATATCTGACAGTAGCGACAAGCGGTTAGACGCTGCCGCCCGCGGTCGCTCGGCGCAACATCGCAAGCTGCCCGCTAACAAATCGGATTGCCCCGCGCAGGGGTTCTGGTATTTGATTGAGCCTTTCCCACTCGTAAAAGGATTTCCTCATGAGCTATCGCACACTGGGTCATTCGGGTTTACAGGTCTCTACCCTGACCCTGGGCACCATGATGTTCGGCGAACAGACCAGCACCGAAGATTCCCTGCGGATCATCGACAAGGCCTGGGACCAGGGCATCAATTTCATAGACACCGCCGACGTTTATACCGGCGGTCGTTCAGAAGAAATCGTCGGCGAGGCGATTGCCCGCAATCGCCACGAATGGGTGCTGGCAACCAAAGTGGGCTTCGGTCCGGTGGACGGGGTGCCGAATCGTAGCGGCCTGAGCCGCAAGCACATCTTTAATGGCATCGAGGCCAGCCTGACGCGTTTGGGCACCGACTACCTCGACATCTATTACCTGCACCGCGAAGATCACAACACGCCGCTGGAAGTGACCGTGTCGGCGATGGGCGATTTGATTCGTCAGGGCAAGGTTCGTTATTGGGGCTTGTCGAACTACCGTGGCTGGCGCATCGCCGAGGTGATTCGGGTGGCCGATCAACTGGGCGTAGACCGGCCGGTGATCAGTCAGCCGCTGTACAACATCGTCAACCGTCAGGCGGAAACCGAGCAGATGACAGCGGCGCAAAATTACGGGCTGGGCGTGGTGCCTTACAGCCCGTTGGCGCGGGGTGTGCTCAGCGGTAAATACGCGCCGGACGTGAAGCCGGACGCCAACAGCCGTGCCGGGCGTGCAGACAAACGCATTCTGGAAACCGAATGGCGGGTTGAATCGTTGCGCATTGCCCAGCAAATCCAGCAGTACACCCAGGAGCGTGGCGTGGGGATTGTCGAGTTTGCGATTGCCTGGGTGTTGAACAACAGCGCCGTCACTTCAGCCATTGTCGGGCCGCGTACCGAGGAACAGTGGGACGCCTATACCAAGGCGCAAGCGGTGAAGATTACGGCTGAGGACGAGGCGTTTATTGATTCGCTGGTGGTGCCTGGGCATTCGTCGACACCGGGGTTTAATGATGTGAGCCATTTTGTGTCAGGTCGTAAACCGCGCAATACCTGAAGAAACACAATCCACTGTGGGAGCATGGCTTGCCCGCGATGCAGGCACCCCGGTGCATCAGATAGACCGAGTAGATGCCATCGCGGGCAAGCCATGCTCCTACATTCGATCGGTGTTTATCGATCGGACAATATTTGATACGAAAACCACGTATCCTCTGCGCCCCGTTTCACGTTCAACCTCGCGAGGGCAGTTTGTCTAAAGGTATCGCTTTATCGGTTTCGGCCTCGGTGCTGTTTGCCGTCATGTATTACTACACGTCGTTGCTCACACCCCTGAGCGGCGTGGAAATTTTCGGCTGGCGGATGTTGTTGACCGTGCCCTGCATGACCGTGTTCATGGTGGTGTCCGGGGAATGGACGCGGGTGATCGACATTGTTCGGCGCGCCACCGCGCATCCGAAACTGATCGCCGCCCTGATCGCCTCTTCGGCCCTGCTCGGTGTGCAACTCTGGCTGTTCATGTGGGCGCCGCTCAACGGCTACAGCCTGGACGTGTCGCTCGGGTATTTCCTGCTGCCGCTGACGATGGTGCTGACCGGGCGAATCGCCTATGGCGAGCGTCTGTCCTATCTGCAAAAAATCGCTGTGCTTTTCGCCTGCCTCGGCGTGGCCAATGAGGTGTATCAGGTCGGTGGCTTTTCCTGGGCGACCTTGCTGGTGTGCATCGGCTACCCCACCTATTTCGTGCTGCGCAAACGGCTTGCCACGGACAATCTTGGCGGGCTATGGCTGGACATGGCATTGACGCTGCCGCTGGCCTTCTGGTTCGTTCAGAGTGGTGTGCAGGGGTTCGGCGTGTTCGATCAACACCCGTGGCTGTCGCTGTTGATCCCGATTCTCGGGGTGCTCAGCGCTTCGGCGTTGGTGATCTACATCATCGCCAGCCGGTTGTTGCCATTCAGCCTTTTCGGGTTGTTGAGTTATGTCGAGCCGGTGTTGTTGCTGGGCGTGGCATTGCTGCTGGGGGAAAGCATCAAGCCTGGGGAATGGTTGACTTATATTCCGATCTGGTTGGCGGTGGTGGTATTGGTGTTTGAAGGCTTCAAACACCTGATGCGGCACCGCCGACCTTAAGCCAAACACAAAACAAATGTGGGAGTGAGCCTGCTCGCGATAGCTATCTGTCAGTCAACATTGATGTTGAATTTGAAGACGCCATCGCGAGCAGGCTCGCTCCCACAGTTATTGGCGGTGAAGCGGATTAATCGGTGGCGAGTACGCCACGACGAACCTGGTCACGTTCGATCGACTCAAACAGTGCCTTGAAGTTGCCTTCGCCGAAGCCATCGTCGCCTTTACGCTGGATGAATTCGAAGAACACTGGCCCCATCAGGGTTTCCGAGAAGATCTGCAGCAGCAGACGCTTGTCACCCGACTCGGACGAACCGTCCAGCAGAATCCCGCGTGCTTGCAGTTGATCAACCGGCTCGCCGTGGTTCGGCAAACGGCCTTCGAGCATTTCGTAATAGGTTTCCGGTGGCGCGGTCATGAAGCGCATGCCGATGCTTTTCAGGTGGTCCCAGGTCTTGATCAAGTCTTCGCTGAGGAAGGCCACGTGCTGGATGCCTTCACCGTTGAACTGCATCAGGAACTCTTCGATCTGCCCGGCGCCCTTGGACGATTCTTCGTTCAGCGGGATGCGGATCATGCCGTCCGGCGCGGTCATGGCCTTGGAGGTCAGGCCGGTGTATTCGCCCTTGATGTCGAAGTAGCGAATTTCGCGGAAGTTGAACAGCTTCTCGTAGAAGTTGGCCCAGTAGGCCATGCGCCCGCGATACACGTTGTGGGTCAGGTGGTCGATGATTTTCAGACCGGCGCCGACCGGGTTACGGTCCACGCCTTCGATGAACACGAAGTCGATGTCATAGATCGAGCTGCCTTCACCAAAACGGTCGATCAGGTACAGCGGCGCGCCGCCAATGCCTTTGATCGCCGGCAGGTGCAGTTCCATCGGGCCGGTTTCGATGTGGATCGGCTGGGCGCCGAGCTCCAGCGCGCGCTTGTAGGCGAGCTGCGAATCCTTGACGCGGAACGCCATGCCGCACACCGACGGGCCATGTTCGGCCGCGAAGTACGAAGCGACGCTGTTGGGTTCGTTGTTGAGGATCAGGTTGATCGCGCCCTGGCGATACAGGTGCACGTCTTTGGAGCGGTGGGTCGCGACCTTGGTGAAGCCCATGATCTGGAAGATCGGCTCCAGGGTGTTCGGGGTCGGCGATGCGAATTCGATGAATTCAAAGCCCATCAAGCCCATTGGATTTTCGTATAAATCTGCCATTTTGGCGCCTCATCATGCTTTTAGAATTAACGGCTGAAATTAGCCAATGTTAGTTGCTAGCAATGCTGAGACCGGCGGGTGGCGCACAGGAGATGCCCCGCACGCTGCGGGCGAGGAAGTCACCGTAGATCAATTGAAACCCAAAACTCTTCATTGTCGACCCAAGGCTCTTGCGGGCGAGGCTTCTGCTGCCAGAAGACGTTTATTATTGTATGCGTAACCCGATTCTACACAGCGTAAAACGGTTTGTCCGCCTTCTGTATCAAATCCCCTTTTTCCCTACTCGTGCAAGGGGTTTGTTGCAGAGGAAAATCCCCGACAGAATCAGCACACCACCAAGGCACATCGCCGGCGTCAACGACTCACCCAGCAACAGTGCGCCGAGGATGACGGCGGTCAGCGGATTCAAGGCAATGAACACGCCTGAACGCGTCGCACCGATCTGGCGGATGCCATCGTAATAACCAATGTAGGCCAGCGCCGAGCCCAATACCCCGAGGTACAGCAGGCTCAACCATTGTTGCGGACCGAGGCTGATCAGCGCGCTGACACTCAGTTCGCCGCGCACGGCACTGGTCACCCAGAGCATCACTGTGCCCAGCAGAATCGAATACGTCACCGTCTGCACGGGTCCCAACGACTGATTCAGCTCTTTGGAAAACAGCGAGTAAATCCCCCAGCCAAGCACGCAGCCGAAAATCAGCAGGTCACCGATCCAGGCATCGACATTTCCGACCAACGACTGGGGATTACGACTGACAATCACCACACTCGCCCCGGCAATACAGATCGCGATACCGAAGACCTTCGCCCGGCTCAAGCGCTCCTTGAACAGCCACCACGAGGCGAGGCCGATCACGGCCGGGTTCAGCGCAACGATCAACGACGCTCGCGAAGCATTGATGTAATGCAGCCCATAAAAGAAGCACAGGTTGTAAAAGAAAATCCCGAAGAACCCCAGCAGCGCCAGTTGCAGCCATTGCCGCAGGTTGGGCCGGGACAAAGGGACTCGCGCCAGCAGCAGAAACAGCAACAGCGCCGCGCTGGCCAGCAAGAACCTGAGACTGGCAGCGAACAACGGGCTGAGGCTGTCGGCCAGAAACCGCCCGGCGACAAACGTCCCGCCCCAGATCATGGTGACGGCGGCGAGTTTCAGATACACCGGGGTATCCGATGTTGTTGGTTGGACAAATATCGTCATAGGAGCGCAAAACCGGCTGAGGCAGATGACGTATCATTCGACTAATGAACGATCATCGTAAAATGAGTAAATACTCATGACCCTGACACAACTCGAGATTTTCTCGCTGGTCGCTGAACTGCGCGGCTTCACAGCGGCCGCCAATCGCTTGGGGATTTCCCAATCAGCGGTTTCTCACGCGCTCAAGTCGCTGGAACAGGAACTCGGCGTCGAACTGCTGCGCCGGCATCAGTCCCAAGTCGAACTGAGCGACATCGGTCAGCAGTTGTTATTGCGCGCCCGGGCAATGATCGGCCTCGCCAACACCTTGCGCCAGGAAGCCACCGATGCGCGCGGGATGAAACGCGGCACGCTGCGCATCGGCTCGTTTGGCCCGACTTCGTCGATCAGGCTGTTACCGCTGATCCTGCAACACTACCGCGCGGCCCACCCCGGCATTGAAGTCCACATTGACGAAGGCCCGGACCGCCAGGTGATTCAATGGCTGCAAGAGCGGCGAATCGATATCGGCTTTGTGGTGCTGCCCGAAGAGCGCTTCGACACCTTTGCATTGATTGAAGACCAGATGGTTGCATTGCTTCCCGCTGATCACGCGCTCGCGGGGCGTGACAGTCTGAGCTTGAGTGACTTGTGCAGCGACCCGTTCGTGCTGACCGAAGCCGGGTCTTCGGAGCTGGTCTCACGCCTGTTCAGCGCCGCCCGTCTGACACCGAACATCCGTTATCGCTGCTCACAATTGATCAGCACGCTGGACACAGTGGGCCGCGGTGATGCGCTGACTGTCGTCGCAGAAAGCTCGCTGCCTGACGACGACAATCGCCGATATGTGAAAAAACCACTGTCGCCCGCCGTCATTCGCCAGGTCGGGCTGGCGGTGCTTGACCAGCGCCAGTCGTCACCCGCCACGTTAGCCTTCGTTAAATTGGCCACCGGCTTGAACGCCCGTTGAGCGGCATAAGTGCCCAGGGCCGACTATCATGGCCACTACCTGAACTCTTTTTGGGAGGCGTGTTGTCGTCCTGCCAGCATTTGAGAGCCGTGTTTTTTCGTGAGAGGTTTCGCGAATGCCGTTGACTGCCAAAAGCCGTCGCCCGATGCACACCCGTATTATTGTGACTCTTCTGTGTGGGCTACTCCCGGTGATATTGGGCTGCGTCATTCTCTATATGCAGGCTGGACGGGCTCTCAAGCAAAGCAACCGGCTGACCGCAGACGAAGCCCTGCGCCAATTCGAACTGATGCTCGACAATACGGCCCAGTCCGCACGCGAATTGCTGCCGCTGGCCGGCCAAAATTGCAACGACGTCAAGCTGGCCCTGCGCGAACAGGTCACGCGCCGCCCGTTTGTGCGCTCCGCCAGTCTGGTATGGGACGACACCATTTATTGCAACTCTTTGTTCGGCGAGGTCCAGGAGAAGATCACTGCCGGCGACTATGCACAAGGCAGGCTGCTGCTCATGAGTGGCAACCCGGTCACCCCCGATACGGCGGTGCTGGTGTACCGCCTGAGCGAGGGCAAACAGGGCGCGCTGACGATCCTGGACGGTTACCACTTAAGTACCGTGCTGCGCCTGATTGGTCGCAACACATTGCTGCTACTGCGAGTTGGCCCGAACTGGTTGTCCGCCGACGGCAAAGTCCATGGAGGCGCCCTGCCCGCCTTGCCCGTGGCCGAAAGGGAACGTTCTTCCTCGCGCTATGCCTTTACCGTCGCCGCCGGCTTCCCCGAGGGCGAAACCTGGCGCTACATGGCCAGCGAATACCCGCCGCTGTTCAGCCTGCTGATTTTTTTTGGTGTGGTGTCGGGCGCCATTGGGCACTTCCTGCAAGAACGCTCATGGTCGCCTACTCGCGAAATGCAGCGCGCCCTGGCTGCGCAAGAGTTTGTCCCATATTTTCAGCCGGTCGTGCATGGCGATACAAAGAAGTGGATTGGCACCGAAGTGTTGATGCGCTGGAAACACCCGAAGGAAGGCCTGGTACGCCCTGAAATGTTCATCCCGTTTGCCGAAGATTCCGGACTGATCGTACCCATGACCCGTTCACTGATGCGACAGGCCGCGCAATGGCTGGGCCCTGTTTCTTCCTCGTTCAGTGAACCCTTTCACATCGGCATCAACATCACCGCCAATCACTGCAACGACCTCAAACTGGTGAAAGACTGTCGTGAGTTTCTCAGCGCCTTCGCACCCGGCTCCATCAACCTGGTACTGGAACTCACCGAGCGCGAACTGATCAAGCCGAGCGACGTTACGCTTCAGTTGTTTGAACAGCTTCATGCGCTTGGCGTGATGATCGCGATTGACGACTTTGGTACCGGGCACTCCAGTCTGGGTTATCTGCGTCAGTTCAATGTTGACTTCCTGAAAATCGACCAGAGCTTTGTTGCCATGATCGGCATCGACGCCCTTTCGCGGCACATTCTGGACACGATCATCGAGCTCTCAGCCAAGCTCGATCTGGGGATCGTCGCCGAAGGTGTGGAAACCCAAGAACAAAGTGACTATCTGAGCGCCCACGGCGTGAACTTCCTGCAAGGTTATCTGTACGGTCGACCGATGCCCGGCGCAGAATTCGTTAACGCATTAACCCACCATTAACTAGTGACTTTAAGCGACGGGACATCGACAACCCGCACCAAATTGAAACCAAAGACTTCTGTTGTTACATGAAGAAAAAGTCAGGATTTACTCTTGGCCAATTAACTACTACAATTTTTCATGCCTGAGCAAAATTGGCAGGTGAGCCACTATCACCGAGTCGCTTCAAGGCTCTTGGCTTATAGCTTTGTTTGCGGTTGGTATCAGCCAAACACACTATTGGAGTAAAGATATTGTCCAGACTCGCTGAATTTCGTGCAGCTGAAAAGGCCCTTCAGGAACAGCTCAAGCAGCTGGAATCGCTGAAGAATGATGCCGGGCTCAAGAAAGAAATCGAATTCGAAGAAAAGCTCCAGGGGCTGATGAAAACCTACGGCAAGAGCCTGCGTGACATCATCGCCATTCTCGATCCGAACCCGGCAAAATCCGGTCTGCAACAAGCAAAAACGCCTAAAACCCGCCGTGCTCGCGTGGTCAAGGTCTATCAGAACCCGCACACGGGTGAACTGATTGAAACCAAGGGTGGCAACCACCGCGGCCTGAAAGCCTGGAAGGAACAATACGGTGCATCCACTGTTGATTCCTGGCTGCGCAGCTAACAGCTAGCGGTTATAAAAAAGCCCTGCCAATGCAGGGCTTTTTTTATGGATACCCTCTAAATGCAACGATTGGAGGAGGATCAACTCGCAACTTGCCGATTAACTTAGTGTTTAGTGCCTTTGGGTATCTAAAAATGTCGGAACCCGGCCAAATCCGCCGCCACGTAAAATCCCGGCACTAAAGTTTCAAGCTGTTACGGACCGCTTCAATTTCTACCTGACTTTCCTTATAAGCCTCGGCCTGCCCCGCGTACGAAAGAACATAGGCGTTATCGGCATCCACCGCCGCAACCAATGTTTGCGACAGCACATGTCGTCCGTTCTGGGTAATGGTGCAGGTAGTTTCCAGGGCCGACAGGCGGCTCAGTGTCGCTGGATGAATCTTGTTACAGACACTTTGATAGCCGCTTTTAAAGAAGTCCTTTTGCACCGCTTTGCGCATTTCCAGCAGCACGCCCTGCACATCCACCTGGTGACCGCTCTCCACCTGAGTCATGGTCAATTCCATGACCATCACCGGCGTGCCGCTTTGATCGTTTTTGACCGCGCGCTGGCGGGACACTTTAGCGCCAGCATCTTCCTGCGCGAGGGCTTCGACTTCCCAGCCACTTGGCCATGTCACCTGTGGCGCCTCTGCATGAGCGCTGGCAACCGCTAACATGATGCCAAGCATGACGAACATCGATTTACAGAATCGAACCATTGCAATAAGCACTCACGAATTGAACCGTAAAGTCTGAGCCTCGCCCGCCTGTCAGGCAATAGCTGACGGTTTGGGTTTGGTGATGTCTGAGGCCTTGCGTATCATTGTCCGCATTCGTTAGCCCCACTTATTTTCCGGAGGGCCCATGAGCCTGCACGAATTGAACACTTTCCCAGGTGTCACCGCCCAACCTGATACCGCGACCCAGAAGTTCGTCTTCAACCACACCATGCTTCGGGTCAAGGACATCACCAAGTCCCTGGATTTCTACACACGCATCCTCGGTTTCACCCTGGTGGAAAAACGCGATTTCCCTGAAGCGGAATTCAGCCTGTATTTCCTGGCCCTGGTCGACAAAAACCAGATCCCGGCCGACGCTGCTGCTCGCACCGAGTGGATGAAGTCGATCCCCGGCATTCTCGAACTGACCCACAACCATGGCACCGAGAACGATCCGGACTTCGTCTACCATAACGGCAATACCGACCCGCGCGGCTTCGGTCATATCTGCATTTCCGTGCCGGACATCCGCGCGGCGTGCGAGCGTTTTGAAGCACTGGGGTGTGATTTCCAGAAGCGCTTGAATGACGGGCGCATGAAGAGCCTGGCCTTCATCAAGGACCCGGATGCGTACTGGGTTGAGATCATCCAGCCCGCGCCGCTTTAACCCCTGGTATATACCCCCCTGTGGGAGCGAGCCTGCTCGCGAATGCGGTGTATCAGCCAACATCTTTGTTGAATGACACGTCGCTTTCGCGAGCAGGCTCGCTCCCACACTGGGATTTGTGAGGCAGAAAAAAACCCCATGATCACTCATGGGGTTTTGTGTTTTCAGCGTCGGTGTTTACGCCGGGGCCGAGGTCCGGATCAGGTGATCGAACGCGCTCAGGGAAGCCTTCGCACCCTCGCCCACGGCGATCACGATCTGCTTGTACGGCACGGTGGTCACGTCGCCGGCAGCGAACACGCCCGGTATCGAGGTTTCACCGCGAGTATCAACAATGATCTCGCCACGAGGCGACAGCTCGATGGTGCCCTTGAGCCAATCGGTGTTGGGCAGCAAACCGATCTGCACGAAGATGCCTTCGAGGTTGATCGTGTTGAACTCACCTGAATCACGGTCTTTGTAGACCAGACCTGTCACCTTCTGGCCATCACCTTTCACTTCACTGGTCAATGCGCTGGTGATGACGCTGACGTTAGGCAGGCTGAACAACTTGCGTTGCAATACGGCATCGGCGCGCAGCTTGCTGTCGAATTCCAGCAACGTGACGTGGCTGACGATACCGGCCAGATCGATCGCCGCTTCAACGCCGGAGTTACCGCCGCCGATCACCGCCACACGCTTGCCCTTGAACAGCGGACCGTCGCAGTGTGGACAGAAACATACGCCCTTGGCTTTGTATTGCTGTTCGCCCGGCACACCCATTTCACGCCAGCGCGCACCAGTGGCAAGAATCAGCGCCTTGGTTTTCAGCGTGGCGCCGCTTTCGAACCGAACCTCATGCAACTCGCCCGGATTCTTCGCTGGAATCAGCGCGGTGGCCCGTTGCAGGTTCATGATATCGACGTCGTATTGCTTGACGTGTTCTTCGAGGGCACTGGCCAGTTTCGGCCCTTCGGTTTCCTGCACGGAGATGAAGTTTTCGATGGCCATGGTGTCAAGTACCTGCCCTCCAAAACGTTCCGCGGCCACGCCAGTGCGAATACCTTTACGTGCCGCATAGATGGCCGCCGCAGCACCGGCCGGGCCACCACCGACGACCAGCACGTCAAAGGCGTCCTTGGCGCTGAGCTTCTCGGCTTGACGCTCGATGCCACCGGTGTCGAGCTTGGCGAGGATTTCTTCCAGGCCCATGCGCCCCTGACCGAAATTCACACCATTCAGGTAGATGCTTGGCACCGCCATGACCTGGCGTTCATCGACTTCAGCCTGGAACAGCGCACCGTCGATAGCGACGTGGCGGATGTTCGGGTTCAATACGGCCATCAAGTTCAGTGCCTGGACGACGTCCGGGCAGTTCTGGCAGGACAGCGAGAAGTACGTCTCGAAGCTGAACTCGCCTTTAAGTGAGCGAATCTGTTCGATCACTTCAGCACTGGCCTTCGAAGGATGTCCACCGACTTGCAGCAGAGCCAACACTAACGAAGTGAATTCGTGGCCCATCGGGATGCCGGCGAAACGCAGGCTGATGTCGGCTCCCGGGCGATTGATCGAAAACGATGGCTTGCGTGCATCGTCACCGTTATCGAGCAAGGTAATTTGCGTGGAAAGACTGGAAACGTCTTTCAACAGTTCAAGCATTTCCTGGGATTTCGCACCGTCGTCGAGGGAGGCAACGATCTCTATCGGTTGGGTGACCCGTTCCAGGTACGACTTCAACTGGGCTTTAAGATTGGCGTCCAACATACGAGCGATTTCCTTTCTTCTGTTTCGGGTTTCTTAAAAAGCAGACATAAAAAAACGCCCGAGCGAATCTCGCCCGGGCGTTTTTGAGGGCGGTTGCAGCTTACTTAGGTGCGGAAACCCGTCCTGATGATGCGATCCACAGACTTAGATCTTGCCGACCAGGTCCAGGGACGGAGCCAGAGTGGCCTCGCCTTCTTTCCACTTGGCTGGGCAAACCTGGCCTGGGTGAGCAGCGACGTACTGGGCAGCCTTGATTTTGCGCAGCAGTTCGGAAGCGTCACGACCAACGCCGCCATCGTTCAGTTCAACGATTTTGATCTGGCCTTCAGGGTTGATCACGAAGGTGCCACGGTCAGCCAGACCTGCTTCTTCGATCAGCACGTCGAAGTTGCGGGAGATAGCGTGAGTCGGGTCGCCGATCATGGTGTACTGGATTTTGCCAATGGCTGGCGAAGTGTTGTGCCAGGCAGCGTGGGCAAAGTGGGTATCGGTGGAAACGCTGTAGATCTCGACGCCCAGTTTCTGGAACGCGTCGTAGTTGTCAGCCAGGTCTTCCAGTTCAGTCGGGCAAACGAAGGTGAAGTCAGCCGGGTAGAAGAAAACGACAGACCACTTGCCTTTCAGATCAGCGTCCGACACGTGTACGAAGTCGCCATTTTTGTAAGCGGTAGCTTTGAACGGTTTAACTTGGCTGTTGATGATAGGCATCGGTGACTCTCCGTCAGGGTTGAAAAGTTTGGTTAACAAGTTGATGGGGTGAATCCTACCGACTCGATCCCTGAAAGACTCATTGGCAAACCTCATGCTGCTGATTTGTTTTCGCTATTAACCGACGGTATTAATAGAAGAAAACGTGATCTACAGCGCCAACGGCTTTTCGGCGAGTCGGGCCATGCCGAGAAACGGGCTGGCTTCAACATAGCGCATGGCGGACTTCATATCCTTCCAGCCCACGTAACTCATCAACGACTTCAAGTCCCAACCGCTTTGATGAGCCCAACTGGCAAACCCGCGTCGCAAGGAGTGACTGGTGTAGTGCTCGGCGGGAATGCCGGCACGCTCCAGCGCCTGGCGCAGTAGCGGGATGACGCTGTTGGCGTGCAAGCCCTCCTCGCTCAAGTGGCCCCAGCGGTCGATGCCTCGAAAAACCGGCCCGCGAACCAGTGCAGCTTCGGTGATCCACTGAATGTAGGCATTCACCGGGCAAAGGCGCTGCAAGGCCGGGGTCTGGTAGGTCTTGCCAAGATTCTCGCGGTCACTCTTGGTTCGCGGCAAATAGAGCGTGATACCGGAACTGGCGATCGCCTGAACGTGTTCGATTTGAACACGGCACAACTCATCACTACGAAACCCGCGCCAGAATCCCAAGAGGATCAGCGCCATGTCGCGCCGAGCCCGCAGGAGTGCGGGTTGATCCTGCTGCGCCTTGGCCACTGTCGCTTCCTGTTCCAGCCAGGCAACCACCTGCTCCAGATGCTGGAGCTGCAAAGGTTCAGCCTGTTTCTCCTGGGCCGGGTGCAACGCGCGAATGCCTTTGAAGACCTTGCGTACCACCGGCGCCTTGGTTGGATCGGGAAACCCTTGGCTGTTGTGCCACTGCGCCAGCGCCGACAAGCGCAACTTCAGCGTGTTGATCGATAACTCCCCCGCATATGCCACCAGATAGCGCGCGACGCTGTCGGCAGTCGCAGGCAGAAACCCGCCCCAACTGACTTCGAAATGCTCAATGGCCGCCCGGTAGCTGCGGCGGGTGTTGTCGCGCGTGGCGGCCTGTAGGTAACGATCCAGCTCAGTCATCGGCTCAACTCTCTAAAACGTACCGCGTTGGCGGGTGCAATCGCGCCGTGTAGCTCATCACACGGGGTAATACTAGTATATCCCGCATGACAAACTGACATCATTTATCTTTATCTTTTCGATGGTACACTGCGCACCTTAGTGGCATGTACCACAGTACGTAATCGTAGGAGAACTCATGGCTCGTGGCGGCGTAAATAAAGCAGTGGTGCAAGCGGCACGGTTGGCGATCCTCGCCCGCGGCGAAAATCCAAGCATCGATGCAGTACGGATCGAAATGGGCAACACGGGTTCGAAAACCACGATCCATCGCTATCTGAAGGAGCTGGACGACGGCAGAGAACGCGCCGAGCCCGCGCCAGAACCTATCGATGACGAGCTGGCGGGACTGGTTTCACACCTGGCTCAACGCCTTAAGGAGAAGGCCCAGGAACCCATCGACCAGGCTCGTGAGCAGTTCGATCAGCTGCGCAAAGCGCTGGAAAGCCAACTGACAGACGCACAGAAAACCAACACCGAATTGCATCAGCAGTACGAGATGCAAAGCCTGGCGCTGACACAGGAATCAGAGTCACTTCAAGAAACCCGCTCGATGTTGCAGACCGAGCAGACCCGCAACGCCGGGCTGAGTCAGGCGTTGGCCGGCTTCGAATTACGCCTGCAGGACAAGGACGAGCAGATCCGCTCTCTGGAAGAAAAGCACCTGCATGCGCGCGAGGCCTTGGAGCACTACCGCAATGCCGTCAAGGAGCAGCGCGAGCAGGAACAAAGCCGCCACGAAAGCCAGGTGCAGCAGATTCAAATGGAGTTGCGTCAGGCGCAACAAAGCGCAATGGTTCGCCAGGACGAGATCACTCAACTGCACCGCGACAATGAGCGTTTGTTCACCGAAAACCGGGGCGCCCAGAGAGAGCTGAGCCTGTTGCAGGATCAACTCAAGCAAACCAATAGCCGACAGGACCAATTGCTGGAACAGGTCCATCGCATCGACAGCGAGCGCACCCTCCTCCAGGAACGCTTGCGCGTCGCACTGTTGGAAAGTCAGTCGCTGAAGCAGCGTGTCGACGAGCAGTCGCAGATAAACAAAGTGCTGGAAATCGAACTGCTCAAGACTCAGGCGAGCCTGGATGAAAGCGTGCGCCTGGCGGCCGTCGTTGCGACAACGCCAGACGCAGCCAAGGACGATTAACCTGCGACGGGCGAGCGCATGGTGACGAACTCTTCGGCGGCCGTCGGGTGCACACCAATGGTTTCGTCGAAGTCGCGCTTGGTCGCCCCAGCCTTCAAGGCAATGGCCAGCCCCTGCACGATCTCGCCGGCATCCGGCCCGACCATGTGACAGCCAAGAACCTTGTCGGTCTTGGCATCTACCACCAGCTTCATCAGCGTGCGCTCCTGGCATTCAGTCAGGGTCAGCTTCATCGGGCGGAAACGGCTTTCGTAGATCACCACCTCGTGGCCGGCTTCGCGGGCGTCTTCCTCGCTCAAGCCAACGGTGCCGATGTTCGGCAGGCTGAACACGGCGGTCGGGATCATCTTGTAATCCACCGGGCGATATTGCTCAGGCCTGAACAAGCGTCGCGCCACGGCCATGCCTTCGGCCAAGGCGACCGGCGTCAGCTGAACTCGACCGATCACATCGCCGAGCGCCAGGATCGAGGGCTCGGCCGTCTGAAACTGCTCGTCGACCTCGATAAAGCCTTTCTTGTCGAGTTTGACGCCGGTGTTTTCCAGGCCGAGATTATCGAGCATCGGACGCCGACCGGTCGCGTAGAACACACAATCCGCCTCCAGCTCGCGGCCATCCTTGAGCGTCACTTTCAGGCTGCCATCAGGTTGCTTGTCGATACGTTCGATGTCGCTATTGAACTGCAGGTCCATGCCGCGCTTGGTCAGCTCTTCCTGCAAATGCTTGCGCACCGCCCCATCGAAACCGCGCAGGAACAGCTCACCGCGATACAGCAACGTGGTCTGGGCGCCCAGCCCGTGGAAGATGCCCGCGAACTCAACGGCGATATAACCGCCGCCCACTACCAGAACACGCTTCGGTAACTCCTTGAGGAAGAAGGCCTGGTTGGAACTGATTGCATGCTCATGCCCCGGAATTTCCGGGATCTGCGGCCAGCCACCGGTCGCAATCAGAATATTTTTAGCGGTGTGGCGCTCGCCATTGATCTCGACCGTGTTCGGGTCAACGATTTTGGCGTGACCTTCATGCAAGGTCACGCCGCTATTGACCAGCAAGTTGCGGTAAATGCCATTCAGGCGATTGATCTCGCGGTCCTTGTTGGCGATCAGCGTGGCCCAGTCAAACTGTGCCTCGCCCAGTGTCCAGCCGAAACCGGACGACTGCTCGAAGTCCTCGGCGAAGTGCGCGCCGTAAACCAACAATTTTTTCGGCACGCAGCCGACGTTCACACAAGTGCCGCCCAGGTAGCGGCTCTCGGCCACGGCCACTTTCGCGCCAAAACCGGCGGCAAAGCGCGCAGCGCGCACACCACCGGAGCCGGCGCCAATCACATACAAATCAAAATCAAAGGCCATTTTCAATCTCCTCGGCAGTCCACAAGCATACCCGCAGACGTCCGCCGGGCAAGTACTGCAAACGATATGGGGGCCAGAAATGAAAAAGCCACCTGCGAAGGTGGCTTTTCATTACAAGTGGGTCAGGCGTTATCAGTAAGCCTTGCCAGTCTTGTAGAAGTTCTCGAAGCAGAAGTTGGTCGCCTCGATGTAGCCTTCAGCGCCACCGCAGTCAAAACGCTTGCCCTTGAACTTGTAGGCAATCACGCAACCGTTTTTCGCCTGCTTCATCAGCGCATCGGTAATCTGGATCTCGCCACCTTTGCCTGGCTCGGTTTGCTTGATCAGCTCGAAGATGTCAGGAGTCAGGATGTAACGACCGATAATCGCCAGGTTCGACGGAGCGTCTTCCGGGGCCGGCTTCTCAACCATGTTGCGTACACGGTACAGGTCATCAGCGATCAACTCGCCGGCGATCACGCCGTACTTGTTGGTTTCCTGCGGATCCACTTCCTGAATCGCGACGATGGTGCAGCGGTACTGTTCGTACAGCTTGACCATCTGGGTCAGTACGCCGTCGCCTTCGAGGTTGACGCACAAGTCGTCCGCCAGCACCACGGCAAACGGCTCGTCACCGATCAACGGGCGACCAGTCAGGATCGCGTGGCCAAGGCCTTTCATTTCGGTCTGACGGGTGTAGGAGAACGAGCACTCGTCCAGCAGCTTGCGGATGCCGACCAGGTATTTTTCCTTGTCGGTGCCCTTGATCTGGTTTTCCAGCTCATAGCTGATGTCGAAGTGGTCTTCGAGGGCGCGCTTGCCACGACCGGTGACGATGGAGATTTCGGTCAGACCAGCGTCCAGTGCTTC
This sequence comes from Pseudomonas sp. P4_C8, assembly GCF_056401975.1. Taxonomy (NCBI): domain Bacteria; kingdom Pseudomonadati; phylum Pseudomonadota; class Gammaproteobacteria; order Pseudomonadales; family Pseudomonadaceae; genus Pseudomonas; species Pseudomonas sp. P4_C8. The sequence goes on along the minus strand of NZ_JBFUIH010000004.1, from coordinate 36,333 downwards.
TTCGACGCCGTACTGGATCAGTGGCTTGTTTACCACCGGCAGCATTTCTTTGGGCATGGCTTTAGTCGCTGGCAGGAAGCGAGTACCGTAACCGGCTGCTGGGAACAAGCATTTCTTGATCATAAAAGTCCTTGAAAGGGCTGTGTGTACGAGTTTCGGCGCAGTCTAATCAGGCGGCGCGCACCTTACAATGCCCCGCACTGGCTAACCGATGCCAACATAGAGAAATATTCCCGCGGATAGTTCCGCAGATCGTGCGGCAGCTTCTAATAGATAGCAGATAACTTCGAACCCACACTGGCAGTTCCACCAGACAGGCAATCGCACCACCATACGCCCATCGGCACTTTCTGAGTGCATTTGGCGCTATCATTGCGCAATTGAACCAGCCAACGAGGCAGATAGATGTCGGAAGCAAAAAGCGTCAACGGGTTCCTGATCAAACAGAAAGACGGCCAATGGTGGATAGAGAACTTCGGCGGCACCGAGACTATCACCGGGCCATTCCCTACCGAAAAGCTGGCGATTGAGGTGGCATCCGTGTTGGAGCTGGAACACCCGCCCGTCAAACGCCGCAGTAAAGACAAGACTTGATCTGAACCGGTTTTTGACCAAGCCCTGCTTCGCGCAGGGCTTTTTTGTGATTAAACGAGAGGAAGTGGCCCTTCGCTATAACCTTTTGAAGCCAGCGCTGTCACAGGCTTAGCCCCATCATCCTGACGACGACAACGACATGACTAAATTTTTGCCTCTGATTGCAGTATTGGCCCTGAGCGGCTGCGCCACCTCGGAAACGACTTATCTGAAAAATGGTGAGCAGGGGCTGACCATCGACTGCTCCGGCGAAGCCAACTCCTGGGCCACGTGCTACGAAAAAGCCGATACCTCTTGCGCTGGCACCGGCTACCGAATTGTCGGGACCGACGGCACGCCATCAACCAAAGAAAGTGACAAGACCCTGGGTGTCGATGTAGGCAATTTCAAGAACCGCAGCGTTGTCGTGGTCTGCAAGTAAGGTATCGACGTTACATATGAATTTCAGCGAATTTGATCCCGAGGCCCCGCACGGCCTCGATCAAGTCGTCGAGACGACTGAAGGACTCGACTTCATCGTTATCGTCCACCAGAAAATAACTGCGCCCGGCGCTTTTCTTGAAAAACACGATCCATTCCCCCGGGTTCGCCGGATTTTGAATCACATGGGTGGCAGAGATGTGGCCCTCTGCATGACGCTCCCGAACCTGCTCTCGCTTCATGCCTGACTCCAGAAATGACAATGCCGTCAAAGCGTAGCCTTGACGGCATCGATGTAAATTGTCGCTAGTCTATCAGCCGGAAATACAGGTATTGGCGGCTTTCTGCACATCCTTGGGACGCACCGGTACATTGGACATCCGCTCATGCAGCTTGATGCTGCTGCCACCGGAGCGATTTTCAATGTCAAAGACGGCTGCCGGCGCCGACGAGAACTTCGCCGGAACGATCACACGCATCCCGTCTTTTTGCGGTTCCAACTGCAAGGCGCCACGACTCTCGGCCAGATGCTCAACCAGGCACTGCGCGTACTCATGGGGCTTCTTGCCTGAGATCACGTTCATGGTCGGCAGCGTCTCATCGATCTCCGAAACATTCGCGCAGCCACTCACGACCAACGCCAACGGCAGGACTAACACACCCCACTTCATACAAAACCTCCGATAAAGACCCTCGGACAGCACAAAGGCTGATTTTCTCCGAGGCGGACCACTTTTATCGCTCATGGAATGCCGAAAAACCGGTTTTAATTGTCAAAACGGAGCGCGACGACCCGATAATAACCTGTACGGGCTGATAAACTGCGCCCATCGCCCAAGCTATCGTTTTGATTTTGTAGAATAAGCCCTTCTGGAGGCGCCTCATGAAATTTATCCACCAGCGCGAGCACCTCAATGAAGACGACATCGTCGTCATCCAGTGCTCCCAAACGTGCAACATCCGCTTGATGAACGACGCCAACTTCCGAAGCTTCAAGAATGGCGGTCGTCACACTTACCACGGCGGCGCATTCGACACCTTCCCGGCCCGGATTACCGCGCCGAGCACCGGCTTCTGGAACATCACCATCGACACGGTCAACCGCCGGCCGATCAGCGTGACCCGCAAACCGACCCTGACGCACTCGATCAAGATCATCCGTCGCTCCAGCACAAAACTGAGCTGATTAACGTCCGCACATGAAGTAAAGCAGGTATCACCGTGGCCCAAACGACCAAGTACGTCATCAAATACAAACTCAACGGTGAACGCCGCTTCGAGTTTGCCCAGCTTGAAAACGGCACCGCAGATGAAGCCAAGGCTGCGCTTGAGGTCATTCATAGCCAGAGCGACGACGTCATCAGCGAGATCAGCGTCAGCAAAGCGCTGTAACAGCCCCCCCGGAGCGACAGCATGAATGTCTGCTCCTGCTTCTGAAGTTTGACCGCAAGCACCGGGGTGTTCACCCTGTCACCACGGCCTAGACTGACCACCTCAACCTTTGGTGAAGGCGTCAGATCATGCTGGAGCAACAACTCGATCAGGATGGCTGCGCCATTATCCGATCACTCCTGAGTGCCGAGGTCTGCGACGAAATCAGCGCCCTTTACGGGCAGCCTGAGCTCTTTCGTTCACAGGTGATCATGGCTCGTCACGGTTTTGGTCGTGGCGAGTACAAGTACTTCAAGTACCCCCTGCCGGATCCCGTCGCCCGCTTGCGTAGCGAGCTCTACCCCGGACTGGTGCCAATTGCCAATCGCTGGTACGAATGGATGGACCTGCCGACTCGCTTTCCTGACACGCACGAAGCATTTCTGCAACGCTGCCATGCCGCCGGTCAGGAACGTCCGACGCCCTTGTTGCTGCAATATGGCCCGCAGGACTACAACTGCCTGCATCAGGATCTGTACGGCGAACACGTCTTCCCGTTGCAAGTGGCGATTCTTCTGTCAGCACCCAACGAAGATTTTACCGGCGGCGAATTCGTCCTGACCGAACAGCGCCCCCGAATGCAGTCACGCCCTCAGGTCATTGACCTGAAGAAAGGCGATGCCTTGATCTTTGCCGTCAGCCAGCGGCCGGTCAAAGGTGTTCGCGGCTATTACCGAGTGAACATGCGCCACGGCGTGAGTCGCGTGCATAGCGGAAAACGGCATACCCTTGGAATCATCTTTCACGATGCGTTATGACCCATGAGCCCCACCACTCTGGATATGTTTGCCAACGTAGAACCCGAGCAGCCGCCCAGGCGCGAGCAGATCGGCGAACAAGCCTGCATCTTGCGCGGCTTCGCCCTGCCCCGGCTGAATCCGTTACTGACCGCACTGGACGCGGTTTTAGCGGCCGCACCGTTTCGACAAATGGTCACGCCCGGCGGCTTTACCATGTCGGTTGCGTTAAGCAGTTGCGGCGCCTTGGGCTGGACCACTGATCGAAGCGGCTACAAATACACGCGCAATGACCCACTGACCGGGCAACCCTGGCCCGAGATGCCCGAGGTATTTTTCGAACTGGCACAAGCAGCGGCGCGTGAAGCAGGATTCGCGGATTTTGTGCCCGATTCCTGCTTGATCAATCGCTATGTCCCTGGGGCCAGGATGTCATTGCACCAGGACAAAGACGAAGGCTCCTACGCAGCCCCGATCGTTTCGGTGTCGCTGGGATTGCCGGCGACCTTCCTGTTTGGCGGTTTTGAACGAAGCGATAAAAGCCAGCGCGTTCCGTTGCTGCATGGCGACATCGTGGTCTGGGGTGGCGTGGACCGTTTGCGCTATCACGGCGTACTACCGATCAAGGATGGTCATCATCCGAGACTGGGCGAACAAAGGATCAACTTCACTTTTCGCACGGCCGGATGAAGCACTCGAATTTGACCGCAAGACCCGGAGTGCGACGCCCCTTCTGCCTGATTAATCTGCATGAAACGGGTCAATGGACATACAGACATGACAACGCATTCGACTAAAACAGCAACCGAGATCGATCCTCGCTGGGCCGCGGTCGTCGCGCGCGATCCGGCCGCAGACGGGCAGTTTGTCTATGCGGTAAAAACCACCGGCATCTACTGCCGCCCCAGCAGTCTGGCGCGCTTGCCGAAACCGCAAAATGTCGAGTTTTTCGACACGCCGGAACAAGCCCAGGCGGCGGGTTATCGTCCAAGCAAACGCGCCGTAAAAGATCAAAGTGACGTCGCCGCCCAACACGCGGCCACTGTTGCCGCGGCCTGCCGGCACATCGAATCCGCCGAAAATCTGCCGGCGCTCAATGAACTGGCGGACGCAGCAGGCCTCAGCAGTTTCCACTTCCATCGAGTGTTCAAAGCCGTTACGGGGCTGACACCCAAGGGTTACGCCACGGCCCATCGTTCGCGCAAGGTTCGTGAACGTCTGGCGGACGGCGGCACGGTCACCGATGCCCTATATGACGCCGGCTTCAATTCCAACAGTCGTTTCTATGAAGCAGCGGATCATCTGTTGGGCATGAAGCCAGGTGACTACCGCGCCGCAGGACAAAATACCGACATCCGTTTTGCCGTCGGACAGTGTTCCCTGGGAGCCATTCTGGTGGCGCAAAGTGAACGCGGGGTTTGCGCGATTCTGCTGGGGGATGATCCACACCAACTGGTCTGCGATCTACAGGATAAGTTTCGCCGCGCCCATCTGATCGGTGCCGATCATGAATTCGAGCAACTGATCGCTCAGGTTGTAGGATTTATCGAAGCTCCGGCCCTTGGCCTGGACTTGCCGCTGGACGTGCGCGGCACGGCGTTTCAGGAGCGCGTCTGGCAAGCCTTGCGCGAGATTCCCGCCGGTAGCACCGCCAGTTATGCCGAGATCGCCCTACGCATCGGCTCGCCAAAAGCCGTTCGCGCCGTGGCCCAGGCGTGCGGCGCGAACAGTCTGGCAGTGGCGATCCCTTGCCACCGCGTGGTACGGAGCGACGGCAACCTGTCGGGCTACCGCTGGGGGGTTGAGCGCAAACGCGTTTTGCTGGAACGCGAGACGCGCTGATCAGCGATTCACATCGACCACCACCCGCCCGCGCAATTGCCCGGCGAGCAAGCGCGGCGCGGCATCGATGGCTTCGCTCAAACCGATTTCATGACTGATCAGTGACAACAACGCGAAGTCCAGGTCCTTGGCCAGCCGATTCCAGGCCAGTACGCGTCTGGCCTTGGGCTGGGTCACGCTGTTGATCCCGGCCAATGTCACGCCGCGCAAAATGAATGGTGCGACCGAGGCCGGAAAGTCCATGCCTTGCGCCAGTCCACACGCCGCGACCGTGCCGTTAGCCTTGGTGCTGGCGCAGGCATTGGCCAAGGTGTGGCTGCCGACCGAGTCAATGACCGCCGCCCAACGCTCCTTCGCCAACGGTTTGCCGGGTTCGGACAACATGGCGCGGTCAATGATTTCACTGGCGCCCAGGCGTTTCAGGTACTCGTGTTCGGACGTTCGCCCGGTGGATGCCACGACGCGATAACCCAGCTTGCTCAGCAGCGCGATGGCGAAACTGCCTACCCCGCCATTGGCACCGGTCACCAGCACTTCGCCTTGCTCCGGCGTCACGCCGTTATGCTCCAACGCCAGGATGCACAGCATTGCCGTATAGCCCGCAGTGCCAATCGCCATGGCCTGAGCGCTGGTAAATTCCTTTGGCAGTGGGATCAGCCAGTCACCGTTCAGGCGCGCCTTCTGCGCCAATCCACCCCAATGGCCCTCGCCCACGCCCCAGCCATTGAGTACGACTTGATCACCGACCTTGTAGTCCGGGTGCTCACTGACTTCGACAGTGCCGGCCAGATCAATCCCCGGCACCATCGGGAATTTTCGCACCACCGGGCTGCTGCCGGTGATTGCCAATCCATCCTTGAAGTTCAGGGTGCTGTACGCCACGCGCACCGTCACATCACCCTCGGGCAGTTGATCGTCATTGATCTCTTGCAGTGTGACCCGGTAACCGCTGTCGTCTTTGTCGATCAAAATACCGTTGAACATCGTTGCCTCTCAATGGAATCAATCAGGATGTGGAACCCTTGAAATACCACAAAGAAACATTTCGCCGTACCAGACTTTAAGCCAAACCGCTGACCAGCCAAAAGTCGACTGGTCCTTCACCCGCGATAACTGGTAAAAAACCGGTTCTACCGTCCCTGTCCTGTTTTGACGTCGGAGCATCATTCAAATGAGCCAATGGCCAGACACCCGCATTCTCGACCTGCTCAGTATCGAACTGCCGATCATCCAGGCCCCCATGGCCGGCGCCAATGGATCGGCCATGGTCGTCGCGGTAAGTAACGCTGGCGGTCTGGGCTCGATGCCGGCGGCGATGCTGAGCATCGAGCAACTGCGCGAAGAGCTGAAGACGATTCGCCAACACAGCCAGCGCCCGTTCAACATCAACTATTTCTGCCATCAACCTCCGGCTCCGGATGAGCAACGTGCCCGGGACTGGAAGAACTTGCTGGAACCTTACTACCGGGAACTGGGCGTCGATTTCGATGCGCCGACACCGGTTTCAAATCGAGCACCATTCGATGCCGCGGCCTGTGAGGTCGTCGAAGAGTTTCGCCCTGGAGTGGTCAGTTTTCACTTCGGTTTGCCGGAAAAATCCCTGCTGGATCGGGTAAAAGCCACCGGCGCGAAAATTCTGTCCTCGGCCACCACGGTCGAAGAAGCCGTCTGGCTGGAACAGCAGGGCTGTGACGCAATCATCGCCATGGGTTACGAGGCCGGTGGTCATCGCGGGATGTTTCTCAGTGACGATCTGAGCAGCCAGGTCGGGACCTTTGCTTTGGTGCCTCAAGTTGTCGATGCCGTGAAAGTGCCGGTGATTGCAGCCGGTGGAATCAGTGATGCGCGGGGTGTTGCGGCAGCCTTTGTGTTGGGCGCTTCGGCGGTGCAGGTGGGCACGGCTTACTTGTTCACGCCAGAAGCCAAGGTCAGCCGGTCGCACTACAAAGCGTTGCGCACCGCCAAAGAAAGCGAGACCGCCGTCACCAACATTTTCACAGGTCGCCCGGCACGCGGCATTCTCAATCGGGTGATGCGCGAACTCGGGCCGATCAGCGATAAAGCGCCGACCTTCCCACTCGCCGGTGGTGCGCTGATGCCGTTGCGAGCCAAGGACGAAGCGGACTTCAGTAATCTGTGGGCTGGGCAGGCATTCAGGTTAGGCGTTGAAATGACGGCTGCAGAATTGACCCGACACTTGGCGGATGCAGGACTGGCCAAGCTGCTCGGTCGATAAAGCGATCCCCTGTAACAGCTGCCGAGCCCGCGAGGCTGCGTCCGGCGGCGCAGCCGTCGTAAACCCTGCCTCCACGGTGTATCTGATACAACCGAGTTGCCTGATCTTACGGCTGCTTCGCAACCGGACGCAGGCTTCGCCAGCTGCTACAAGGTTGAGCGCGGCTAATACCGATTCCCCACTCAGAAACCAACACATTCCGTTTACAGGCTTTTCGCTATATATTCATCTATATAGCGATTTACCCCTTGCAGCACTCGCCTACCACGGAGCCGTTTCATGACCATTCGTGCCTCACGTTTTGCCCCTGCGTGCCTCACCAGCCTGATCGCAGTCTTCGCTTTCGGAGCCGCCCATGCGGACGAAGTCCAGGTCGCTGTCGCGGCCAACTTCACTGCGCCCATCCAGGCCATCGCTGCCGATTTCGAAAAAGACACCGGGCACAAACTGGTCGCGGCTTATGGTGCAACCGGCCAGTTCTACACCCAGATCAAGAATGGCGCGCCGTTCGAAGTGTTCCTCTCGGCAGACGACACCATGCCGCAAAAACTTGAAGCCGAAGGCGACGCGGTCAAGGGTTCGCGCTTCACCTACGCCATTGGCACCCTGGCCTTGTGGTCGGCCAAGGACGGTTACGTCGATGCCAAGGGCAAAGTGCTGAGCGACAATCAATATCAGCATCTGTCCATCGCCAATCCCAAGGCCGCACCTTACGGCCTGGCCGCGACTCAGGTACTGGCCAAGCTGGGGCTGACCGACAAGGTCAAGGACAAAATCGTTGAGGGCCAGAACATCACCCAGGCCTATCAATTCGTCTCCACCGGCAACGCCGAACTTGGCTTTGTCGCCTTGTCGCAGATCTACAAAGACGGCAAAGTCACCGGCGGTTCGGCGTGGATCGTTCCAGCCGACATGCACGACCCGATCAAACAAGATGCGGTGATCCTCAACAAAGGCAAGGACAACCCGGCCGCCAAGGCACTGGTTGACTACCTTAAAGGTCCGAAAGCCGCCGCTGTCATCAAATCCTACGGTTACCAACTCTAAATGACGCTGACGAGTGCCGACTTCTCCGCCATCTGGCTGACCCTCAAACTGGCGTCCCTGACGACTGCCATCCTGCTGGTCATCGGCACTCCGATTGCGTTATGGCTATCGCGCACCCGTTCCTGGTTGCGCGGTCCGGTCGGGGCGATAGTCGCCCTGCCCTTGGTCCTGCCGCCCACGGTGATTGGCTTTTATCTGTTGCTGGCGCTGGGGCCTCACGGCTTTGTCGGTCAGTTCACCCAATCGCTGGGGTTTGGCACCCTGACATTCAGTTTTGCGGGGCTGGTCGTTGGCTCGGTGCTGTATTCGATGCCATTCGTGGTTCAACCGCTGCAAAATGCCTTTTCCGCCATTGGCACTCGTCCATTAGAGGTCGCCGCGACCTTGCGCGCGAATCCATGGGACACCTTCTTCAGCGTAATCCTGCCCCTCGCCCGACCCGGTTTTATCACCGCTGCGATTCTCGGCTTCGCCCACACCGTCGGCGAGTTCGGCGTGGTATTGATGATCGGTGGCAACATCCCGGACAAGACTCGCGTGGTTTCAGTACAGATCTACGATCACGTCGAAGCCATGGAGTACGCCCAGGCCCATTGGCTGGCCGGGGCGATGCTGGTGTTCTCCTTTGCAGTGTTGCTGGTGCTCTATTCCGGCCGTAAAACCAAAGCAGGCTGGAGCTGATCGATGATCGATATGCGTCTGAAACTGAGCTATTCGGGGTTCGCCCTGGACGTGGACCTGCAATTGCCTGGTCGTGGCGTGACGGCGCTTTACGGACACTCGGGCTCGGGCAAGACCACCTGCCTGCGCTGCATCGCGGGGCTGGAACGGGCGCAACAGGGTTTTATCCGGATCAACGATGAGGTCTGGCAGGACAGCGACAACAATATTTTCGTGCCGCCGCATAAACGCGCGCTCGGTTATGTTTTTCAGGAAGCCAGTTTGTTTCCCCATCTGTCGGTGTTGGCGAATCTGGAGTTTGGCCTCAAGCGCATCCCGAAACAGCAGCGCCGAGTCGACATGGACCATGCCACGGAACTGCTGGGGATCGGGCACCTGTTGGAGCGTCACCCGCAGCATCTTTCCGGCGGCGAACGGCAACGGGTCGGCATCGCCCGCGCGCTGCTCACCAGCCCGAAACTTTTGTTGATGGACGAACCGCTGGCGGCGCTGGACAGTCAGCGCAAGAACGAAATCCTGCCTTACCTGCAACGCCTGCACGATGAGCTGGACATCCCGGTGCTGTACGTCAGCCACTCGCAGGATGAGGTCGCGCGGCTGGCCGACCATATCGTCTTGCTGAGCGAAGGCAAGGCACTGGCCAGCGGCCCCATCGGCGAAACCCTCGCTCGCCTGGACCTGCCAATGGCGCTGGGCGACGACGCCGGAGTGGTGATCGAAGGGCATGTCAGCGCCTATGACGCCCACTATCAGTTGCTGACTTTGCAGTTACCCGATACCGATCTGGGCATTCGCGTCGCCCACGCGCCCATGCCCTTGGGGCAGGCGCTGCGCTGCAAGGTACACGCGCGCGATGTCAGCCTGAGCCTGCGAAGCGTCGAGCAAAGCAGCATCCTTAATCGCTTGCCGGTGACGGTAATCAGTGAAATCGGTGCCGACAACGCCGCCCATGTGCTGATCCGCCTGAACGCCGCCGGCACACCCTTGCTGTCACGTATCACCCGCTACTCCCGAGACCAGTTGGGCCTGCATCCCGGCCAGCAACTCTGGGCACAAATCAAAGCGGTGGCGGTCCTGGCTTAAATCCGCCGGCACCAACGACAAACGAGTGCGGTCAATGGCTGTACTGGCCCCTGATTTGTCGCCGAGGATGATTTGCCATGTCCGCAAGCGCTCCCAGGAAATCCCCGGACAAAATCTATTCCAGTATCTGGATGAAAACGGCGAACGACATACCGTCAGTTCCGCTGACGTCAATGTCTACCTGCAAACCCTCACCGGCGCCGATTTCACGGCAAAGGATTACCGCACCTGGGCGGGCAGTGTTCTGGCGTTGTCCGTGCTGCGCGAATTGCAGCGGGAGCCCGAGTCCGATGCAAAGCGACAGGTAGTAGAGATGGTGAAGAACGTCGCCAGACAATTGGGCGACACGCCGGCGGTGTGCCGAAAATGCTACATCCACCCGGCGGTGCTGGAAGCTTTTATGCTCGGCGCCCTGGCAGAGCTGCCTCGACCAAGATTGCGTAAAGGGCTCAAATCAGAGGAAGTCGGGCTGACCGTGTTCCTTGACCGAATGCTCGCCAGTGCTGAAGCGACGAACTGACCTGTCTATTTTTTGCACGATCACAAAGAACTTCTATAGTTGATCTGAACATGAATCAGCTGCGGTGACGCCATGGAAGACATTTTCGTTGCGAAGCGATGCAACAAGATCACCATTCATGGCCGCCGAGCGGGAGAAACCGGCTACCCACCACCTGACGCCGCTGTCTGGTATCACATTGCCGATACTCGCACGCAGGGGTTCATCGGGGGCCAACGGCTGAATTCAACGTCGCAAGTGATGGCCCGCCCAGGTTGATGAACAGTCACCTGACTGCCACGGGTCTATACTGAAAACTACTGAAGGAACAGCAACCCCAACAGCAGAAAGCTCGCCCCTCGCGGGCTTTTTGTTGCCACTTGCCAGGTTTCTTCTACGGAGGTGTTTGCCATGTCCGAAAAAGAGTCCATCACCACCCTCCTCACCCTGCTCGACTCCCGGCAGGCGCGACTTGCCGCCGCGTGCAAGGAAATTGCCGACTGGGTCGATCATCAGGGGGGGCACCCGACAGCCCTCAGAATTCGTGATCGGCTGAACGACATCGAAAAAGACACACCGCTGATTCGAAACACGCTGTCGTCTTTAAAACCTGTCGACCCGCCCCTCCCACGGTTCAGATGATTCGGTCCGGACACGCGACGCAAGCACAGGGCCTGTTTCAGGCCCCATGAGCGGTGACCTCATCGTCACCGAGTCTGCGCATGTCTGTAGGTCTGCTGTTGCACCCTCAACCCGGCCTGTCGCCGGGCTTTTTTTCGACACTTCTTTCACGTCACATTTACAACTCAAGTCCTACAGTGAGCTACTCCTTTGAAGAATTACCTTGGTCTGCCCGCATGCAGGCCTTTTTTTTGCCTCTGAAAACCTATCGGCCTCCGCCGACCTACAGGTATGTGGCGTTTTGCGAGTTTCCGGCGGCCCTGAAAAAGGTTTGCTCGCCAGGAAGCCAACGAACGCTCGCGTTTGCGGGGGGTCAAACAATCACACGTCACGAAGGAGGCGTTCCATGGTCACCCACTTCAAAGTCAGCGGGCACTTGGCCTGCGGCCACAAAGGCAGCAACCTCACGTCCACCCAAGAACTGAACCGTGTGAAATGCAGAAGTTGCCGAAACACCGATGCGTACAAGGAAGCGCGCAAGGTCCAGCGCAATGCGGCACGCCGTGCCGCACGCAAGGCCAAAGCCACTCACACCGCCAATGACTGGCGCTCAGCCTGGACCGAGCGGCTTGTCGCCATGGCCGGGCTGCAAAGACTGCCTCGTGGTTTTACCGGCCAGCCTTTTGTTTAGAAGGCTCATTCAACAACTGGGTCGGCCCTGCTCGGCCCAGTATTCATGTTCGCGTGCTTCATGATTTCAGCGAGCGACATGCGCTTGAACGCTTCAAACAACCGCCGCCCCTCTTCGGGTGCACAAGATATGGCCAGGCGCATAGTTGCCTCACCCAACTGCCAGATCAGAAAAGCTGCGTCAGCAACTTGCTGGGCATCACTGCCTGGAAACACCCGAAGCATCGCATCGGCCAGCAACCTGCCCGCCACGCGACTCTCCTCCAGCTCCAATGCCAGCAGTTGCTTGTCGGCCTGCATCCCCGACCAGATATCACGCATCGCCGGCTCTGCCTGAGCGATGTCGTAATACTGCTCCAGCAAATCCGAATAGGCCTCGCTCAATCCTTGTGCGTCCTCAACAGCTGCCAGTGCCGCCTCTATGCATCGGCGACTCTCGGCGTTGAAGCGCTCCGCCAGCGTACGGATTACTGCACTCTTGTCTGGAAAATACTGATACAGCGATCCGATCGAAATCTCCGAGCGTTCGGCAATTTCACTCATCTTTAGCGAATCGCTGCCCTTGGTCGCAATTAGCTGCGTTGCCACGGCAAGTATTCGCTCTTGTCGCTCGCGGCTGCGTTGTTGCGTGGGGTTGCGTCGGGTCGGCTCTGAAAAGGGCTGTTCGCGCCCGGTGGTGGCTTTCTTCGGCACTGCATTTCCCCGATCAATTACATGACATGCACTCACATTAGCACCGCCCATTCACACACCCAAGGGGGCAAAGCCGTACGTCGGTTTTCTTCGTCACGCCAGTTGACGGCATAACATGAGCGTTTATCATCTTTTTAACGTGAGTGTCACTCACATTAACCCGATGGAGATGAACGCGATGAACACGCAAGGCACCTTCCTCATTCTCGGCGCGACCGGTAAAACAGGGCGCAGGATCACTCAACGTCTTACAGCTTCGGAACTGCCCGTGCGCCTCGGTTCGCGCCAGGCAAATCCACCCTTCGACTGGGAGAATCGGTCCACCTGGGATGCAGCGCTTGATGGCGTTCACGCTGTTTACATTTCCTACCAACCGGACCTCGCCGTTCCGGGCGCCGTCGAAACGATTCAGGCGTTTACCGACCTGGCCGTTCAAAGCGGCGTCGGCAAACTGGTGCTGCTATCCGGACGCGGAGAGGCCGAAGCAGAACACGCCGAACTCGTTATTCAGAACAGCGGCATCGACTGGACCATCCTTCGTTCCAGCTGGTTCTTCCAGAACTTCAGTGAGGCGCATTTTCTGCAGCCCATTCTTCAGGGTGAACTGGCGCTCCCCGTTGGCAACGTCGCGGAGCCCTTTGTCGATGTGGAGGACATTGCCGAGGTTGCAGTTCAGGCGCTGACCCAACCTGGACACTCAGGCCAGCTTTATGAATTGACGGGGCCTCGGGCTCTGACGTTTGCTGATGCGGTCGATGAGATCGCTAAAGGGACCGGCCGCGATATCCGCTTCGTCGCTGTGCCGCCGGATGCCTACAGAGAGGCATTGGAACAGGAACAACTTCCAGCCGATTTGATCGCTCTAGTGTTGTACCTCTTCACAACGGTGCTCGATGGTCGTAACACGCCACTGAGCGATGGCGTCCAGCGCGCACTTGGTCGACCTGCACGAGACTTTAGCGACTATGTTCAGCGCACTTTAGAAGCGGGTGTTTGGGCGAACGAAGGATCTCCTACTGGTACCGAATCATACTTTTGACAGCTTACGGAAGACAAAAAAACCCGTTTCAGCCGAAACTGAAACGGGCTTTTCCCCGCATCAACGACCGTTACTTCAGGTCGTCAAGCTGGCGATGATCCTGACGCTTATGTGATACAGGCCAAATTCCTCACCCGAATTAATCAACATCATGACTGAGGTCAATACCTTGACTGCCGAAGGCAGGCAAAATTGTACGCGGCAGAAAAAGATAGTTTTTTAGCCAGAATCGCGACAATACGAGACCGCCTGTTGGTCGTACACCGGTAGATCAACCTCAACTGATGACCCTATGAAAGACCCCATTCGTTACGCCGACTACTTGCATATGATCGGAGCCGGTCGCCGCGAAATACCTATGCGCGAGCTGGTATCCGCACCGGTTCGCGATGCCGATGGCCGCTGGCAGGCCGCGCCCCACAAAGCTGCGAAATTGCGTGGAGGCGAGATCGCCGCCATCCTCAAGCCCTATCTCAATGTCCGGCTGATGGAGCAGCTTCGCGCCGTGGTGCCGCTGGCCCTGTACCTGGTGTTGTTTCAGATCATCATCCTGCGCCAGTTGGTTGAGGACTCGCTGCTTGTCACGGGAGGCCTGTTCGCCGTAATCGTCGGACTGATGCTGTTCATGGAAGGGCTGAAACTCGGCCTGATGCCATTCGGCGAAATAATCGGCAGCAACCTTCCGCGCAAGTTATCCCTGCCGTTGGTGTTGCTGGTTACCCTTCTGCTGGGCATCGGGGTGACTTTCGCTGAACCCGCTATTGGCGCGCTACGCGCCGCTGGGCAAAACGTTTCTGCGCAGCACGCGCCCTACCTCTGGGCGATACTCAACCAGTGGACCAGCGAACTGGTTCTGGTTGTGGGGGCCAGCGTCGGTCTGGCCGCTGTAACCGGCACGCTCCGCTTCCTCTATGGCTGGAGCCTGAAGCCGTTGATCTATTTATCGCTGGCGCCCGTTCTGCTGCTGACGGTGTATATGAGCAGTGACCCTGAGCTTGCAAAGATTATCGGCCTGGCCTGGGATGCTGGYGCGGTCACCACCGGGCCGGTCACTGTACCGCTGGTGCTGGCGTTGGGCATCGGCATCGCCGCTGCTGCAGGCAAGGGCGGTTCCGGGCTGTCCGGGTTCGGTATTGTCACCCTGGCCTCGCTGTTTCCCGTCATCGGAGTAATGCTGCTGGGCCTGTACGTGGCGGCTATCTCCTCGCCGGCAGAAATCGTCGCCGCGGCGCAGGCCGCTACCAACGCCGGACAACTGACTGCAGACTGGCACACGGTCAGCCCCGGACTGGAGATTGTTTCGGGGCTACGGGCCATCGTGCCTTTGGTGATATTCCTGTTGATAGTACTGAAACTGCTGCTGCGCCAAAGCCTGCCGCGACGCGGCGAGATCTTCCTCGGTATCGCCCTGACCGTGGTGGGCATGTGCGTGTTCAATCTCGGTCTGACCTACGGTCTGTCCAAGCTGGGAGGGAGTGCGGGTTCGCTGATTCCGGCGGCCTTCATGCAAACTCCCGGCGCGGACAACTCCCCGCTCTACATGTATGAGGTGGGGTTGGTACTGGCCTTGGCTTTCGCCTGGGTGCTCGGGTACGGGGCGACCGTCGCCGAACCCGCGCTGAATGCGCTCGGCGTCACCGCAGAGACTCTTACCAACGGTTTTATCCGCAAGCGCAGCCTTATACGTGCAGTATCGATAGGTGTCGCCTGCGGTATTGCCGTGGGTGTGGCCAAGTTGGTGTTCGGCCTGCCACTGGTCTGGCTGGTGGTGCCGCCCTACCTGTTCGCGGTGGTACTCACGATTTTTTCGACCGAAGAGTTTGTCAATGTCGCCTGGGATAGCGCGGGTGTCACCACGGGGCCAATAACCGTTCCGCTCGTTCTGGCCATGGGGCTGGGACTGGGTAATGCCACCAACGCAGTCGAGGGTTTCGGAATTCTTTGTATGGCATCCGTCGGCCCGGTCATCAGCGTCATGCTCCTCGGACAGTGGGCGCGTTTCCAATTGTGGAGACAGACAAAGGCCGCCACGGAACAGCCTGCGAATCAATTAATGGGTACGGGAGAAGCGGGATGAAAGCTGAAGGAATTACCTACCTTACTGACGTTGCACTGATCACCTGCATTGTCCCCGTCGGGCGCGCAGACCTGGTGATCCGTGCGGCCCAGGGCATGGGCGCGCCAGGCGCCATTGTCTACCACGCCAACGGGCTTGGCCCCCGAGAGCGGCTCGGCCTGCTCAGCATCGCCATTGATGCAGAGAAAGAAGTGGTCAGCCTGCTGGTAGCTGCCGACTACCAGGACGCGGTACTCGAGGCCATCTATCACGCGGCCAACCTGGATGTTCCCGGTGCCGGCATGATCTATGCGACACCGGTGGAAAAAGTGGCCACCTACATCCCCCGCGAAATGCTGGAACAAGGGAGAGCCTCGTGAGCGTGGCGGTTGCGGGTATACCGGGCGGCGCTGCAAAACTCATTACCTGTGTGTTGCCCGACGATGGCACGGAGCGCAGGCTGCTGCTGCTGTTGCGAGAGGCGCATGGCATTACGCGCGCGGACAGCGTTAGCTGCCGCGGTGTGGCCGTACTGCAGGCCGCCAAAGCACCCCGCAACGAAGTGCCAGAGGCGGTTCTCACCCGGGTGGTCAACGTGGTGGTGGACGAAGCCCAGGCCGAAGCGGTGTTCGACTTCATCTGTGCACACGCCGAACTGACCGAGCCGGGCAGAGGTTTGGTGTACATGGTCAAATTGAATTTCGCGACGCCACTGGCGATGCCTGCGGGCGTAACGCAAGACCCCGGCGCGAAGGTAGAGGGATTTTGAAAACACTAAATTACAAAACGCCCGCTGAAAGATTTAGCCAATCCGATTGCATCACTCCCATTCCAAAAGTGACGCCAAGAAGCAGAGGATATTTCCAGATCGGCCAACAGTGGACAGTCTGCTGGCATGTCAGCAGCGTAGTTTGATTTTCCTCCTATACTCATCGAGAAACTCGGGTTTGCCATTATTGGCGTGCTTCTCCTCGCACAATGTCGCACTCGCAGTGACCACACTCAGGCAAATCAATGATTTGCAAAATGACAAGGAATGTCATTCCATCACCGCTTTCGACCGCCGCCAGGAGTATCGCCGATGAGAAAAATAACTGTCCTGTCAACTGCCCTTGCTGTCGTTCTTGCAGGTTGTGCCTCAGCCCCATCGGGAACGCACACGGAAACTTGCAAGGCAACCAATGAGCAAGAAATCTCGGCCTTGTTTGACCGATGGAATCGCTCGCTGCAAACCGGTGACCCACACCAAGTTGTCGCCAACTATGCCGAACACTCGGTCCTTCTTCCTACCGTGTCGAACAAACCGAGACTAACCCCGACCGAAAAGGAGGACTACTTCCATCACTTCCTGGAAAACAAGCCCGTAGGCAAGATCGACTCAAGGACAATAGAGATTGATTGCAACTCTGCGGTTGACGTTGGACTCTATACGTTCACCTTTCAAACTACGGGTGCTCAAGTCAAAGCTCGCTACACATACACCTACAAGTGGGACGGAAAGCAGTGGTTGATTACTAGTCATCACTCCTCTGCAATGCCAGAGAAGAATTGAGGCGGCGATCACTATCGGACATCGGCGGACATCACTCAGACAGCGCCCGGCTCTTGCTCAACAGGCCAGGCTGGATGTGCATCTCTCTTCGAACCCCATGGGCAAAGGCGGTTCCGGATAGCAACGAAGTGCGCAGCATGCACGCTCTCTGATGTCCCCGGCTCCGGGGGATGGACCGCGCGCTCGACTATCGACTGCGGAGAACATCGCGGTGTCGAATCAGCTTGTGATACGCAACATGACCCGCTCCGAGCTGGACCAGCTCGTCGGCTGGGCTGCACGCGAGGGTTGGAATCCCGGCCTTCACGATGCCGAGCTGTTCTGGGCTACGGACCCTGAGGCTTTCATCGCGGCGGACCTTGATGGCGAGTTGATTGGAGGCGGTGCCATCACCTCCTACAACGGCGAATTCGGCTTCATGGGTTTCTTCATCGTTCGGCCCGAATATCGCGGACAGGGTCTCGGCAATACCCTCTGGCACGCCCGCCGCGAGCGCCTCCTCGCTCGTTTGCGCCCGGGTGCGAGCATCGGCATGGACGGTGTCTTCGCCATGCAGGACTACTACGCCAAGGGTGGCTTCGTCTTCTCCCATCGCAATATGCGTTTTCGTGCCGAAATCCTTGAACGTCCGGCAACGTCGCTTGTTGACGGCGAAGACATCGTCCCACTGGCTACCTTTGCGTTCGATCAGGTTCTCGATTATGACCGCACCTGCTTCCCAGCCTCGCGCCCGACCTTCCTGAGAGGGTGGATAGCCCAACCCGATGCGCTCGCCCTGGGTTGCCGGCGCCAAGGAAGGCTGAGCGGATTCGGCGTCGTGCGGCGCTGCAAGGAAGGCTGCAAGATCGGTCCCCTGTTCAGCGATGACGCCTTGGCGGCCAATGCCCTCTACTCGCACTTGGCAAGCTTCGCCGCGGGTGGCCCGCTGTTTCTCGACACCCCGGAGAACAACCGCGCCGCGATGGCGCTCGTGCACCAACATGGGATGAACGAGGTCTTCGGTTGCGCGCGCATGTATCTCGGCCCTCCTCCGGCTCTCGCGCACGAACGTGTCTTCGGCGTCACGACCTTCGAGCTGGGCTGATGTCCGCGCGCGATCTCGTCGGTTACGGCGGTTGTCCACCCCACCCGCGATGGCCCGGTGACGCTCGCGTCGCGGTTCAGTTCGTGCTCAACATCGAGGAGGGCGCGGAGTCGTGCATCCTCAATGGCGATGCCCAGTCAGAAGCCTGGCTCCACGAACTGCCTGGCCGCCCACCTCGCACGGGAAAACGGGACTTGAGTGTCGAGGGAATGTATGAATACGGATCGCGCGCAGGCGTGTGGCGCATCCTGGAACTGTTCAGCGCCCGTGGCCTGCCCCTGACCGCCTTCGCCGTCGGCCGGGCACTGGAACTCAACCCGCAGATCGGCCACGCGCTCCGCGCTGCCGGGCATGAAGTTGCCGGGCATGGTTACCGTTGGCTGGACTATCGCGACATCCCTGAAGACGAAGAGCGGCTCCATATCCGCCTTACCCTCGACGCGATCGAGCGGATCTGCGGCAAGCGCCCCACAGGTTGGTACACGGGGCGGGTCAGTCCGAACACCTGCCGCCTGTTGCGCGAGGACGGCGGGCTCCTCTACAGCTCAGACGCCTACAACGATGACCTGCCCTATTGGCTTCCAGGTTCGCCCAAACACCTGGTGATCCCGTACACACTGGTCAACAACGACGCCCGCTATCTGCTGCCGAACGGTTTCTCCTCCGGCGAGGACTTCTTCCAGCTGCTCAAGGATGCTTTCGACTTGCTATGGCAGGAGGGCGCGCAACATCCGAAGATGATGAGCGTCGGCCTGCATGGCCGGATCAGCGGCCATCCAGCACGCGCGATGGCGTTGGCTCGCTTTCTCGATTACGTGCAAGGCCACGGCTCGGCGTGGATCTGCCGGCGAGAAGAGATTGCCAGGCACTGGATAGCCGAATTCCCCGCTTAGGGACGCCTCGATGAAGTGGCTAGACAGCTAAATAGCCGCCCTCGGAAAACAACTTCGACGACGGGCCGAAACCCACCGGCTTCGCCTTCTAATCATCGACCCGGCTCTACGTCCCAACTTGCGAAGAAACTGTCCTGCTACGCCCATAGCATCGCACCCGGGATACCTACTATAGAACCGCACCCCTGCCCATCAGCAGGAGCAGTTACCTATACCGGATGCCCAAATTGCGCACCGCCGTACAAGCACGGATTGGAGACAACAATGACAACAGTCGCCGCAGCCCAAGACACTCTTTCACCACTCACCCCCTCGGCACCCGCCATCATCCGGTCGTCGGTGCGCCAGCATTCGATCAAGGTGGAGCTTTGCACGCCCGCCATCGGTGCCGAACTCAGCAACATCAGCCTGGTTGACGCTACCCGTGATCCTGAAATGATCGCGCAAATCCGGGCCCTGTGGCTCAAGCACAAAGTGCTGTTCTTTCGCGATCAGGACATCACGCCGATGGAGCAACAGAACTTCGCCTTGCAATTCGCGGAACTGGAAAGCCATCCCTTGGCGCCGAGCCATCCGGAGGCGGACAAGCTGCTGACGCTGTACCGCAATCTCGAACCGGGCAAGCCCAAGAGCTATGTGGAAAAGGCCAGCCGCGAAAACCTCTGGCATGCCGATGTCACTTTCAAAAAGGCTCCGCCCCGTGGCGCGGTGTTGCGCTGCGAACTGGGTCCGGACACCGGCGGAGACACCCTGTTTTCCAACATGGTGATGGCCTACGACAATCTGCCCGACACCATCAAGCAACGGATCGAAGGCTTGTATGCAAAGCACGGTGCCGAGCAATCCTTTGGTGCCCAGTTACCGCGTGAAGATCGTCTCGCGATGGCCCTGAAGACCCCCGCCGCTGAACATCCGGTGGTGCTTGTCCATCCTGAGACGGGTGAAAAGGTGCTGTTCGTCAACTCGGCGTTCACCACCCATTTCTCGAACTTCTTCAACTTCGAGGACATCCGCTACGGCCAGGACTTCATGCCCGAGGCTCATCATCTGATGAACTACCTGACCTCCCAGGCCGCCATTCCGGAATACCAGGTACGCCTGAAATGGCGCACCAACACCGTTGCCATGTGGGACAACCTGCAAGTGCAGCACTACGCGGTGGCTGACTACGGCAATGCGCCAAGAAAGATGCTGCGCGCCACCCTCGCGGGCTCCTCGCTTACCTGACCCTGACTGTCCGCCAGGGAAGCCAGAGCACCCGACCATCAGCGATGGTCGGGCGGTCCTGGCTACCGACAAATTCTCGATCAGAACAAAAATCAACGGAGATACCTATGCTCTACGAACACGTCGACACCGCAGTCATCGATGGCGAATCCCTACCGTGGATCCCGTTTACGCCTTATGCGGATAACGTCCTGCTGAAGTACTTCAAGCTTGACCCGATCCGCGGCGAATGGATCGTCATGATGAAGGCGCCGATCGACATGCAACTGCCCAAGCACCATCACACGGGTACGGTGATGGTCTACACCTTCGAAGGCCAGTGGAAATACAAGGAGCATGACTGGGTCGCCGGCCCGGGCAGCATCGTGTACGAGACGGCCGGATCGACTCACACGCCCGAAGTCGTCAGCACCGGAAGTGGAGACGGATATGTGCTCACGCTGGTTCAGGTCAACGGCGATCTCGCGTTTCTGGATGAGAACGACAACATCGTTGCGCTCGAAAACTGGAAGTCCGGGTTGAAGCGTTATCTCGCCTATTGCGAGCAGCATGACATCGCGCCGAAAGACCTCACGGCATTCAACTGATCTGAGTTCCAGGAGAACTCCCGGCATCCCTCGAATCAAGGGGAGCCGGGAAAGTAAACCTGATCGCAATAATCCAGGGGAGGGAAACAGGCTGTTGCGGTTCGCGGTCTTGACGCGGAATCTGACAGAGGGCCTTGGCCGCCTGTCCGCTCCCCGATCACAGACTTATGAACGGAGCGATGCCATGCATGGCTTGATGATGCACAAGCAGCTGTTGATTTCCTCGCTCATAGAGCATGCCGACCGCCATCATGGCGATACGCAGATCGTGTCCCGCAGGGTGGAAGGCGATATTCATCGCTACACCTTCCGTGACTGCCACCGTCGCGCGCGCCAGATGGCCAGCGCACTGACCAGCCTGGGTGTCCAGCCCGCCGACCGGATCGGCACGCTGGCCTGGAACGGCTATCGTCACCTGGAGTTGTATTACGGTGTTAGCGGTATGGGTGCCATTGTGCACACCATCAACCCTCGCCTGCATGAAGACCAGGTCGCCTACATCGCCAATCATGCCGAAGACCAGTACGTCTTCTTCGACTTGACCTTTTTGCCGCTGATCAAGGCCATCGCTGGCCGCTGCAATACGGTCAAGGCGTTCATCGCCATGACCGATCAGGCCCACATGCCGAAAGACGCCGGTATCGACAACTTGCTGTGCTATGAAGATCTGCTTCACCAGGGATGCTCCGATTATTCCTGGCCGACGCTCGACGAGAATGCCGCCAGCACGCTCTGCTACACCTCCGGCACGACGGGCCACCCGAAAGGCGTCCTGTACAGTCATCGTTCATCTCTGCTGCACACCTATGCCGCCGCTCTGCCTGATGCCCTGAATTGTTCGGCACGCGACGTCATCCTGCCGGTTGTGCCAATGTTCCATGTCAACGCCTGGGGACTTCCCTACATCGCTTGCATGGTCGGGGCAAAGCTTGTACTTCCCGGACCTGCATTGGACGGAAAATCGCTATTTGAGCTGCTCGAAGCCGAGCGGGTGACGCTCTCTGCCGGCGTTCCGACGGTGTGGCAAAGTCTTCTTGGTTATATGGAGGAAACAGGCCAGCAATTCTCCAGCATGAAACGCACCATCATTGGGGGCGCAGCCTGTCCCACGGCAATGCTGCACAAGTTTCAGGAGATCTACGGCGTTGCGGTGTTGCACGTCTGGGGGATGACTGAGTTGAGCCCGATCGGAACCATTGGCACCCTGAAGGCCAGGCACCTTGATATGTCCCCGGCAGAGCGTAATGCCGTGCAATCCAAACAAGGCCGGGCAGTGTTTGGCGTCGACATGAAGATCATCGGTGCGGATGGCCTGGAACTGCCTTGGGACGGCGCGACGTCGGGTGACCTGATAGTGCGTGGCCCCTGGGTGGTACGCGACTATTTCAGAAACGAAGGTGACTGTTCGCCGCTGCTCGAGCACGCAGGTCAGACATGGTTCCCGACCGGCGATGTGGCGACCATCGATGTGGATGGCTTCATGCAGATTACCGACCGCAGCAAGGATGTGATCAAGTCGGGTGGAGAGTGGATCGGTTCCATCGACCTGGAGAACATTGCGATGACCCATCCGTCAGTCTCTCAGGCTGCATGCATCGCTGCGAAACACTTGAAGTGGGACGAACGCCCCTTACTGATCGTAGTCAGGAAAGCGCAAGCAGCACTGACGCGGGAAGAACTGCTGGCCTTTTATGAAGGCAAGATTGCCAAGTGGTGGACACCGGATGATGTGGTCTTCGTCGACACGATTCCACTGGGCGCTACGGGCAAGGTCCTGAAGAACCGTTTGCGCGAGCAGTTCGGCGATCATCTGCTGGTCAAGGCTGTCGGCTGAGCGTAGCAGGGAAACAATCCAGCCCTGTCCATGTGCAATGGCAGGGCTGACGTTGCGGCAGATGCCGATACCGTTCGCCCTGCCATTGCACCGACGATATCAAGGGGCTAAGCGTGCCTCTTGCTCACACACCCTGTCGCTGAACTTCAGTTGCTCGAGAAACTCCAGAAGCAATTCGTTGACCTGAGCGGCACTCTCTTCCGCGGCGCTATGGCCCACGCCGGCTAGCAGTACCTTCTTCTGCAGTCCGGGTAGATAGGTGTCGAGCTGATCGTAGAGCGCGCGGATTTCGATCGGCTCAAGTGACGGGTCGGCAGCACCACCGATGAACATGCTCGGCTGGCTTACCACCGCACCGTCGAGAAACGCGGTGATTTCCCAGTTCCGGTCGCGACAGCGGTAGTAGTTCAGAGCACCGGTAAACCCTGTGCGCGTGTATTCAGCGACGTAGTAGTCGAGCGACCGCGCGCTCAACCATGACGGGAACTCCCCCTTCGGCTCAGTGAAGGCGTTGAGAATGGGCTCACCTGCCTCGACGAACAGGCGCCAGCGTTCAGCTCCGACAGCACTGCCGGAGATCGAATAGAAGACGCTGCGCAAGGTCTTGCGCGGATCACTGGCCAACTCACGATCCGGCTTATCGAGCTGCTGGAAATACAGGTGGTGATAGACCCTGCCTTTGGCCATTGCCTGCAAACCTACGGTCGGTTTGACCTTGCCGCGCGGCGGCACCGGTGTATTGAGCATCACCAGGCCATGAAACAGATCCGGTCGCAACATGGCCGCCGCCTGGGCCACCCAGGCGCCCAGGTCATGTCCAATGATGATCGCGGACGTTTCGCCCAAGGCCGCCATCAACCCCACCATGTCACCGACGGCCTGGCTCATGTCATAGGCTTCGATGGAGTCGGGTCGGTCCGATTGCCCGAACCCTCTTTGATCGGGCACGACAACTCGATAACCGGCCTCGGTCAACGCCACGATCTGGCGTCGCCACATGTACCAAAGGTAGGGAAAACCGTGCAGCAGAATGATGAGCGGGCCCTGCCCCTCATCAATGTAATGCATGCGGATGCCGTTGAGTTCGGCAAAGCAGTGGTTGAATGCATCAGGGTCGTCGGCATCCACTTGAGCCTTTGCGGCGAGCGGCTGACCGATGCGCATTGCAGTACGCGTGTCCATTATCTACCTCTATCTTTT
Organism: Pseudomonas sp. P4_C8; assembly: GCF_056401975.1. Classification (NCBI taxonomy): domain Bacteria; kingdom Pseudomonadati; phylum Pseudomonadota; class Gammaproteobacteria; order Pseudomonadales; family Pseudomonadaceae; genus Pseudomonas; species Pseudomonas sp. P4_C8. Next base: position 12,287 of record NZ_JBFUIH010000004.1, on the reverse strand, counting down.
TGTAGTAGTTGGCATGAAGGTAGCCGCGACAGGGTGTCCTGCACTAAGCTCCTCGGGACACAATCTTGTGAAATTGGGACACGAGGACTTATGTACACCCTGACGCGAAGTGCCAGCCTTACCGACTATGAGCAGGTTGCCCGTTCAGTGGGGCTCGATCCATTTCGTATGCTGCGGTTGGCCAAGTTGCCGGCCAGTGTCCTCGACGATCCGAATATCATGATCAGTAGCGATTCGGTGGGATGGCTGCTGGAGGAATCAGCCCGACTGTCCGGCCAAGAGGCCGTCGGGCTGCTGCTAGCGGAAAAGAGGCACCTTTCCAACTTTGGCATGTTGGCGTTGCTAATCCGCGAGGAACCAACACTTCGGGCAGCATTGCAATCTTGCTTCCGATATATGCGACTGCATAACGCCGGTGTGCAATTGCGGCTTGAGGATGTAGGCGACCTGATTCTTTTGCATGTGGGCGTGAATATGCAGGGCCATCATCGCGTCTGGCGCCAGGCAATTGAACAGTCGACCGGTATTGTGCTGCGCACGTTGAGCATTCTGAGCGGCTATACCTTCCGGCCGGTAAGGGTCTGCTTCACCCACGAACGCCCTGCCAGCTTGGAAGTGCACCACCGCGTGTTAGGAACAGCTATCGAATTTTCACAGGAACTCAATGCCATCGTTTGTCGCGGGCGCGATTTGGATATGCCAATTCCTGCGGCTGACCCCGCGTTGCATCGCGAGGTGAAGCGATCGCTGGACATGCAGTTGGCTAACCTTCGCGATGAGCCTGCGCATCGGGTACGTCAGGTCGTCAAGATGCTGCTGCCAAGCGGGCTATGTTCCGTCGATGAGGTTGCACAACATCTTGGCGTGCATCGACGTACGCTTAACCGACATCTGGCGACCGAGGGAGAGAGTGTCACAACTATCATTAATGCTGTACGCGCTGAACTAGCCGAAGAGTATCTGGCCAACAGCAAACGCCGATTTTATGAGGTCGCCGAACTTCTCGGCTTTTCCTCTGCCGGTGACTTTTCACGCTGGTTCCGCAACCAGTTTGGCAAGACACCCTCGGATTGGGTCACCTCTTACCGAGAGAGCAAGACGACACCCCCTGCCTAAATCGCAAAGAAGACCGGTTCGGGGGCGACTTAGAAACCACCTGGTCAGCCCCATTGACTGAACTGTCGCATCCTCGACACTTCTGACACCACGACTGCGTATTGACCCGCTCGCAGCGTCCCAAAACGCGAAGAAATTGTCCCGCAATGCCCATAGCGTTGCTTTCATGCTACCTACTATACGTTCCCGTCCCTGCTCTGAAATAAGAGCGAACAGCAGCCGCCGGATACACGTATCCCGCCCTGCTTCGCCAAAAAGATTGGATCAACAATAACAAGCGCCGCCGTAAATAAAGGCACGGTTTCACCTGCGCCGCCTACGGCATGGCCATAAACCATCGAAATGGAGACGGAATGCGAGTCGAACAACTGACCTGTGCCATCGGCGCAGAACTGCTCGATGTGAACCTGGGCGACGCTGTGCGCGATGATTGCCTGTTCAACGAAATTTATGCAGCGCTACTGAAACACAAGGTGCTGTTCCTGCGTGACCAGGATTTAGACAAGCTCTCGCGTCGCGATCACGAGGCATTTTCCATGCGCATGGGGCAGCTCGAAACTCACCCGATGCTCCCCAGTCACCCGCAAGCCCCTGGTCTGGTGCAAATCTACAAGACCCCGGAAAATCCGGCGGATCGCTACGAGAATGCCTGGCACTGCGATGCCACTTGGCGTGAATCGCCTCCGATGGGCGCAGTACTGCGTTGCATCGAATGCCCACCGACCGGTGGTGACACCATGTGGGCCAACATGGTGCTGGCCTATGACAAGCTGCCAATAGACGTGAAGCAAGAAATCGACAGTTTGATCGCCAGCCACAGTTTCAATTCTTCTTTCGCTGCCGCCATGCCGCAGGAAAAACGCTTGGCTATGAAGGCGCAATACCCGGATGCCGAGCATCCGGTAGTACGTACCCATCCCGAAACCGGCGAAAAGGTGCTATTCGTCAACGCCTACGCTACGCACTTCGTGAATTACCACAGCCAGGGACGTGTCCGTGTAGGCCAGGATTACAACCAAAGAGGTGTCGACTTGCTGAAGTACTTAATTAGTCAGGCCTACAACCCCGAGTACCAAGTCCGCTGGCGCTGGAAGAAAAACAGCGTAGCGATATGGGATAACCGTTGCACCCAGCACTATGCAGTGATGGATTATCCGCCCTGCCATCGCAAGATGGAGCGCGCCGCCATCATCGGCGACAAGCCCTACTATAAGTAAATCGATCCAGAGCCGAGAGACGCTTCCGAGCGTCTCCTTTGGGTCGAAACTCGCAAGTCAAAACAGTCCTCCCAACGCTGCCGGCACCCAATTCATGATCACCAGTTCGCCACTGACCTCGGCCTTGCCCTGTCGCTGGTTGCTCGTGGTGTAGCGGATGTCCAGCGTTTCGAAGTGAAAACCCTCGAACACCCGACGGATGTCCGGGTGGTCGTTGATGATCACCATCACCCTACCCTTGCAGCGGCGCATGAAGTCGGCCATGCGTTCGTAGTCACCCTCCCGGACCATCAGACTCGAAGCGATTTTTAGCGCCTCCGTCCTGCTAAGCTTTCAATATCTTGAATGGATTCTGGAATCACTCACAAAACTCAGTTGAGGTTGCGAAACGTGAGAGCCAGATTGATTGGGGCCGCCATCATCATCGCGGTGATTGGAGTGACGACGCATAAGTTCATGGAATGGACATCTATCGAGAACGAGCGAAAGGATACGGTGTGCAAGGCAGCACAGCAGCATTTGAAAACCCTGGAAAGTCGAGCGCGAGCGATGGCTGCGGGACTGTCTATCGAAGCTTACGCAGAGGCCGAGAATACTGAGGTGGACAAATTGGTCAGCGCCCTGGATACCGCAAACAATGATGCTGAGGTTGAAGCTGTCATAGACGCACACGCTGCCCAGTTAGAGGCGAAAGACGCTGCMACCGATGCAGAATTGAAAAACCAAGGGAATCAGGTTTTTCTCGAACAGCAACTCAAAAAACAGCGCATAACCACTGATATCAAGCAAGAAATCAAACGCACCGAGAAGGCTGTAACTGAGGCMTGTGATTAGCGTTCGCTCCAAGTTTCGCCCGCCCCTCCAGCCAAATATGCTCAAAAACGTTTTCACGCAGCCCGGGGCGTTTGTGGCCCTTCCTGACAGGCAGCAACCGGCCAAGAAGCGGCCCTTCTCGACCCGTTAAATCCACGTCGCCTTAGGGCAAGCCCCCCCTACTAAAAGCAGTCGGTGAAATTGGGCCGCTACTATCCCCATAAATGGGGTATTACACCCACCTACCGGGTGTTTACCACCTAATTTGAGTCTCGCTTGGAACACTGAGATACAGCTTGTTAATTAACTTGAACTTTTTCTTCGCCCTATTGCAATGGCTCATTCATTGCTTCCCCCCCTGGTACCCGCAACAGCTGTCGTCCCGGACATCATGGAGACGRCGGGGCTTGCCTGATTCGGTATGACGCGAGGGGTGAAAAATGAAGCGCGCGACACCACCATGCAGCTCCATCGCCTTACTGCTCAGGTCAAGCCCGCCCTGTACGATGCTCCATACCCTGACCACCGCCAGCATCGTGCCGCTGGATGATTTCGGCTCGCCACCACCGACGACCCTCTCGGCGTTTAACAATCCGCCGGCCGACCTCAAGGCCGCGCTGGATGTGCTGACCTTGCCACCAGCCAACCCAGGCGCGATTGTCCTGCCCAACGGCGTGTTCGGTGACCGGAACACGCCACGGGCTGACAACGTACTTCCACCAAACTTGCAGACATCATTCAAAATCCCCACCAACGGCAAGCCCAGCCAATTGTTCAGGGCTCAGCCGTACACTCAGCAACTGCTGTGGCTCGAAGAATTCGGCACGGAAAAACTCGACCCGACACTGCCGGCGCCAACGTCATATGCACTAGCCGTTTGTGTTCGCCCTGATCGGCGCGCTGTTCATCCTGCCGGTGACCCTGATGAACACCTTCTGGAGCTAACCGTGTTCCGTGGAAAAGGGAGAATTGGTGATGTCTTCCACTAATAGATCAATTGCTGTAATCACGAAAAGGCCGAACACCCTTTATAAGCAGCTTGCTCAGTTGAGCCTAATATTTATCACGTTGCTGATGATGCTGGCGTTGTCCACTGTACTGGCGATGGAGTTGACCCTTTGAGCGCTCTGACCTGCCGGCTCCGATGGTGGTCGATCCTGACTTGGCCAAGACGATCATGAAGCGATTCATTGAAGGCTAGGCGCGAACTCAAGTCATCTTGCTGCCGGAGTGCCAGGATGATTAGCCACGCGAGGTGTGTTGGGTGGACGCTTATTTCTCACGATTCATAGAGAGTGGTCGATAGCCGATTGTCATGAGCGCGGGTACGCATGGGCATCCGACTCAGAGCCAAGTCCAGAAGCAAGAGAGTTTCACGGCCGGGTTTCCACCTCCACAAATGACCGAAATCGACCCAAGCCAGTCCGGTCGTGCTGATCATTGACTGGTGAAAACGCCTTTTCTGCACGCTGCTACGTGAAATCCGACTCCGGAAGCCTCTGCGAAAAGTAAAGATTTCAATCTCGGACGCGTACTTTTCTGATGCGCAAACCATCGCCGACTTTTTCAACAGAATCGGCCAAATGCGGTCTTTCGCAGGCGTCCAGGAAACCAGAGGCGATTCATTTTTACCTGCTTCTGCAGCAGAAATTGGTAAGGAGTCTAATATTGAAATGCGATAGATCGGTCCATCCCATATTTGCGTAATGATGCGAGGGACCGTTGGCATGTAGGCGGCTCCAACACTGGACCGGTGTTGGCTATATGGATTTAACTTTGGAGGGAACCATGAACCATCTCATCGCCACCGACGAGCCACCTGAAGCCGTTCGCCTCGTGGTCAAGGTTTACGCCTATTTGCTGCTCGCAGGATTTGCGTTTGTTCCGGCCTATCTGATTGGCTACTTATACTTCTTTCAGGACCCCACGCTTCTATTCGAGAATCACCTGTTCCATGTAATTGCGATCACGACAGCCACCTTGGCAGGCTTGTTTGTTACTTACGTAACGTGGCGCTGCTATCAGTCATCGGGAGATCCGCTTCTGCGATGGATGACGCTTGGTTTTCTCGGTTTTGTACTGATCTACGCGTTGCATGGTGCGTTCACTGGGCTAGCACACCACAATATCTGGCTGTTCCTGCTTTATGGACCTGCCTCTCGACTGGTCATGTCGATTCTGCTGTTAGTCGGAATGCTGTCGTACCACCGCCCACCTGATGCTGCGGACCAACGAACGAAGGCCCGCCCGTGGTTGACCTGGATAGGACTGTTCCTGCTGGTTGACGTGGCAGTGGCGTATGTCGCGAATTCGCCGATCGCCGACAATCTCTCGGTGCGCCTCTCGATGGAAGGTGGTGCCCTCGTTCTTTCCACATTGACCGTGGCAGTACTCCTGCTACGCCGTATCCGTTCGCCGCTGATGATGATTTTTGTCATCTCGGTCACCGCGTTCGCGCTGTCATCTCTTGCCTTCATCCTTGCACGTCCGTGGAACCATATGTGGTGGCTCGCTCATGCGATCTTCGCCGGCGGATTCTTCATGTTGAGCTATGGGGTAGTGCAAGCGTTCCTCACCACGCGGTCGTTCTCGAAGATTTACAGCCAAGAGGAGTTGATGGTGCGTCTTGCCGAAGCGATGGCGTATACCGAGAGCGCCCTGCGGGAACTCCAGCGCACCAATCAAGAACTCGGGCAACTTGCGGCGACCGATCCACTGACAGGCGCTGATAATCGGCGTCGGTTCATGGAGCGGGTCGAAGTCGAAATCGGCCGGACCAAACACGGCGGTGCGCCATTCTCCGTGCTGGCACTCGATCTGGATAATTTCAAGTCCATCAACGATCGCTTCGGGCATCAGGTTGGCGATGACATCCTGAAGAGTTTCGTGGGGAAATGCCTCGATTCGATCCGGCCGTATGACGGCGTAGCCCGAGTGGGCGGGGAAGAATTCATGATACTGCTACCTCAGACTTCACTTGAAGGCGCGCACGTAATCGCTGAGCGTCTGCGAAGCACCGTTGCAAATAATTCTTTTTATGGCCTGCAGCGGTCAACCGTGGTCACAGTGAGCATCGGTGTATCACAATCTGGCCGCGACGGTGACACCATCGAGGCAATTCTGCGTACAGCCGATCAACGCCTATATCACGCTAAACACGAAGGCCGTAACCGTGTGGTGGCTACCATCAAAACCAGCCTCCAACCTCTGCCCTGACCATCGTCTCGAAGTCGCTGAAAGCGTCGGCACCGATACCCAGCTTTGCGCCACAGCATTCTATGGCAAATGTGCACCTATGCTTGGGTCTGCTGGAAGAACTGATCGAGCATTCCGTGCTGCTCCGTCACCTGTGCGCAATATCCGTCAAAGGTCATCCGGGCGTATCAGTTTCAGCACATCTTCGATGATCCTGAAACCAAGCCAGTAGTTTCCCTGACTTTCGAAAATCCTTTGCGCCATGCCCTTCCTCAGTTTGAGTCGTCATTGCTTCAAACTTCCCCCAGGGAGAAAACCATTGTGCACATTCTCAAACCAATCACCGTACTAACGTCCTTTTTTACAATGATGCTGCCGGTGCTGACCTCTGCGCAGGCGGCTACCGACATTTCACCCGCAATCAAGACGCCGGATCGTGTCGAGACCCGAATCGGCCTATGCGATTCGCGAGGGCTTCCACAGCATTGGCGCTGAAGACAACTCGGTGGTCATCTTCTCCGAGTTGATGGACTCCGACTCGCTCTTTCTCACGGCCAACGCCGATACTATCTACACGGTGGCAACGCTCGACTTGACGAAAGGACCGTTGGTGGTTGAAGTGCCACCGAAGGCTCTCGGCACGCTTAATGACATGTGGTTTGGCTGGATCATCGACATCGGCGCACCCGGACCTGATCGGGGTGAAGGCGGTAAATACCTGATTCTGCCGCCAGACTACGATGGTCCTGTTCCTGATGGCGGTTACTTTGTTGGCCGCTCGAAAACCAACCATGTGCTCTACGCCGTTCGCGCCTTTATGGGGAACAACGACCCGAAACCTGCGGTTGATCTCATCAAAGACAAGCTGACGATAACCAGACGCGCTCCATGCTCCAGACACCACAGCGCTATCCGCGTGCCGGCAGTCAAACCTACCCTTCACCGGCGGCCATCGAAAACGCGGATGGTTCCATGACCATCTACTTCGGCCCTTTCAAACCAGCGGACGCCAAAGCTGGCAACTGGATACAAACCATGCCCAACAAGGGCTGGTTCCTGCTCCTGCGCCTCTACAGCCCCCTTGAGTCGTTCTTCACGAAAGAGTGGCGCCCGAGCGAGGTCGAACTGGTTCGGTGAGACAAGGTCACGGTCAGCACAACCTCCCGGGCGGTGTTCAGTTTCACGCCGACTCTCAGGGAGCTTCGGAGAAATTGAGCTGTACCGTGAACCAGCGTCAACCGAATCACTCCGCCATGATCGCCTGATACTGCTTCTGGTACTCGGCATAGGGAAGGTTTTGATCCATCAACACTTTCACGCGCGCTTCCTTGTACTGAGTAGGAGTCAGCATTCCAACCGGAACCGACGGGAGCGTAGAAGCTGAGGCCTGGTTAGCTGGCGTGATGTTTCCGATGCATTGATATTTGACGATCATCTGGCCAGTGGTGCAATTACCCCAGCCATCGCGGACCTGGCAGTTCTGGGTTTTCCCACCGAAGAGTTCGGCGCGGTTGTAACCCCAAACCGCACATTTGCTGTTTGCAATTGACTCGGCTTGCTTATAGTCAACGACCGGTGTCTCAAAGGGTTTGAAATCATAAGCCATATCGATCGAGCCGTCCGCTCGGCTCCCGCCGGTTGCATAGAAGTCTTTACGGCTGGAGCAGCCTGTTACCACAACAGCCAGCATGACCAGAAAAAGTAGCTTACGCATGGAGGAAATCCCGTTCAGATACAAGAAGCACAATGATGGCAATGTGCCTTGTAGCTGTCTACAAAAACGATTCTTGAATGGACGAACGATTTAAATAAAGACGCCAGCAATGAGCCCAGGCTCCACAGCTACAACGACTACCTGTCGCCAATAGCTATGGAGCAGAATGCGGCATAAACACCGTAACTGGTGTCCGGGATTTTTTGACCAGTTCAGGTAGGCTCCTGATGGAGCATCGAGCACCACCCCGCACTCGCCCCGCTAGAGCAACACCCGAGAAAGGAGACTGCATGGACTCCGGGGCGCCCCCTCGCTCCGGGTGGAGTGACGAACAAACACCTCGCACAGACCCCATCGCGGATTTATCCGCGATGGGGTCTGCAACCGCGTAGCAACGTGCGGTCAGCAGCAACAGCATCATGCCGACAGGATAAAGTCCGTCTGATCGATACCTGAGCTGCTAACACCGACAAGGCGAATAGAGTCCACTCCGATCCCGATCACCGTGTCCGCCCCGTCAGCCGCAATGCTCACGTTGGCAGCGAACGTCTCGCTGCTGATCCCCAGCCCCGCGATATTGAGCAAGTCCTGCCCTCCGGCCGGATTGATATCGAAGCCCTGGATCGAGTCGTTGCCGAAGCCTGCTGCAGCAAACACGAAGGTATCGTTGCCGAAGCCGCCGTTGAGCGTGTCGTTACCCAGCCCGCCGAAGAACAGATCGTCGCCCGCACCGCCGACCAGAATGTCGTTGGCCTGGCCGCCCAGCATCGTGTGGTTTGCCGCCGCTGCATCGTAGGCCAGCTCACTGCCGCTGCCCTCGGCGTTCGCCTGCAAACCTGCGGCCGCGTATTGGCCATTCAGCGCGACCTGCGTCACATGCGCACCGTCGCTCACGCTCAGCATGCCGCCGGTGCCTGTGTCATTCGCTGCATAGGTGATCTGCGTATTGGCGCCGAACGCTACATCGCCAAAGTCCAGCCTGTCACCCGCGACAAAACCGCTGACGCTGCCACTGAACGCCGCTGACACATCAAGCTTGAGCGTGCCTGCCGCGCCGCTGTCGAACGTCACATGCTGATCGGAGGCAGCACCGAATTCCAGCATCGCCGAACCGCTGATAGTCGCGCTTCCCGCGCCACTGGCATCTCCGTGGATGATGATATTGCCATCGTTTGCCCACAGGCTGCCGCTGTTGACGAGTGCACTTTCAATCACCAATCCGCCGCTGCCGCTGGCTTGCAGCACACCAGAGTTGGTCACGGCACTACTACCGGTATCGATCACCAGCGCATTGACGCCGCTGGCAAGGATCAGGCCCGAGTTGACCAGCATCATCTGCCCCGCTCCCAACTGGCCGGCACCCGAGATTGTGTTGTCGGCATTGGTAAGCACCGTGTCCGCGCTGCCACCAAAGATCACGTTCTGCGCGCTGTCGGACAGCACCACTTGCCCGCCTCCGGTCAACGTCGCGCCACGGAACAGAATCTCAAGATCGGTCCCGCTGCCGGTGGAGCCGAGCGCTATGGTGCCACTGTTGTCGATGCTGCCACCGAACGGCATGATCGCGCCGTCGGCAATGGTGATGGTGCCCGTATTAGTCGTGACCGGGTCCACATCGAACAGTAGGTTGGCCCCGCTCAACGCCGCAGCATCCACACCGTTGATGGTGATCGTCTGGTCGGCGCTGATACTGAGCACGGCATTGCCGTTCGCGTCGTTGGCGATACTCACATCCGCAAACCCGTTGACGCCCGTGAAGCCGATCAAGTCGATCGTGTCCGCCGCTGCATCGAAGCTGTGAATAACGTTGTTGCCGATCGGCTGGGCGAACACGAAGGTGTCGGCACCGGACGAGCCAGTCAGATTGTCGTCGGTGGACAAGGCGAAGATCGGTGAACCTGGGGCGTAGGCTTCTATGTTGTCGGAAACGAAGGCATTACCAATGCTGCCATCGGCGTTGGTCCAGGTCATGCTGACTCCGAGCACCAGCGCACCGGCGAAGTCAGTAGGAGTTGTCACAGTCAGTGAACCGGGATCGTTGGTATGCACTGTCCAGTTACCGTCGCCGTTGTTGGTTCCGGCGTTCAGCGTCCAGCCTGACGGCATCCCTGTTATCGTCACATCGATAAAGTCACTTGCGCCCACCGGCGGATCAGTCAGTGCAAGGTTGATAGCCTCTCCAGCGATCCCCGCTGGAGCAGCTTCTGATCTCGTGCTTGTGTTACCCGCCAGATCAGTCATGGTCACTGTGACATTGTGTCCATCTATATTGTCTGAGGTTCCTAAAGCGGAATTGGTATTGCCATCTATCGCCCATTTTCCATTGGTTGCAGTTCCATTAACCAGCACTAAAGAGAAGTCTGCGACAGGAGAAGTGGGATGGTTATCATGAACGGTCACTGACACCACACCTGAACCTGAAGTGTCAGTCACACCTATTGTGAAAATATTGCTACCTCGATTGTAGTATCCGTTCCCCTCCCCATCCGCCCCGATGGGTGCAGCAGTATCGACTATCAATGTGCCGGTTGGATTGACGCCATTGGCTCCTGTAAGAATGGCATTGTTCCCCGTCGCATTTTTGATCGTCGCACCACCAAGAGTGAATGCGGACGCAGCCAGGGTAAGGTCGGCTGTATTTTGACCGGCCCCTACCGTGTAAGTGAACGTCAGCGTATTAGTGCCCGAGCCGCTCGTGTAGCTTGCCGTCCCGCCGGTGTTCAGGTTGAGCGTCGGCAAACCTGTGACCAGTACGACGTCGCTGAAAGTCAGGTTCAGTGTCACCGTCTCAGCTGCCTTGAGCGTGCCATCGTTAGTGCCATAGCTGGCGCCCGTTACCGTTGGCAGCGTCGGGATTTCGTTCGTGCCGTTGATAGTCACTGTCACTGTCTGTGTGTCAGACGCAGCATTATTGTCTGCACTGCGCACCGTGTAAGTCAGCACCAGGGACTGGCCGACATTGAGATAGTCGAACGCCTGTATGCCGGAATTGAAGTTCCAGATCAGGTTGTGCGCGTCGCCACTGTCAGCCGCCAGGCCGGAAGTAGGTGTTGCACTCAGCATGTTCAGCAGTTGTGCGTTCGTCAGGCCAAGCCCTGTAGTAGTGCCTGTTGCAACCACTCCTGTGATTGACGTGCTGATCGAATCTGAGAGATCGACATCATTGACGCTCAGCGTACCGCTAGCGGTGAGCCCCGCATTAGTCTCCGTCAGCGTCGCGCTCGCACTGTCGCTCGTGACCAGATGGATATCCGGATCATCGTTGGTGCCGGTCAGGGTGATCGTCACCGTCTGCGCTGCCGAGGTGGCGTTGGCCGCGGCGCTGTTGTCGGTGGCCACCACGGTGTAGGAGAAACTGATGGTTTCGCCGGCGCGCAGGAAGTCCAGGTTCTCGCTGCTGCTGTAGTTCCAGCTGTCCTGATCGACCGAGAAGCCAGCCACCAGCGCCGCGGCCTGCGCCGCACCGAGGGTGCCGCCGCTCCAGACGAGGTCGTGRTTGGCGSTCTGGCTGACCGTCACGACGTCGTGGCTGTCCAGATCGGCGAAGCTCAGCGCCCCGCTGTCGCTCAGCGTGGCCGCGCCGTTGCCTTCGTTCATTGCCCCGGTCGSRTCGTCGATGGTCAGCGTCGGCTGGTCGTTGGTGCCGGTCAGGGTGATCGTCACCGTCTGCGCCGCCGAGGCCGCGTTGGCCGCGCCGCTGTTGTCGGTGGCCACCACGGTGTAGGAGAAGCTGATGGTTTCACCGGCCCGCAGGAAGTCCAGGTTCTSGYTGCTGCTGTAGTTCCAGCYGKCCTGATCGACCGAGAAGCCGGCCACCAGCGCCGCGGCCTGCGCCGCACCGAGGGTACCGCCGCTCCAGACGAGGTCGTTATTGGCGGTCTGGCTGACCGTCACGACGTCGTGGCTGTCCAGATCGGCGAAGCTCAGCGCCCCGCTGTCGCTCAGCGTGGCCGCGCCGTTGCCTTCGTTCATTGCCCCGGTCGSRTCGTCGATGGTCAGCGTCGGCYGGTCGTTGGTGCCGGTCAGGGTGATCGTCACCGTCTGCGGCGCCGAGGTGGCGTTGGCCGCGCCGCTGTTATCGGTGGCCACCACGGTGTAGGAGAAACTGATGGTTTCGCCGGCGCGCAGGAAGTCCAGGTTCTCGCTGCTGCTGTAGTTCCAGCTGTCCTGATCGACCGAGAAGCCAGCCACCAGCGCCGCGGCCTGCGCCGCACCGAGGGTRCCGCCGCTCC
>NZ_JBFUIH010000003.1:0-178728 GCF_056401975.1 Pseudomonas sp. P4_C8 | reverse complement strand
ACGGACGCCATCGCCGGCAAGCCGGGCTCCTACAGGGGTCGGTGTTTCAGGCATAAAAAAATGGGGCGCATTGAATGCGCCCCAATCGTTCCCACGCTCTGCGTGGTAATGCAGCCAGGGACGCTCTGCGTCCCCTTCAATTTCAGAACGCCGGCAATACCGCGCCTTTGTACTTCTCGAGGATGAAGGCTTTGACTTCCGGGCTGTGCAGCGCAGCAACCAGTTTCTTCATCGCTTCGCTGTCCTTGTCGTCCGGGCGGGCCACGAGGATGTTCACGTACGGCGAGTCGTTGCCTTCGATGACCAGCGCATCCTTGGCCGGATCAAGCTTGGCTTCCAGCGCGTAGTTGGTGTTGATCAGCGCCAGGTCGACCTGGGTCAGCACGCGCGGGATGGTCGCGGCTTCCAGTTCACGGAATTTCAGATCCTTGGGGTTCTCGGTGATGTCCTTCACGGTCGACAGGATGTTGTTCGAATCCTTCAACTTGATCAGGCCTGCCTTCGCCAGCAGCAACAGCGCACGGCCGCCGTTGGTGGCGTCGTTCGGGATCACCACATTGGCGCCGCCCGGCAACTCGGTCAGCGCTTTGTACTTGCTGGAGTAAGCGCCCAGCGGTTCCAGGTGAACACCGGCAACAGCGACCAGATTGGTGCCCTTGGCCTTGTTGAACTCATCGAGGTATGGCTGGTGCTGGAAGAAGTTGGCGTCCAGACGTTTTTCCGCCACCTGCACGTTCGGCTGAATGTAGTCGGTGAAGACTTTGACCTTCAGGTCCACGCCTTCTTTGGCCAGGGCCGGTTTCACGAATTCGAGGATTTCTGCATGCGGGACCGGGGTGGCCGCGACCGTCAGGGTGTCGGCGTGGGCGGAAAAAGCCGCAACAGCAGCAAACGCGACGAGTAGTTTTTTCATTCAGCTAACTCCATATGAGGCGCCCGTTTGGCGCCTGCCAGCGAATGGCCGGCTCATGTCTTACTTACGAGAAAAATGGACAACCAATTTGTCGCCAACGGTTTGCAGCACTTGAACCAGCACCAGCAGCAACACCACTGTCACGACCATCACATCCGTCTGGAAACGCTGGTATCCGAATCGGATCGCCAGGTCGCCCAGACCGCCAGCGCCGACCACACCAGCCATTGCCGTGTAGGACACCAGTGTAATTGCCGTCACCGTAATCGCTGCAAAAATGCCCGGACGCGCTTCTGGCAGCAAGGCATTGGTGATGATCTGACGCGTCGTCGCGCCCATGGCCTGGGTCGCTTCAATGATGCCGCGATCCACTTCACGTAGCGCGGTTTCCACCAGTCGGGCGAAGAACGGCGTAGCACCCACCACCAACGGCGGGATCGCACCGGCGACACCCAGCGACGTACCGGTGATCAGCACGGTGAACGGAATCATCACGATCAACAGGATGATGAAGGGCAGCGAACGCAGGATGTTCACCACCAGCGACAGCATCGCGTAGACGCCTTTGGCTTCCAGCAACTGGCGAGGGCTGCACAGGAACAGCAGCACACCCAGCGGCAAGCCGAGCAACACGGTGAACAACAACGAACCGCCGAGCATCAGCAGCGTGTCGCCGGTGGCCAGCCAGATTTCGAACCAGTCGATATTGGCAAAGAAAGCAGTCAGGGCTTCCATTAGCGCAGCACCTCCATGTGGACGTCAGCCGCGGTGAAACGGGCAAACGCCGCGTCCATGTCGCCACCGGTGACGGCCAGAGTGAGTTGCCCGTAAGGGACGTCTTTGATGCGGTCGATACGGCCGGCCAGGATGCTGTAGTCCACACCGGTTTCCCGGGCGACGGTGCCCAGCAACGGCGCATAGGTCGCGTCGCCCTGGAAGGTCAGACGCACGATGCGGCCCGGCACGTGAGCGAAGTCATCGCGTTGTTCGCTTTCGTCGATCTGCTCGTCTTCTTGCACAAAACGCTTGGTAGTCGGGTGTTTCGGATGCAGGAACACCTGGGCCACCGAGCCTTGCTCGACGATCACACCGGCGTCCATTACCGCCACCTGGTCGCAAACGCGGCGGATCACGTCCATCTCGTGGGTGATCAGGACGATGGTCAGCTTCAGCTCGCGGTTAATCTCGGCCAGCAATTGCAGAACCGACGCAGTGGTCTGCGGGTCCAGGGCGCTGGTGGCTTCGTCACACAGCAGGATTTTCGGCTTGGTCGCCAAGGCGCGGGCAATGCCGACACGCTGCTTCTGGCCACCGGACAACTGCGCCGGGTACTTCTTGGCGTGATCGGACAAACCCACCCGCGCCAGCAATTCGGCCACGCGCAGGTCGATCTCGCTGCGCGACAATTCGCCGGCGAGGGTCAGCGGCAACGCGACGTTGTCCGCAACCGTCTTCGACGCCAGCAAGTTGAAGTGCTGAAAAATCATCCCGACTTGCTGACGGAAGCGTCGCAGGCTGTTGGCATCCAGCGCAGTGACTTCTTCGCCGTCGACGATGATCTTGCCGCCACTGGAGTTCTCCAGGCGATTGATCAGACGCAGCAGGGTACTTTTTCCCGCACCGGAATGACCTATCAGGCCGAAAACCTGACCGTTCTCAATCGTCAGACTGGTCGGATGCAGGGCGGGAATATCCTTACCGGCGACGCGGTAGGTTTTGTGGACGTTTTGAAACTCGATCACGTAGCGAACCTTGTGGGGCGCGTTAGAAAAGGATCAGCGGTTAGCCGGGCGCGCATTTTAGCCTGTCCGTATAGAGGTTATTAGCATTTATTCCGCATTCATCCTTCGATTTGGCAATAACGCGATCAAAGGTCATAAAAAAGGAACGGCTAAAAACCCCATCAGTCACTAATAAGGCAACTCGACTACGCCCCGGTGCCGTACCTGGGGAATGCACAAGAATCCTGGCTACGGCGGGAATCGCAACGAGGAGTTTGGACGGATGAGTATCAAGAAGCCTGCCCCCACCAAAAGCGAATTGGCCGGTACCGACACCCGCTGGAGGCCTATAAGCACTTGAAGGCGATTGCGCTGCATGACGAGGTGAAGCAGTTGCTGGATGTGTTGAAGCTGGAGGCTGATGCGGGGTTGATCATGGGGACGGATGCGAAGCTGATCAAGCCGTTTTTTGCGGCGATCGGGCAGCATCGGGTTTGGGATCGGGAGCCTAAGGCCAAGGCGATTCCGGCCTGAAGGGATGTGGTGCCAGGAAAGACGCCATCGCGGGCAAGCCCGCGATGCTTTCAGGATTTACGAGGACTCAGAACCATCTGCGCCGGAATGTTGCGTAGAATCTGTCTCTCCAGCTTCAGATCAAAATCCGCATCCAGCTTCGTCACCCGCTTGGTCAGCAACGTCGCCAGCCAGGGATAATCATCGGTGCGCGGGACCTGAATGCTCACGTCGCAGTTAAAATTCACCACATCGGCGGCGATGGCATCGAGTTGGCGACGAAGTTTCGCCATATCGGTGAGATTCAACGCAACGGTGGTGCTTTCGGCCGTTGGATCAATCACCTTCGCGTGGGGTTGGGCTTCAGCGGCTTGAAGATCGGCTTCCGCTTTATCCAGTTCGGCTTTGCGGGCAGTAACAATGGCGTTGTTCACCCCGCCAGTCAGCGCCGGGGCTTTCGGCATCAGGGCCCGGGCACGACTCAACGCGGTGGCGGCGGCATTCACATCGCCTTTTTGCAGCACGATTTGGCTACGGCGCAGATACGCCTCGGCCAGTTGCCGTTGGTATTGCTCAAGGGTTGGGTCGTTGGGTGACTGGGCCTGCAAGGTGGCCAGTTGATCTTCGGCGGTGGCCAACTCGCTGCTGGCGAGGCTTTGTTCCAGCTGCGCGATGGCCGTAGCCCGAGACTCAGAGGCCTCTGGGGCCGCCGGTGGCGTGCTTTGGCAGGCGCCCAGCAGCAAAGAAAATGCGACAAGGAGCAGATAACGGGAGGCGAACAACTTCATTCCTGCGACTCTCTATTTGCGCAAAAAACGAGCAAGTCTACACCCCTCGACGGGGCAGGACAAAACTCAGCAGAAACAGTGCGGCAGCCGTCACAACAATAGAGGGGCCCGCCGGTGTGTCCTTGAACCACGACAATGCCAAACCGCCACAGACCGCGAGCATGCCAAGCAGGCTCGCGCCCAGTGCCATCTGCTCCGGTGACCGGGCGTGACGTTGTGCGGCAGCCGCCGGGATGATCAACAGCGACGTAATCAGCAATACGCCGACGATTTTCATCGCGACAGCAATCACCACGGCGATCAAGAGCATCAGGGTCAGACGCAACGACGCCACCGGCAATCCTTCGACCCTGGCCAACTCTTCATGCACAGTGATGGCCAGCATTGGCCGCCACAACGTCACCAGCAACGCCAATACGGCAGCGCTGCCACCCAGGATCCAGGCCAGATCGGTCGGGCTGATCGCCAGCAAGTCGCCGAACAGATACGCCATCAGGTCGATCCGCACTTCGTGCATGAAGCTTAGTACCACCAGGCCCAGGGAGAGCGTGCTCGGTGCGAGAATTCCCAAAAGCGTGTCAGACGCCAGCGGTTGGCGTTGTTGCAACGTCACTAGCAACACCGCCAACAGCAAGCAGCCAACGGTCACCGCAACGGTCGGGCTGACATCCAGCAAGAATCCCAGCGCTACGCCGAGCAAGGCCGCGTGGGACAAAGTGTCGCCGAAATAGGCCATGCGCCGCCAGACCACGAACGAGCCCAACGGGCCCGCCACCAGCGCCAAAGCCAAACCTGCAAGCAGGGCGTAGAGCAGAAAATCAGCCATGCTTGCAACTATCTCCGTGAACGTGGGGTTGAGCCGCCGTGACGACCGAGCCATGCAGGTCATGGGCGTGGTCGTGGTGGTGGTGATAAATCGCCAGGCTTTGGGCGTTCTTGCCGAACAGCTCGACAAACGCAGGATCGCCGCTGACTTGCTCAGGATGCCCGGAGCAGCAGACGTGGCGGTTGAGGCAAACCACTTGGTCGGTGGTGCTCATGACCAAGTGCAAATCGTGGGAAACCATCAGCACGCCGCAACCGTGACGGTCACGCAGGCGCGTAATCAGGTTGTAAAGTTCAGCCTGACCCGCCACGTCGACGCCTTGCACCGGCTCGTCGAGCACCAGCAGTTCCGGCTCGCGCAGCAGCGCCCGGGCCAGCAGCACGCGCTGCATTTCACCGCCGGAAACACTTTGTACCGGGCTGTCGATCACCTGTTCGGCACCGACCTCCTTGAGTGCCGCCAACGCCATCGCGCGGTCCACACCCGGCACCAGCCGCAAAAAGCGCAGCACCGACAGCGGCAGCGTCGGATCGACGTGAAGTTTTTGCGGCATGTAACCCACGCGCAGTTTCGGCTTGCGCCAGACGCTGCCGCTGGTTGGCTTCAACAGACCGAGCACCGCGCGCACCAGCGTGGTCTTGCCGGCACCGTTAGGGCCGATCAGGGTGACGATCTGCCCCGGCTCGACGCTCAGCTCGATGTTATCCAGCACACTTTGCCCGGCAAACGTGACAGCAACCTGCTCGAGACGGATCAGCGCGTTGCTCATCAAGCCCCCTGGCAGCCCGAACAGAGACCGACCACTTCAACGGTCTGGCCTTCGACTACAAAACCGACATCCTTGGCACTCATCACAATCGCGTCACTGATGGACTTCTGTTCGAGCTCAATGGCGGCGTGGCATTCGCGGCAAATCAGGAACTGCCCCTGGTGGGCGTGCCCCGGATGATTGCAGCCGACGAAGGCGTTGAGCGAGGAGATGCGGTGCACGAGGATGTTTTCCAAGAGGAAATCCAGTGCGCGGTACACCGTCGGCGGCGCGGCGCGACGGCCATCCTGCTCACTGAGCACCGCGAGAATGTCGTAGGCACCCAACGGTTTGTGGCTTTGCCACACCAACTCCAGCACTCGCCGGCGCAACGCGGTCAGACGCAGTCCCTGACGTGCGCACAAGGCATCCGCCTCAGACAATGCGCTATGCACGCAATGAGAGTGGTCGTGGGGACGGCTGGCAATCGGTGTTTTAGGCATGAGCGGCGACGAGTTTTGTGAGAGACGTTATTATGTTACTCGTTCTCGCCTCTTCGAGTGGTCATCGTGTCCCGACTTTTTTCTTTTTTTGTCGCATTTATCGCAAGTTTTTTGCTGATCGGTTCGGCGCATGCCGAAGTCAAAGTCCTCACCAGCATCAAACCCCTGCAGTTGATTGCCGCTGCGGTGCAGGATGGCGTAGCGGTTCCGGAAGTGTTGCTGCCACCTGGCACTTCGCCGCATAGCTATGCCTTGCGCCCTTCCGACGTACGAAAGGTGCAATCGGTCGATCTGGTGTACTGGATCGGRCCGGACATGGAGGGCTTCCTGCCGCGCGTGCTGAATGGTCGTACGCTGCCGAGCGTCGCCGTGCAGGATTTGCCGGGGCTGAAATTGCGTCGCTTCGCCGAAGACAGTCACTCCCACGCCGAAGATGCTGATGAGCATGACCACGATCATCGCCCTGGCAGTCTGGACGCGCATTTGTGGTTGTCACCGGCTAATGCCCGAGTGATCGCTGCAAAAATGGCCGCCGACCTGAGCGCTGCCGACCCGGACAATGCGCCGCGCTATCAGAGCAACCTCAAGGCGTTCAATGAGCGACTGGACGCGCTGGACCAGCGCTTGAAGGCGCGGCTGGCGGGGATCGCAGACAAGCCGTACTTCGTGTTCCACGAAGCCTTCGACTACTTCGAAGACGCCTATGGCCTTAAGCATACTGGCGTATTCAGCGTCGCCGCCGAAGTACAGCCCGGTGCCCAGCACGTCGCGGCGATGCGCGCGCGGTTGCAGGAAGTCGGCAAGACGTGCGTGTTCAGTGAGCCGCCATTACGTCCGCGCCTGGCGGAAACGTTAGTAACGGGTCTGCCGGTGAAACTGGCGGAACTGGATGCGCTGGGCGGATATACACCGGCGACCGCTCAGGGGTATGAGCAGGTACTGGAGAAGTTGGGGAATGATTTGGCGGGGTGTCTGGAGTCGCTCTAGACTTTGTTCGGCTTCGCCTCAATCGCGAGCAGGCTCGCTCCCACATGGATCACCGTAAACCTGTGGGAGCGAGCCTGCTCGCGAAGCTTTTAAAGGGCGAAAGGCAGCGGTGTGCTGACCTTCTGCCGCTGTGCCAACCGCAACTGAAACTCCATCGGGTCGTGAATCAACACGTCCTGCCCGGCAAAAGACTCTGCAGCAATCAACCGTGACAACCAAAACCGCACGCACGCCACGCGCAGCATCGTCGGCCACAGTTCGGCTTCAACCGCCGTGAACGGACGCAACGCCGCATAAGCCCCCAGCAATGCTCGCGCTCGCGGTCCATCGATCAACCCGTCTTCGTCCGAACACCAGTCGTTCAAGGCAATCGCCACGTCGTAGAGCATCGGCCCCGAACAGGCGTTGTAGAAGTCGATCAACCCGGTCAGGTGCGTGCCTTCGAACATCGCGTTATCGCGGAACAGGTCGGCGTGGATGTTGGCGCGCGGCAACGCCAGAATTTTTACCTTCTGCTCGGCGATTTCATCCAGCGCCCGTTTCAGCAAATCGCTTTGCTCGGCATTCAGATGAGAAAGAAACTGCGTGCCTTCCTCCAGCATCCAGTCCAGACCACGATCGGTTTTACGCTTGATCATGTTGGCCTGGGTCGCCAGATGCAGGTGTGCAAGCAACTCGCCGACCTGCGCGCAGTGCTGCGCGTTGGCCTGCTTGATGTGCTTGCCGGCCAGTCGCGGTTGCAGCAGTGCAGGCTTGCCGGCCAGTTCGCGCAGGGCAACGCCGTCGATGGTGCGCAGGGCGTAAGGCACTGGCAAATCGGCCTCATGCAGGACGTCGAGCAGTTCAATGAAGAACGGCATTTCATCGACCGGACCGCGCTCAACCAGGGTCAGGACGAACTCGCCCTGCTCCAGACTGATAAAGAAATTGGTGTTTTCGCTACCGGCAGCAATCCCCTGGAAATCAAGCAGGCGGCCGAGGCCATAAGGGGCGAGAAAAGTTTCCAGCTCGGGCCGAGCCAGGGGGGTGAACACAGACATGTTTAAACTGCCAGTACGGGCGCCGCTCGTGAGCCAGCGCCGATTGAAATTAAGAAACTACTTCCAGGTGAAAATTTCCCACGCCGGAATCAGCATATCCGGCTGATCCGAGCGGATGTAGTTTGCCTCTGTACCATCTGCGCGTACCAGGAAATACGGCTTGCCGCCTTTGGGCGTGACTTTGATGGCATACAGGAAACCGTTTTGACGATACTCCTGAATGACCTTGTCCCCTTCCGTGCGGATCGTCACTTCCGGTTCCGGTGTCGGCGCATCGTCCGCCGCCATGACGGCCAATGGAACAGTTGCAAACAAGCCAGCCAGCAACAGGCGATTTAGTGTGCGCATGATAACCTTGTCCCTTTGTCGTCAACGGTCCCGCTATTCTAGCGCCGGACCCGCCGAAAAGGTTGATCCTGCTCATGAGCCAAGCCCCCCTCGTCCTGGTGGACGGTTCTTCTTACCTGTACCGCGCCTTTCACGCGCTGCCACCGCTGACCACGTCCAAAGGCCTGCCGACCGGTGCGGTCAAGGGCGTGTTGAACATGCTCAAGAGTCTGCGCAAGCAGTACCCGGACAGTCCGTTCGCCGTGGTGTTCGACGCCAAGGGTGGGACATTTCGCGATGACATGTACGCCGAATACAAGGCCAACCGTCCGAGCATGCCCGATGACATGCGCGTGCAAATCGAACCACTGCACCAGAGCGTGATCGCCCTGGGCTTCCCGCTGCTGTGCGTCGAAGGCGTCGAGGCCGATGACGTGATCGGCACCCTGGCCCGCAGCAGTGCGGCGGCGGATCGCCCGGTGATCATCTCCACCGGCGACAAAGACATGGCACAACTGGTCGACGGCCACATTACCTTGGTCAACACCATGACCGGTAGCAGCATGGACGTGGAGGGCGTGAAGGAGAAATTCGGCGTCGCTCCCGAGCAGATCATCGATTATCTGGCACTCATGGGCGACTCTTCCGACAACATCCCGGGCGTTCCGGGTATTGGCCCGAAGACCGCTTCCGGCCTGTTGGTGGGTGTGAACGGCGGCCTGACCGAGCTGTATGCACAGCTCGACATCGTCCCGACCCTGCCGATTCGCGGCGCGAAAACCCTGCCGGCCAAGCTCGAAGAGCACAAGGAGATGGCGTTCCTCTCCTACCAACTGGCAACCATCAAGATCGACGTGCCGCTGGACATCGGCCTCGATGACTTGCAAATGGGCAAACCGGATCACGACAAGCTCGCCGAGCTGTACACCTTGCTGGAGTTCAAGAGCTGGTTCGAAGAGAACCAGCGCGACGCCAAACGCTCCGGCCAGGAAGTGACCGCGCCAGTGGTTGAAGAAGCCGCCGTCGAGGCCGAGCTCAAATACACAACAATCCTCACCCAGGCTGATTTCGACCTGTGGCTGAAGAAGCTCAACGACGCCAAGCTGATCGCCTTCGATACCGAAACCACCGGCATTGATGCGCAGCAGGCGCAACTGGTCGGCCTGTCGTTCGCGGTACAAGCCAACGAAGCTGCCTACATCCCGCTGACCCATTCCTACATGGGCGTGCCGGATCAGCTGGACCGCGACACCGTGCTTCGCGCACTGAAACCGATTCTGGAAGACCCGAACAAGCTCAAGGTTGGCCAGCACGCCAAGTTCGACATGAATATCCTGGCCAACTGCGCCATCGGCGGTGATCAGAGTTGCGGCATCACCGTGCGGGGCATCGCTTTCGACACCATGCTCGAATCCTACGTGCTGGACTCAACCGCGACCCGCCACGACATGGACAGCCTGGCGCTCAAGTACCTGAATCACACCACTACCAGCTTCCAGGACATCGCCGGCAAAGGCGCCAAACAGTTGACGTTCGACCAGATTTCGCTGGAACTGGCCGGGCCTTACGCCGCCGAAGACGCCGACGTGACCCTGCGCCTGCACCAGACGTTGCAGGAAAAGCTCAATGCCATCCCGAGCCTCAGCAAAGTCCTCAGTGAAATCGAAATGCCGCTGGTGCCGGTGCTGGCGCGGATTGAACGCCAGGGTGCGCTAGTCGATGCCAACCTACTGGGCATTCAGAGCGTGGAACTGGGCGAGAAGATGATCGCTCTGGAGCGTGAGGCGTTCGCCATCGCCGGCGAAGAATTCAACCTCGGCTCGCCCAAGCAACTGGGCGTTATCCTGTACGAAAAACTCGGCCTGCCGGTGCTCAGCAAAACGGCCAAGGGCCAGGCCTCCACCGCCGAAGCCGTACTGGCGGAACTGGCCGAGCAGGATTTCCCGCTGCCCAAAGTGCTGATGCAGTACCGCTCGATGAGCAAGCTGAAAAGCACCTACACCGATCGCCTGCCGGAACAGATCAACCCGYGCACCGGACGGATTCACACTTCCTATCATCAAGCCGTCGCAGCAACAGGGCGTTTGTCGTCCAGCGATCCGAACCTGCAGAACATTCCGATCCGCACCGCAGAAGGCCGTCGCATTCGTCAGGCGTTTGTTGCACCCACAGGTTACAAATTGCTGGCGGCGGACTACTCGCAGATTGAACTGCGGATCATGGCCCATCTGGCCAAGGACGAAGGGTTGCTGCACGCCTTCCGCAATGATCTGGACGTGCATAAAGCCACCGCGGCCGAAGTCTTCGGCGTTGAACTGGCGGATGTGACCACTGATCAGCGTCGTAGCGCCAAAGCGATCAACTTCGGCTTGATCTACGGCATGAGCGCGTTCGGCCTGGCCAAGCAGATCGGTGTGGATCGCAAGCAGTCTCAAGCGTACATCGACCGTTATTTCGCCCGATACCCAGGCGTGCTGCAATACATGGAGCGCACTCGCGCCCAAGCTGCCGAGCAAGGTTTTGTTGAGACGATTTTCGGTCGCCGACTGTACCTGCCGGAAATCAACGCGAAAAACCCGGCCCTGCGCAAAGGTGCCGAACGCACAGCGATCAACGCCCCGATGCAAGGCACCGCGGCGGACATCATCAAGAAAGCCATGGTGGCTGTGGATAACTGGCTGACTTCGTCAGGCCTCGACGCCAAAGTCATCCTGCAGGTGCACGATGAATTGGTTCTCGAAGTGCGTGAAGATTTGGTCGATCAGGTTCGTGAAGAAATTCGCATCCACATGAGCGACGCCGCGAAGCTGGATGTGCCGCTTCTGGTAGAGGTTGGGGTGGGAAATAACTGGGATGAGGCGCACTGAGCCGTCTGAACAGGCGTTTTCTGCTGTGGCATAGCGCCGCAGCAGAAAACGCGGAGCGCTTTATATCGAAAAATATTTGGACTTATTTCCAATGGATTTGGAACTTCTTCGGAACTAAACCCGTCAACCGCCACTCAGAGTTACTGAATGGCTGGTGAAGCCCTTCGATGCTCCTATGTTGTGTTAAGTGTTGGCAGATAATCTGGACCCCGCCCTAGCGGTCCGGAACTTGAGCCCCGGAACTTCCCCCTCCCCATAGAAGTCCGGGGTTTTTTTTGCCTGCCATTTGCCTCAATGGCCTTACTCAGCAGCTTCGCAACCCTTGTCCGCCAGCTCCATCCAGCCCGCCAGCACAGTGTAGGCGTCTTCCAGACCGAGGCGTTTTGGCGCCGAAAACAGCTGAATACTGACGGCATCCCCCCAACCCTTACGGATATCTGCCTGAACTTTGAGCAGGACGTTTTTCGCCGCGCCGTACGTCAACTTGTCGGCTTTGGTCAGCAAAATATGCATCGGCATGCCGCTGGCGACAGCCCAATCGAGCATCAACAAGTCGAAGTCGGTCATTGGATGACGGATGTCCATCATCAAAATCAGACCTTTCAAACTCTCGCGACCACCCAGATACGCTTCCAGGTGACGCTGCCAGTGCAGCTTCAACGGGATAGGAACTTTTGCATAACCGTAACCCGGAAGGTCGACCAGACGACGATCATCGTCTAGCTTGAAGAAGTTCAAGAGCTGCGTACGCCCCGGGGTTTTCGAGGTTCGCGCAAGACTGGCGTGCGTCAGGGTGTTCAGCGCACTGGACTTGCCGGCGTTGGAACGGCCGGCGAAGGCCACTTCAAAGCCTTCATCGTCCGGGCATTGGTCGACTTTGGCAGCGCTGAGCATGAAGGTGGACTGTTGGCACAGGCCGAGGATGGGATTCTTGAGTTGCATGGGATTTCCGATGTGGGCGGCGCCGGGAATGGACGCGGCAAGCGGTGTCGTTTCCGTTTCAGTGACGCCAGTATATAATGCCGCAGATTTTGTGTGCGCTTTGTCCCAGCGAAGGATGAAGTTCACGAGAGCGATTGACCATGATTGCGCATTAGAACGCAGAACGCTCTCAACCCTGAAAAGGTCGTTTTATGACGAAATGGCTGCTAGCTGCCGGTGTCTTGATACCGCTTTACAGCGCTCAGGCTACACAGGATCCGGAAGCTGTGTACAACCGTGTTTGTGGTGCCTGTCATTCCGGCCAACTACCCATGGCCCCTCAAAAGGGCGATCAGGAAGCTTGGACGCCGAGGTTGGCGAAAGGTATGGAGACGCTGGTGCAACACGTGACCCAGGGTTTCAAGGCGATGCCGCCGCGTGGTTTGTGCATGGACTGCAGTGCCGAGGATTACCAGGCAATCATCCAGTGGATGAGCGAGTGATCCCGGTCCATAACTCTTTAACCCTTAGCCGTAGTTGGATTAGCTGATGAACAAATTGATCGTGAGTCTGCTGTTGACCGTGGGGATCTCCGGCATTGCCCATGCTGCAGGTGATGCGACTGCTGGTCAGGCGAAAGCCGCAGTATGTGGCGCCTGTCATGGCCCGGATGGCAACAGCATGGCGCCTAACTTTCCAAAACTGGCAGGTCAGGGTGAGCGCTACCTGACCAAACAGCTGCACGACATCAAGTCGGGTAAGCGCACTGTTCTGGAAATGACCGGCCTGCTGACCAACCTGAGCGATCAGGATCTGGCTGATATCGCTGCCTACTTCGCCAAACAAAACGGCAGTGTTGGCGCAGCCGACCCTAAAATCGTGGCTCGCGGTGAAGCCTTGTTCCGTGGCGGCGACCTGGCCAAGGGCCTGCCAGCCTGCACTGGTTGCCACTCGCCCAATGGCGTGGGTAACCCAGCTGCCGGCTTCCCGCACCTGGGCGGCCAGCACGCTCAATACGTCGCCAAGCAACTGACCGATTTCCGTAAGGAAGAAGGTGGACGTACCAACGATGGCGATGCAAAAACCATGCAGACCATCGCTAAAAAGCTGAGCGACGAAGATATCGCCGCCGTGTCCAGTTACATTCAAGGCCTGCACTAAGGCCGGTTGATCGAGCGTAGCGAGCGATGAACATCTCTTGCAATGTTAACGCTCGATTAATCCGTCGCAGCAAGTATAAAAAGGGTGGCTTAGGCCGCCCTTTTTTGTGGCCGCTGCCGTTACACTACAGAACTCAAGCCCGCCAAGACCTGTCTGAAAACAGGTCGCGCGAGGCGACCAAAATTGTCCAGGAGTAAAGCATGCGTAATCTGATCATCAGCGCCGCACTCGTCGCTGCCAGCCTGTTCGGCATGACTGCCCAAGCCGCCGAAGCCCCCGCCGCCCCTTATGTCGAACTGACCAATCCGGTTCCGGTCGCCGTGCCTGGCAAGATCGAAGTCGTGGAACTGTTCTGGTATGGCTGCCCGCACTGCTACGCGTTCGAACCGGTGATCAATCCTTGGGTCGAGAAGCTGCCGTCCGACGTGAACTTCGTGCGTATTCCAGCCATGTTCGGCGGCCCATGGGACGCACACGGCCAAATGTTCCTGACCCTTGAAGCCATGGGCGTCGAGCACAAGGTCCACGCAGCGGTGTTCGAAGCAATCCAGAAAGAACACAAGAAACTGACTGATCCAGAAGATATGGCAGAGTTCCTGGCCACTCAGGGCGTCGACAAGGACAAGTTCCTGGCCACCTTCAACTCCTTCGCCATCAAGGGCCAGATCAACAAAGCCAAAGAACTTGCGAAGAAGTACGAAATCTCTGGCGTACCGACCATGATCGTCAACGGCAAATATCGCTTTGACGTGGGTTCTGCCGGCGGTGCCGAGCAAGCCCTGAAACTGGCCGATACACTGGTCGATAAAGAGCGAGCGGCTAACAAGGCTGCCGCCAACTAAGCGAAGCGACTGCCATGCGCCGCTGGGGAACTGAACGCGTTGTTGGCCTGCATGATCCACGGGTCAACGAACATCACCTGGAGTCGACGGGCTTGCCCGCAGACAGTCGTCTGCGCTTGCTCAGTTTTAATATCCAGGTCGGCATCAGTACCGAGCGGTATCGGCATTATCTGACCCGAGGCTGGCAACACGTGTTGCCGCACACCGGGCGTGCCGACAACCTGCAAAAGATCGGCAACCTGCTGGGCGACTTCGATCTGGTCGCCTTGCAGGAAGCCGATGGCGGCAGCCTGCGATCAGGCTACGTCAATCAAGTCGAACACCTGGCGCAACTCGGTGCCTTCCCCTACTGGTATCAACAACTCAATCGCAACCTCGGTCGCCTCGGCCAACACAGCAATGGCGTGCTCAGCCGATTGCGCCCGTGGGTCATTGAAGATCACCCGCTTCCGGGCCCCAAGGGTCGCGGAGCGATTCTGGTGCGCTTCGGCGAAGGTCCGGAGGCGTTGGTGGTGGTCATGATGCATCTGGCGCTGGGCGCTCGCGTGCGCAGCCTGCAACTTGCCTACATCCGCGAGTTGATCGGCGGTTATAAACACCAGGTACTGATGGGCGACATGAATACCCATGCCAGTGACTTGCTGCAAAACTCCCCGTTGCGTGACCTCGGCTTGCTCGCGCCTCAATTGGAAGCGACTTTCCCCAGTTGGCGCCCACAGCGCTGCCTGGACCATATTCTACTGAGCCCGACGCTGACCCTTGAAAAGGTCGAGGTCTTGGCACAGCCCATTTCCGATCACCTGCCGGTCGCGGTAGAGATTCGTCTGCCGGGTTCGCTCACGGCAGATGCATTACCCGCGTTGAGCCCTGCCCCTCGCGGACCCCATGAATGAGCGACGAAACACAGCGCTGGAAAGAGAAATACCTCCAAAGCATCGAACAACAGGAAAAGCTTGAACGTCGCTGGGACGCCCGGCTCGACCTGCTGCGCCGTGGGTTGGTGCGCAGCACGCTGGCTGCGGAGGGAACTGACCTCGCCGTCGACCAATGCATGAAAGAAATGCGCGACGTCGTGCGCACCGATGACATGGACGCCGGCTTGGCCGCCCTGCTGCCGCGACTCGAAAAAGCCGTGCTCGATTCCGAGAAGCGCCGGGAAACCCGAATCAATCAGACCAGCGCCGCACTGACTGCGCTGGTCGCGCAACTGCAATCATTGCCGCTGCCCCGGGAAGTGAGCCGGCCGCTCAAGAGCTTTGCCAAAAAGCTCGAGGGAAGAGTCAGTCAGGCTCGCGAAATTCCGTTGCTGCTCAGCGAACTGAGCGGCCTGCAAGGCGATGCCTTGAGTCAGTTGGAGAACCCCGCGGAGCCCGAGCGGCCCGGTTTTCTGCAGAGACTGTTCGGCAGCCGCGAAGCTGACGAGGAAGTGCTACAGGTCGCCGCTCCTGCCGTTCACACAACGGCTGCGCAGCCTGTGGAACCGGCTGCCGAGATTGCGCATGTCGATCACGCACCGAATGAGGACCGGCCGTCAGTCACACTGCCAGCGGCCACCGCCTGTGAAGTGGCGGCGCTCGTCACGACCGCCCTTGAGGCAATCGCTGTCTGTGCGCCAATTCCGGAACCACAAACAGCGTCGGACAATGAACACCCGGAAGAGCCCACCCCTCCCTTCCTCGCACCCGCCACGCTGATTCAACCGGCAATCAATCCTGATGAGCTGACCCCGGCATTCACGACTATTGATCCTGAGCACCGCGAACCAGAGCCCCTTCTCTACGCCTTGCCCGACTCGCCGGAGCCGTCATACAGCTCGGTTGCCAAACACATCGAAGACACACTGCTGGGCCTGCTCGACGATCTGACATTACCGGAACGCCACCGACCACAAGCCGAAGCGATGCGTGATCGCCTGCAAAATGGTTTGAACTGGTATGAATTGATTCCGATCCTCGACGATCTAGCGACCTTGATGCTGGCGATAAACGACAGCGGCCAGCATGAATTCGAAGCCTATTTACAGCAACTCAATGAACGCCTGGAGTCCTTCCAGAGTAACTTGCAGGCTGCCAGCGAAGGCCACGCCGACAGCCGCTCTGCGGCGCGCCAGATGGATACGCAGATCCGCGAACAGGTCGACGGCTTGCACAGCAGCATGCAGGAAGCGGCGGACCTGGACGACCTCAAGCTCGTCCTGGAGAACCATCTTGAAGGCCTGCTGGGCACCATGGATCACCACAAGAAGCAGCGTGACGAGCGTGAACAAGCGGTAGCCGCACGGTTACACAGTCTGGCTGAACGGGTGGCACACATGGAGCAGGAAGCGCTGGGTTATCGTGAACACCTTGAAGAGCAGCGGCAGAAAGCGCTGATTGATCCGCTCACCGGCCTGCCCAATCGAGCCGCCTGGAGCGAACGCCTGGATCACGAAGTCAGTCAATGGCAGCGGCACGGCAATACCCTGTTGCTGGCCATGCTCGATCTCGATCACTTCAAAAGTATCAATGACAACTATGGCCACCTGGCAGGCGACAAGGTGCTGAAAATCATCGCCAACGTACTGCGCAAGCGCCTGCGCGACACCGATTTCATCGCGCGATTTGGTGGTGAGGAGTTTGTGCTCCTGATGCCCTGCACGGTGCCGGCAGTCGGCGCAAAACTGCTGGAAACCTTGCGCGCCTCGATCGAGGCCTGCCCTTTCCACTTTAAAGGTGAGCGCGTAACCATCACTATTTCCATGGGTCTTACGGCGCTAAAACCCGGCGAACATACCGATATGGCACTCAAAAGAGCCGATCAGGCACTGTATCGCGCTAAAAACGCCGGGCGCAATCGGGTGGAGGCCGGTTAACGGCCATTTTGTTCCATTTTGTTTAAAACAGAGCATTTGCCGTCGACACTCAAAGCAGTACGTTACACTGTTGCATTATAGTCTCGCGTGCACTGCCTCCTGCCATGAAATATTTTGCTCTCATTGCGTCTCTGCTGCTGTTGGCCGGTTGTGCCAGCGGCCCCCGTATCGACACCAGCCACCCTTCGACCAATTACGACAGTCGCATCCAGTTCGTGGTGTTGCATTACACCAACGCCTCGCTGGAGCGCTCACTGCAGTTGTTGACCCATGGCGAAGTCAGCAGTCATTACCTGATTGGTGACGACAAGGGCGCCACCATCTATAAGCTGATGGACGAGAATTTTCGCTCCTGGCACGCGGGCGAAAGCGAATGGCAAGGCAGGACTTGGCTGAACTCCAGCTCCATCGGTATCGAAATCGTCAACCCGGGCTTCAAAGACACTCCCACAGGACGCGTCTGGTACCCCTACAGTGAAGATCAGGTGCAATCGTTGATCGTCCTGCTCAAAGACATCAGCAAGCGTTACAACATCCATCCTCGCGCCATCATCGGCCATAGTGACATCGCGCCAACGCGCAAGCTCGACCCCGGTCCGCTGTTCCCCTGGAAACGCCTGGCCGCCGAAGGCATAGGGGTCTGGCCGAACGAGCAAGCCGTGGCGCGTCAGCAAGCCCAATTCGCAGCGCAATTGCCGAGCATCAGCTGGTTTCAGGGACAACTGGCCAAACTGGGTTATGACACGCCACAAACCGGTGAACTGGACGTAGCGACGCGCCATGTTTTGGCGGCTTTTCAGATGCACTTCCGCCCTTCCCGCTTCGACGGCACGCCAGACGCTGAAACGGCTGCGCTCCTGCAGGTCCTGAATCAGACAAAATAATGGCGCCCGTCCGACGGTAAGAGCTTTTTCCCAATCAGCAGCTATAACTCATTGGTAATCCTTCGGATATTAATAATGACTGTAGCTCGCGAGACACTCCGTAGCTGGTTCTATCGCCCCTGGTTTTTGGCGATGTTGGCGGCTGCCCTGAGCGCGACGTTATTGATCGTCGGCAGTCTGTTCGTGGCGATGCATCAGGTTGAACAGAACGAAAGCCAAGAAATGAACGCTCAGGGCGAGCGTTTCCTCGCCCGCCTGGAACAGCTGTTCGGGCAGCTGCGCGAAAGTCTCGACGACCTCGAAGCCCAGCCGCTCCGAGGCTGCGATACCGAATTGATCGCAACCTTGCAACAGGTCAGCTTCAATTACCGCTTCGTTTACGAAGCGGCTTACGTCGATGATTCACGCTTGTGCACCAACCGACCTCGCCAGGAAGGGCTTTCGCTGCTGCGACCTCCCGACATCAAAGGCCCCACCTACAGCTATTGGCTGAACACCACCACCGAACCCGATGAAAACCGCGCTGCGCTGATGCTTGGAAGGGGAAATTTCCGGGTGGCGACGTCTCGCGGACATTTGACCGACATGGTCGACTTGACGCCCGGAAGCAGCCTGCTGGTGGTGCTGGACCACGGCACTCGCGCCATTCCAGTCCTGGGTGCAGCCCAATCCTGGCCACCGGCGGAATCTTGGGCCCCCAAAAGCCGCGAAGCACTGCAAGTCACGCAAAACCGTTTGATTTACCACATGCCGACCAACAATCCGGAATACCAATTGGTATTGATCACACCGCGCACAGTCATGCACGTGCCGGCGGTGTGGTGGTGGCTGCTTCCTGCCAGTCTGGTGCTGGGCGTTATTGTTGGTTTTCTGGTGTTTCTGCTGGTGCGTCAGCGCCAGTCGCTGGACGCCGAACTGCACGGCGCCATACGGCGAGGCGAGCTTCAAGTGTTGTATCAACCGATCTTCGATCTCGACAGCCGCAACTGTGTCGGTGCCGAAGCGTTGCTGCGCTGGCGAAGGCCAGACGGCACATTGACCAGCCCCGACCTGTTTATCCCCATGGCGGAAAACACCGGCCAGATCCGGCAGATGACCGATTTCGTACTGCAACGGCTGCTCGAACAACTGGGGCAACTGCTACGCGCCAACCCGCAGCTGTATATCTCGGTAAACCTTGCTGCGTGCGATGTGATGGTGCCGCGTATCGGTCAGGTGATGGCCCGCCTGCTGACGCTGCACCGGGTCGCCGCACAGCAGATTGCCTTCGAGGTAACGGAGCGGGGATTGATTGATGTCGTGGTGGCCAGGGAAAACCTGCAAGCGTTGCGCGATGTCGGGCACCAAGTGCTGATCGATGACTTTGGCACCGGCTATTGCAGCCTCGCCTACCTGCAAACCCTGCCGGTGGATTGCCTGAAGATCGACAAGGCATTTATCGACGCACTGGGCCATGACGCCGCCAGTAGCGGCGTAGCACCGCACATCATTCACATGGCACAAGCGCTACAACTCAAAGTGATCGCCGAAGGCATCGAACATGAAGCGCAGGCAGCGTTTCTATGCAGCGAAGGGGTGAAGTTCGGTCAGGGCTGGCTATTCGCCCATGCCTTGAGCTCCGTACAGTTCATCGAACTGATTACCCGCGGCCGTCGAAAGACGAGTCGGCGCATGAGTGACGAGGCGTGAAAGCGGCTTACACCGCCAGCGCCATGTAGAACTGCGTACCCTCCCCCGGCCGTGAATAAACGCCCATCCGCCCACCGTGCAGCTGCACGATTTCCTTGCACAGTGCCAAACCCAGCCCGGCACCGCCTTTCTTGCGGCCGACCTGGACAAAGGGCTCGAAGATTCGCCCTTGCTGACCATAGGCAATCCCTTCGCCGTTGTCCTCGACACTGATAATCACCCGCTCGCCATGGCGACGGGCCTGCAACCGAATCAGCCCTTCCCGCGAGGTATGGCGCAAAGCGTTGTCGATCAGGTTATCGAGCACTCGGTCCAGTTGCGGTTGATCGGCCTGCAACCGGGGCAGCGGCCCTTGCACTTCTACCCGCAATTCGATGCCCTGCTCCGTCGCAGCCTCGGCAAAGCGGGCATGGGCCTGCGCCAGCAGATCCTCGATGGAACATGGGGCCAGGGACAGTTTCTGCAATCCGTTCTGGTAGCGAGAGAAATTCAGCAAGTCGTTGATCAACTGCATCAAGCGCTGCATTTCTTCATTGACGGTATCCAGCAGGTCGGCTTCGCGGGAATCCTGTGGGAATTGCGCCCGCTCGCGGAACAGGCCGAAAGCCATGTGCATGCCGGTGACTGGCGTTCGCAATTCATGGGACGCCCGCAAGACAAACTCGCTGCGCACCCGTTCGAACGCGCGCTGTTCGGTCACGTCATGTAACACCATCACCGCGCCAAGAATTTGACCTTGGGTATGGATGACCGGCGTCAGGCTGTAGGTCAGCAACCTCGACTCACCATCAACCTCGATACTCAAGTCTTCCGGCGCACGCTCCAGCGTGCCGCCGCGCAACACCAGTTGCAGCTGTTCATCCAGTTCTGGACGTTCAAGGGCTGCGCCCAAGCCTTGGCCCAGGCGATCAATGTCCCAACCCAATTGGCGCTGAGCCACAGGATTGAGGTGTTCAAGATGGCCTTCACGATCGATCATCAACAAACCGTCGTCGATGCTGTCGAGCACGGCTTGCAGGCGTTGTTGACCGGCGAGCAGTTCGTCGATGTTGGTGGCCTGGTGCTCGCGTAGTGCCTCGGCCATGATCCCGAAGCGCTTGGTCAGCAGGTTCAGTTCCATGGCAGACGAAATCGGCAGGGTCACCTCAAAATTGCCTTGGCCAATATTATCGGCAGCCTGGGCCAAGGCTTCGATCGGCTCACCAAAACGTCGGGCAATCGCGTGGGCAGTCACAAATCCAATGATCAGCACCGCCAACCCCACCAACCCCAGCAGGCCAGCCACCAGCAACGCGCGCTCCCGCGACTGGCGCTCGGTGCTATTGATGTCATCCAGCGCACGCTTGTGTTCCGCGAGCAGACCGTTGCGCAACGTGTTGAATTTTTCCGTGAGTGTTTCGTTGCCACTCAATACCTTGGCCGGATCAGAGGCCTGGCCGTAGGCTTGAAGAAAATCCAGATAGTCATCCTTGGCTTGTTTGAACCCGTGCGGGTCGCCATTGCCGGATTGTTCGAGGGCGATGCCTTCATCGAGCAACTGGATGTAGTGTTGCCTGGCCGATTCGAACTTGGCGGGATCCGGCTTCTCGCTGACCATGACCATCAATTGGTCGCCCAGGGTCTGACGCAGTTTCAGCCCCAGGTCGAGGGTGGCGAAGTTGTTGCGAACGAGCGCTTCCTGGGAGCCGGCCATCTGCATCACGCTGACCAGCCCGAGCAAGAGCCCGAGCAGTGCCACGGTGATCAGCGCGGAAATACTCAGGAACAGCCGAGTACGCAGCTTCATCGCCAGTTTCATCGATTACAGCTCACAAGTTGTATTGCTTGCGTTTGCGGTACAGGGTCGAGGCATCAATGCCCAAGGTCTTTGCCGCCTGATCCAGTGTATCCGCCGTGGCGAGTACTGCACCGATGTGGGCTTTTTCCAATTCATCCAGGCTCAACGCCGCGCCAATGCGCGGCGCGTTGTTAACCGGGGTTTCGGCCATGCCCAAGTGGCTGATTTCGACCCGTTCCTGCGGACAAATAATGCTCGCCCGCTCCACCACGTTACGCAGCTCGCGAATGTTGCCGGGCCAGCGATAACCCAGTAGCGCCTCACGGGCTTCATCGCTGAAGGCCCGGGCCGGGCGCGCGTACTCCTTGACGAACCGGGCCAGGAAACGGTCAGCCAGGTTGAGGATATCTTCACGGCGTTCGCGCAGCGGTGGCAGGTGCAAGGTGATGACGTTCAGGCGATAGAGCAAATCTTCGCGGAATCGGCCGTCCCGCACCATGTCTTCAAGGTTCAGGTTCGTCGCCGCGAGAATGCGCACATCGGCGCGGCGGGTCACTGGATCACCGACCCGCTCGTATTCCTTGTCCTGAATGAACCGCAGCAATTTTGGCTGTAATGTCAGTGGAAAATCGCCGATCTCGTCGAGAAACAACGTTCCTCCGTCAGCCTGATTGACCCGCCCGAGTGTGCTTTCGCTGGCACCGGTGAAGGCGCCACGACTGTGACCGAAGAGTTCGCTTTCCATGAGTTCGGCAGTCAGGGACGGACAATTGATCGTGACGCAGGACTTCTTCTGACGCTTGCTCCAGCCGTGAATGGCCTGGGACAGTTCACCTTTACCGGTGCCAGACTCGCCCAGAATCAGAATGTTGGCATCGGTACTGGCGACTTGGCGGGCGGTTTCGAGTACCACTTTCATGGCCGGGCTGTGGGAGTCCAGACCATCCTTGGGTTTACGCACTTCACCTTCAAGGGCTTCCAGGCGAGCGGACAGTTGCCGCAGTTCCAACTGCTTGGCGGTGGCCAGACGCAATTGATCGGGGCTGCACGGCTTGACGAGGTAGTCGGCGGCCCCTGCCTGAATTGCATCGACAGCAGTGTCCACGGCCGAGTGCGCGGTGACGATCACCACACGCATCCAAGGTGCCTGGATGCGCATTTGCGCCAGCACATCCAGACCATTGTCCTCACCCAGACGCAAATCAAGGAAGCACAGATCGAACACCTGACGCTGCAACAAGGCGTCGGCCTGTGCCGCGCTGTTCGCGGTGGAGACGCTATAGCCTTCGTCTTCGAGGCAATAGCGGAAGGTTCGCAGGATAGCGGACTCATCGTCCACCAACAGAATGCGGCCTTGATGCACCGTGTCTGATTCCATGTTCCTGCGCTCCTTTTAAGGTTGATCTTGGTTAGTCCCGGATAAATCGGGCAAGTTGCATGGTCGATTCTGATCCATTCCCGTACCAGTCGGGTAGCTATCTGCTACTGCGCTGCCTAATCCACTGAATCGACAGGTTTTTTATCTATACATCGTGATTTAAGCGATTGCTCGCCTCCCTTTCTGACATCTGCGCCCGCCACTCAATTCAAAAATATTAAAACCACCCACGAATTTATCGTGCATTTCGCACGACCGTGGAGGAGTCATCGTGCAGGATGCGTCGCAAACGATTTCCAACCTATCTATAACAAATTGATTTTATTAACTTTTATACGATCAAAAAAACTGGCATGCAGGCTGCAATGGTCTGGGTAATCAGGGCATTTCCTACACGACGCCCTCTAACAAGATCACCACCAAAGTGGGAGGAGCTTCAGGATGAATCGCTACCAAGCCGCCCAACTGCGTATCTCGCCACTGCATATCCAGCAAGGCTTGTTTGCTGTGCTGGCAATGCTGATCACGTTGATCGCCGGCCAACAGATCCTTCGCTGGGAACAGCGCCAGCAGCCAGAGGCGCCGCACGTATCGATTCAACATCCAACCCAAACCCACTTCAGCGCCGCCAGCAGCAACCTGGCCGACATCGCTCCCATGCGGATGATGGAAGTCGACCAGGCTCAGCCACTGGATGAGATGCCGCGTCAGGAGCGCTGGGTGTTTTAGTTAACCGAACTTGGCGTGCTCCCTGCGCCGGGACAAGCACCACAAGTGACACCTCTAAATAATGAAGCGTAAGGAGAATCACCATGTTGAGCTGGGCAATCACATTCTTGATCATTGCCATCATCGCTGCAGTACTGGGCTTCGGTGGTATCGCGGGCACCGCCACGGGTATCGCCAAGATTCTCTTTGTCGTGTTCCTGGTGATGTTCATCGCTTCCTTCTTCTTTGGCCGTCGCGGTCGAGGCTGAACATGAGCGTTCTGTTTAAGACACTGGCAGCCGCCCTGCTTCCGGGCGGTAGTGCCATGGCGATGGCGGCCAATGACGGCCAGATGCTGCAGAGCTTGCTGGTGGAATAACTCAAGAAATATCCGAACTGGTACTGAATTCGTCATATGAAGGAAGCACCATGCTTCTTTCTACTGCGCTACCCGAGGAAGGTAGGCGCATGACCATGGGGCCGGGACGTTCTGACTGTTACAGGGTCGGAGTGACCTACGGGTACAGGGAGTGCCTGCGCAAGGGCCGGGTCAGACAAAAGCTGCGACGCATGTTCGCCGGGCCATCGGGGCTCGGCGAATTTGCGAAGAGCTTCACTCGCTAAAAGCAGCATCCGTGAGTGCACCGCTCATTTACCCCTATGCTACTTCTGCTCAATCCCCGCAAAAGCATTTCGCGGTGTTTCTTTGCGACCGTATATCGAGAAGATGCCTGCACATGGCAGCGATTTTTCGCCGCTAAACGTAGGTTTTTTCTGAAGTTTTAGCCTTGATTCGCTCGCGCGAAAAATACCCGGACCGCCGCTGAAATGGCCGGTTCACGGTACTTATAGCTGCCGAAATGTCGTATTAAACCCGTTGGGACGCCAGTTTCATTTAGAAAAGTTCATGCCGATTCGGCATAGGGTAGGCGTTTACGGCATTAGACGTCGCCCCCTTGCATGGGAATAGTTGCGCCTTTTTTCGCCTGCCAGAGAGCCATAACAAGCGCTCCGGGGCTCCTTATACGGGGGCAGATGCACACACTTTTTCGCCACAAGCGTTTCAGTGACTGCCTCTGCCTGAGTCAAACGCAAGTAAGGGTAAAGATATGAAGAAGGCAAAGCTTAGCCTCGCCTGGCAGATCGTCATCGGTCTGGTATTGGGGATTGCAATCGGTGCGCTGCTCAACCATTTCAGTGCCGAAAAAGCCTGGTGGATCAGCAACGTCCTGCAACCAGCAGGCGATATCTTTATCCGTCTGATCAAGATGATCGTGATCCCGATCGTCATCTCCTCGCTGATCGTTGGCATTGCTGGCGTTGGCGACGCAAAGAAACTCGGTCGCATCGGTCTGAAGACCATCATCTACTTCGAGATTGTCACCACCATTGCCATTCTGGTGGGTCTGGTGCTGGCCAACCTGTTCCATCCGGGCAGCGGCATCGACATGAGCACCCTCGGTACCGTGGATATCTCCAAGTACCAGGCCACCGCTGCCGAGGTTCAGCATGAACACGCGTTCGTCGAAACCATCCTCAACCTGATCCCGTCGAACATCTTCGCGGCCATGGTCCGCGGCGAGATGCTGCCGATCATCTTCTTCTCCGTGTTGTTCGGCCTCGGTCTGTCGAGCCTGCAATCGGACCTGCGCGAGCCGCTGGTGAAGATGTTCCAGGGCGTGTCGGAAAGCATGTTCAAAGTCACCCACATGATCATGAACTACGCCCCGATCGGCGTGTTTGCACTGATCGCGGTGACCGTAGCCAACTTCGGTTTCGCCTCGCTGCTGCCGCTGGCCAAGCTGGTGGTGCTGGTGTACTTCGCCATCGCTTTCTTTGCCTTTGTGGTGCTGGGCCTGATCGCTCGCCTGTTCGGCTTCTCGGTAATCAAGCTGATCCGCATCTTCAAGGATGAGCTGGTACTGGCCTACTCCACTGCAAGCTCTGAAACCGTGCTGCCGCGCGTGATCGAGAAGATGGAAGCCTATGGCGCGCCGAAAGCCATTTGCAGCTTCGTGGTGCCGACCGGCTATTCGTTCAACCTTGACGGTTCGACCCTGTACCAGAGCATCGCGGCCATCTTCATTGCCCAGCTGTACGGCATCGACCTGTCCATCAGCCAGCAGTTGCTGCTGGTGCTGACGCTGATGGTTACCTCCAAAGGCATCGCCGGCGTACCGGGCGTGTCCTTCGTGGTGTTGCTGGCCACTTTGGGCAGCGTTGGTATTCCGTTGGAAGGCCTGGCGTTCATCGCCGGTGTCGACCGCATCATGGACATGGCCCGTACCGCGCTGAACGTGATCGGTAACGCCCTCGCCGTGCTGGTCATCGCGCGTTGGGAAGGCATGTACGACGACGCCAAGGGTCAGCGCTACTGGAACTCCCTGCCGCACTGGCGCAGCAAGGAAAAGCTGCCGGCTGGCGAAGTTTCCAAGAACTAATAGCGTAACCCTGTGGCGTCTGGCTTTTATGTGGGAGCCAGCCTGCTGGCGATAGCGGTGTATCAAACAACAGAGATGTTGAATTTGCCGGCCTCATCGCCAGCAGGCTGGCTCCCACAGTGACCCGAGCAAGCCACACAAACAAACCCCGGAGAAATCCGGGGTTTGTCGTTTCTGGCTACCCCGCTATCATTCGCCGCATCTTCCGGGGGATTTGACTGATGCTTAATGGCCTGTGGCTTGGCTTCTTCATCGTGGCTGCCGTTTCGGCGCTGGCGCAATGGCTGATCGGCGGCAACGCCGGGATCTTCGCGGCGATGGTGGAGAGCATTTTCGCCATGGCCAAATTGTCGGTCGAGGTCATGGTCCTGCTGTTCGGCACCCTGACCCTGTGGCTGGGCTTTCTGCGGATTGCCGAGAAAGCCGGGATCGTCGAGTGGCTGGCCAAAGCGCTGGGGCCGTTGTTCCTGCGCCTGATGCCTGAAGTGCCGCCCGGTCACCCGGCCATCGGCCTGATCACGCTGAACTTCGCCGCCAACGGCCTGGGCCTGGACAACGCCGCCACACCGATCGGCCTCAAGGCGATGAAGGCACTGCAAGAGCTCAATCCCAGTGCCACCGTGGCCAGTAACGCGCAGATCCTGTTCCTGGTGCTCAACGCGTCCTCCCTGACCCTGCTGCCAGTGACGATCTTCATGTACCGCGCCCAGCAAGGCGCACCCGACCCGACGCTGGTGTTCCTGCCCATCCTGCTGGCCACCAGTTGCTCGACCATCGTCGGCTTTCTGTCGGTCGCGTTCATGCAGCGCCTGCGCATCTGGGACCCGGTGGTGCTGGCGTATATGATTCCCGGCGCCCTCGCCCTCGGTGGTTTCATGGCGCTGCTGGCGACGCTCTCAGCCACCGCTCTGGCCGGTCTTTCATCAATCCTCGGCAACGTGACGCTGTTCGGGCTGATCATGCTGTTTCTGATCATCGGCGCATTGCGCAAAGTGAAGGTCTACGAAGCATTCGTCGAAGGCGCCAAAGAAGGCTTCGACGTGGCCAAAAACCTGTTGCCATACCTGGTGGCGATGCTCTGCGCGGTGGGCGTGCTGCGGGCATCCGGCGCGTTGGACTTCGGTCTGGACGGAATTCGGCACCTGGTGGAGTGGGCCGGTTGGGACACACGCTTCGTCGACGCGTTGCCGACGGCCATGGTCAAACCGTTCTCCGGCAGCGCCGCGCGGGCGATGCTGATTGAAACCATGAAGACCTCCGGCGTCGACAGCTTCCCGGCGCTGGTGGCGGCCACGGTTCAGGGCAGCACCGAAACCACGTTCTATGTACTGGCGGTGTACTTCGGCGCGGTGGGCATCCAGCGCGCGCGGCATGCGGTGGGGTGTGCGTTGCTGGCTGAGCTGGCCGGCGTTCTTGGCGCCATCGGGGTTTGCTACTGGTTCTTCGGGTGAAACCAAAATTTATCGCGGGCAAGCCTTGCTCCTACGGTACGAGGTCATGCGCACATCCCGCGAACGCCCCGGTCTTGTAGGAGCAAGGCTTGCCCGCGATAAGGTCCGCAGGACCTTCAAGGTCTAACTGGCGGCGCGAGCTTTTGACCTTGCTCCACCGCCCAAGCCACCACCTGCGCCGTCAATTGGTCGCTCGCCTGGCCAAACCCGGCAACCACCGCAGGCACCTTCGCATCGCTCAACGGCTGGCGTACTTCGAAGCGGCGGCTGGCGAGGATTCGCTGGTCAT
Source organism: Pseudomonas sp. P4_C8 (assembly GCF_056401975.1). Classification (NCBI taxonomy): domain Bacteria; kingdom Pseudomonadati; phylum Pseudomonadota; class Gammaproteobacteria; order Pseudomonadales; family Pseudomonadaceae; genus Pseudomonas; species Pseudomonas sp. P4_C8. The sequence goes on along the minus strand of NZ_JBFUIH010000003.1, from coordinate 151,103 downwards.
AACCGCGCACCAGCAAGGCATCCAGACTCACAACCACGCTGGCGCCCGTGCCCTGATACTCGGTCTGGAACGCCTGCAACTGGCCGCCCAGCTCCAGGTCTGTCTGGAAGATGCTGTCATCGGTGCTCAACAACGGCACCCGACCGTCGCGCTGAAAGCCGTCCAGCAGACGATTGCGCAGCAGCACCGGGGCCGGGTCACTCCAGCGTGTGCCTTTGTAGCTGCTGATCAGATCGCCTTGGGGAATCACCGCGATGTTCGGGCTGTTCAACGCGTCGCTGGCCTGGAGTTTGGTCAGGCGCAGCGACCAGCGTTGCGGCGTGCCATGACTGGCCGGCGCGTTGCTCTGGGCCGATGGCAATCGATAGACATCAAACGGCTCGGACTTGGGCAGGATCGAGCACGAACTGATCAGCATGAAACCGGCGAGGAGGGCGATACGAGTCAGCTTCATGGCGTGAATTCCTTGTTCTTGTCACGTCCCAGCAGGTAACCGCTGGGGTTTTCCTCCAGACGTTGAGAAATGGCGCGCAACGAGGTCAGGGTTTCGCGCAGTTCGCGAATCGCCGGGGCCAGGCCATTGAGACCCTGCATGCCGCTGTTGAGCGAATCCTGATTGGTGGCGAGCAATTTGTTGATCGTCGTGGTGCTCTGTTCCAGCGACTTCATCGCCTGCTCGGCGCTGCCCAACGCCTGCTTGCCATGATCATTGAGCAAGCCGTTGGCATTGCGCATCAGCGCTGTGGTCTGCTCTAGCATGTTGTTGGCTTGCTTGCCGACCGACGCCAGTTGCTGCATCGCCTGACGAATATCGCCACGCTGATCGGCAATCGTTCCGGTGGTTTGCTCCAGGTGCTCCAGCGTGTTGCTGATGCGCTCGACGTTTTCCGTGGAGAACAACAGGTTGGCGTTATGCATCAGCGTGTTCACGCCGGCCATCAACTCGTTGCTGTCACTGAGCAAGAGTGCGATAGGCGAGGGCGAGGCGACGATAGTCGGCAGATTACCGTCCTTACCCTTGAGCGCCGGGCTCTGTGGCGTACCGCCGCTGAGCTGGATGATCGAAGTCCCGGTGACCCCGGTCAGTGCCAGTTTGGCCTTGGTGTCTTCCTTGACCGGGGTGTCACCGCCCAGACGAATACGCGCCAGCACCCGGCGCGGGTCTTTCGGGTCCAGACGCAACGTCACCACGTCGCCGACCTTGATCCCGCTGTACTGCACCGAGCTGCCTTTGGAGAGGCCGCTGACCGCCTCGTTGAAGACCACTTCGTAATCCTTGAACTCGGTGTCAACGCTGGATTTGGCCAGCCACAAGCCGAAGAGCAGGGCGCCCGCCACCACAATCACGGTGAACAGGCCGATCAATACATGATGGGCTCGGGTTTCCATGTCAGACCTCGTTAAGCTGTTGAGCGGCCGTCAGCGCCGCGCGGCCGCGAGGGCCATGGAAGTATTCGTGGATCCACGCATCGTCGGTTTCCGAGACCTTGTCGATGGCGTCCGCCACCAGCACTTTCTTCTGCGCCAGCACCGCCACCCGGTCGGTGATGGTGTAGAGCGTGTCGAGGTCGTGGGTCACCAGGAAAACACTCAGGCCCAGCGCATCGCGCAGGGTCAGGATCAATTGATCGAACGCCGCCGCACCAATCGGGTCGAGGCCGGCGGTGGGTTCGTCGAGAAACAGGATGTCCGGGTCCAGCGCCAGCGCACGGGCCAGCGCCGCGCGCTTGATCATGCCGCCGGACAGCGCAGCGGGGTACTTGTCGGCTGCCGACAGCGGCAACCCGGCCAGCGCCAGTTTGACCGCGGCCAGATGCTCGGCGTCTTCACGGCTCAGGCCGGCGTGTTCGATCAAGGGCAGGGCAACGTTTTCGGTCACGGTCAGCGAAGTGAACAGGGCGCCTTGCTGGAACAGCACGCCGAAACGCCGTTCAACCATCGAGCGTTCATGCTCGGACAAGGTCGGCAGGTTTTTACCGAAGACCTTTACCACCCCTTCACTGGGCTGACGCAAGCCGATAATGCTGCGCAGCAGCACCGATTTACCGCTGCCGGAACCGCCAACCACGGCGAGAATTTCACCTTTGTACAAATCGAGGTCGAGGTTTTCGTGCACGCTCTGACTGCCGAAGCGATTGCACAGCCCACGGACTTCGATCACCGCCTCAGAAGGCGCTCGGGGTAAACGACTCACCAGCCCATCTCCATGAAAAACAGCGCGGCCACGGCGTCGAGCACGATCACCACGAAAATCGACTGGACCACGCTGGACGTGGTGTGCGCACCGACAGACTCGGCGCTGCCGCTGACTTTAAATCCTTCGAGACAGCCAATCGCAGCGATCAGGAAGGCGAAAAGCGGTGCTTTGACGATCCCCACCAGAAAATGCTGAACCCCGATGTCCGACTGCAGCAATGACAGGAACATCGCCGGCGAAATATCCAGCGCCACCGCACAGACCACGCCGCCGCCAACAATCCCCGAGAGCATCGCCAGAAAGGTCAGCATCGGCAGCGCCACCAGCAGGGCCAGGACGCGCGGCACCACGAGCAATTCCATCGGGTCGAGGCCCAAGGTGCGAATGGCGTCGATTTCCTCGTTGGCCTTCATTGAGCCGATCTGCGCGGTGAAGGCACTGGCGGTGCGCCCGGCCATCAGGATCGCCGTCAGCAACACAGCAAATTCGCGCAAGAAGGAAAAGGCCACCAGATCCACGGTGAAAATTGTGGCGCCGAAACTGGCCAATACCGTCGCCCCGAGAAACGCCACAACAGCGCCCACCAAAAAGGTCAGCAGGGCGACGATGGGGGCGGCATCAAGGCCGGTTTGTTCGATGTGCGCCACCATCGGCGTGATGCGCCAACGCTTGGGTTTAAACAGGCCGCGAACGATGGTTTCCAGAATCAGACCGACGAAGCCCAGCAGTTGCAGGGTGTCCTGCCAGACCGCATCCACCGCGAGGCCAATTCGCGTGAGCAATTGAATACTGACGCTGATTTCCGGTTCCTTGACCGGCACACAGAAATTGGTCATTGAGCTGTAGATGGTCTGCAGCAGCGCACGATCGGCGGCGTTCAGGGTGCAATCGGGGTGTTCGGCGGATCGGCCCAGGCGCTCGGCCCCGAGCAGCTCCACCAACAGCGAGGCACCGGCGGTGTCGAGGGCGCCGAGACTGTTGAGATCAATGTGGGTGTTGTCGTCGTATTGGCCGCGAAGTTTTTCGCAGAGGTATTTGAGATCGGCGTAATGGGCGAGCGTCCAGTCACCCGAAACCCGCAGCTGAGCAGGGGAGTGAGAGGCATCCAGTTGGGCATTGCCGGCCATTGTGCTGCTGATCATAAGCTCCGTGCTTGTTCAGTTACTACGCAGAGCTACGTAATAGCACGAACCGCGTTACTTTTCTTTGGTCGGTGTGCTGTCCGTGACCTTGAAGCGCAGCACGCCGATGACCTGGCCGTCTTCGGTCAACACCCGGACCTGCCATTTGCCCGCCGGGTTGCCCGGGAAATTCTGCTTGTGCGTCCAGGCGCGGTAGCCGTCCTTGCGCCCACCGTGGATATCCAGCGGGATGCGGTCAACCTCTTTGCCGTTGAACTGCCACACGTGATAGATCCGCTCATCCAGACCGCGCGGGGCGTTGATTGCAGTGTAGGCGTACAGGCCGCCACCACGGATCTGCTCGGCACTGACTTCCTCCAGGCTGGTACCGGGCGTGCGGTCCTGCATTTGCGTGCTGATCGCTACGTCGGTCATCCACAAGGTCGCCGGCGGCACCCACGAACGCATGAACCAACCGAGGGCGCCGACGCCCAGCGTGATACTGAGGATCGCCAGGGCGTTGCGTACGGTACGGATCGGGAAGATCGACGCCAGGCTCGGGAATGACAGCAGCACGGCGGTACCCAGCGCCAGTTTGAAACTCTGGGACGTGGTGAGGTGCATGATGACGGGCAGGGCGGTCAGCAGCGCGGCAAACAGCGTCAGGGTATGCAGCGCCAGGAACGCCCAGCGCCGAGGTGCCAGCCATTTGTAGTAGAGCGGGTCGATGATGGAAATCAGCGCCGCAATACCCAACAGCCCGGTGAAGAACAATTGGCCGCTGTTCCAGGTCGTGGTGATGAAAAAGAATGGCAGGACGAAGAACAGGCTTTCCTGGTGGATCATCTGCGTGGCGTAACGCAGCAGAGGCTGGGGAATCTCGCGTTTGAAGATTTTGGTGAACAGCTTGGTGAGGCTGTTTTCCAGCATCAGCCAGACCCAACTGAGCACCATGATGATGGTGATCCAGGTCGCCAGACCTTGTTGGCGATCCACCAGGATGAAGCTGCCGACACCGGAGATGAAACCACAGAGTGCAATGACCCCAGGGTAGCGCTTCATCAATTCGAGGATGCGCTGGACGTATAGGGTCAGGGTCGGCATTCGGCGGTTCACATTGGTCGTAGGAAAAATCCTCGACAGGGTACCCGCCGGGGGGCTGCGTGGCGAGGTCCACGGTCCGCCCCCGGAGCCTTTGTAGCAGCTGCCGAAGGCTGCGTTCGGCTGCGAAGCAGTCGCAAATCTCTCATTCCACAGGTCCTTGGCACACCGAGGTGAATGGTTTAACGACTGCTGCGCAGCCGAACGCAGCCTTCGGCAGCTGCTACACGGTTGGCGGCGTCCTTCGGTGCAAGCGCCAGCTCAGCAGTACCAACGCAATCAGCCCCAACACCCCGGCAATCGCCCATATCAACTGGTCATCACCCATCAGCGGCTTTTCGATCCGCAAATACCCCGGTTGCAGCAGCAACTCGCGTAATGCCTTGTTGGCTTCCTCCAGTGTCACGCCTTGCAGTTCCCTGGCCGGGCTGGCGAAACGTCCGTCCTCATAGTCCCCAAGGGCACTCCAGTAATAATCGGCTAACGCGCTATTGCCTTGCACCGCCCAGGCCTGACGGGCAATGGCGGCCTGTTTCAGGCGGTTGAAGGTGTCGGCGTCGAGACCGTCCTTGAGCAACTGGGCTTTCAATTCCTCAAGGACCTGCTCAGCTTGCGGCACATCATCGCGCTCAAGGTCAGCGTTCAGGCTCATGAAGCCCACACCGCCAAACAGCTCGCGCTCGGCCGAGGGGCCGTAAGACAAACTGTGGACCAGGCGCATCTGGCGATAAAGCGCCCAGTCCAGATAGTCCTTGAGCAGATCGAACGTTTCGTCCTGCTGATCCGCCAGCACAGGCTCTGGCACCAACCAATGCAACTTGGCCCCCCCGCCGACGAAACCGCTACTGAGCGTGCGCTCATGGGCAGCACTGGTCTGGATTTCCGGCAGGGGCTGGTGATCGCTCGGGGCGACCGCCTCAAGCGCACCAAAGGACCGCTCCAGATAGGCCGGCAGCAACCGGTCGAGGTCACCGACCACGATCAGCGTCATGTTGTTGGGCGCGTACCAGACCTTGCGCACCTTCTCCAATTGTTCGCGGGTCAGGTGATCAACTTCGGCGCGCTCCGGGCATTTGAGGCCCAGCTCCACCGCCAGTTGATTGCTCGCCGTGTGGCCGAGGTCCTGGCGATCCAGCCAGCGTTGCAGGTGTGTGTAATGACCGCCGTCTTCGCGCTCGACCACTTGCTTGGCGGCGTTGATGGCGTTGTCGTCGATTTGGGTCTGGGTCAGCAGTGCCAGCAACAGGTCGAGGACCTTGCGCTGGTTTTTCGCCGGCGCTTCGATGACGAAGGTTGTGTCGGCGTTGCTGGTGAAAGCGTTCCATTCACCTCCCAGCGCCTGCATGCGTTCTTCCAGTCCACCTTCGCCGGTGGCGTCGATGCCGCTGAACAACAGGTGTTCGAGCAGATGGGGCAGCTCTTTGTCCTCGCAACTGAAGTCATCCAGACCAACGCCGACCACCAGACGAATCGCCACATGCCCGCGCTCAGTGCCCGGTTTGAGCAGCAATTGCAGGCCGTTGGGCAGGGTATAACCCTCGACCTGAAAGCGATCCAGGGCAAACGAAGGAAATGAGCCAAGCAACAAACAGGCGAACAGCAGACAACGCATAACGAGCTTCCATACGGCAGATTGGCGATCCGTGTTGCTTTCCGGGCAGCCATCGCGGGCAAGCCAGCTCCCACATTGGTTTTGTGAACGCCGTCAGTCAACTGTGGGAGCGAGCCTGCTCGCGAAAGCTTTTGAACCGGAACTCAAGTAACTGACTGACCACACAGCCAGACGTTCAAGGCGAATGCGTGATGTCAGCCAAATCGTCGACGGCCAGTGCCCCGGTGTCCGACGTTTCCAGCACCACATACGCGCTGCTGCAAAACAGCGAGTTCAGACGTTTCATGTCGGCAATCAACTCCAGGTGCAACGAACTGGTTTCGAGGCTTTGCACAATCTTACGTTGCAACCGGCTGACATGGGCATGGGCCAGACGCCGTTCCTGTGCGCGAAAGCGACGTTTTTCACGCAACAACTGGCGGGCACTTTCCTTGTCGGAACTCAGGAACACGGACAATCCCAGGCGCAGATTGGAGATTAACTGACTGTGCAGCCCCGCCAACTCCTCCAGGCCAACGTCAGAAAAAGACCGACGCTGTGAGGTTTTCTGCTGCTGAACCTTACGCAACATGCGTTCGATCAGGTCGCTGGCGAGTTTGAGGTTGATCGCCAACTCAATGATTTCTGCCCAGCGCCGGCTGTCCTGATCGCTTAGGTCTTCGCGGGGCATTTGCGCCAGATAGAGCTTGATCGCGCTGTAGAGTGCTTCGACATCATCGGTCAGGCGACGCATTTCCTGGGTCACGGCGGTTTGCTTGCCGTGCAGCACATCGAGCATCGCTTCAAGCATGTTGTCGATCAGATCACCCATGCGCAGGGTTTCCCGGGCCGCATTGGCCAACGCCAGGCTCGGCGTGGCCAGCGCTGTCGGGTCGAGGTGCCGGGCTTTGGCCATTCCGTTGGCTTCCGGCCGCTCCGGCAACAGCCAGGCGCACAACCTGGCCATCCCCCCGACGCTTGGCAGCAGGATCAAGCAACGCGCGGTGTTGTAGAGCAGGTGGAAGCCAATCACCATTTCCTGAGGGCTGAAGTCCAGGCTATCCATCCAGTGCACTAACGGATCGAGCACCGGAATGATCAGCAACAAACCGATCAGCTTGTACAACAGGCTACCGAGCGCGACTTGACGGCCAGCGGCGTTTTGCATGCTGGTGCTGAGGAACGCGAGGATGCCACTGCCAATGTTCGCGCCAATCACCAGGCCGATGGCCACTGGCAGACTGATTACATTGGCGCCGGCCAGGGTCGCGGTCAGCAGGACGGCCGCGAGACTGGAGTAAGAGACCATCGCGAACAGCGCACCTATCAACGCATCGAGCAGGATGTCGCCGGTCAGTGAGGCGAAAATCACCTTCACCCCTTGCGCATGGGTGATCGGTCCGGCGGCTTCGACGATCAGTTGCAGCGCCAGAATGATCAGGCCCAGGCCAATACAGACCCGGCCCATCTGCCCGACCCGGGTCTGTTTGCGCGACAGGAAGAAAATCACCCCGACAAAGATCAGCAAAGGCGAGAGCCACGACAAATCGAACGTCAGCACCCGCGCCATCAGCGCCGTACCGACGTCGGCGCCGAGCATGGTCGCCAGGGCCGGGGTCAACGCCATAAGGCCCTGACCGACAAACGAAGTAACGAGCATGGCGGTGGCGTTACTGCTCTGGACCATCGCCGTCACCACGATCCCGGCGACAAACGCCAGCCAACGCCTGGACATATTCCGACCAATCACATGGCGCAGGTTCGTGCCGTAAACCCGCAGGATGCCGGTTCGGACGATGTGCGTGCCCCAGATCAACAAGGCCACGGCCGATAACAAATTGAGCAGGGTGAGCATAAAGGCCCCCTGTGGTGGTCGCGCCCCAAAGGGGCAAGTTGACGGTACTGCGCTTTTTTCTACGTTCTGTACTTAAGCTGTAGTTGGCTAACGGTCTGGACGCCAGCATTGCACAGCTGAAGAGGCGAATGAAACAGGACTGTCATGAAAACAGCGCCACCCTTGTGGGAGCGAGCCTGCTCGCGATGGCGGTATTGCCAGCAACTGCGGCAAGCCTTGGAGCGACTTTTCATTCGCTGAAGTAATCCGCCCCCACGCTGACATCGATCAGATACTTCGCCGTCTTCGGATCTCGCTCGTCACAGCGAGCGTAGCATTTGACGTTGAGCGCAAGACTGTATCGGTGTGGTACCAACAGCACGGTCACCATTACGTGATCAAACAACTCGGCTTGGAGAGCTCGTTTATCTGCCTCGGTGGCGGTTTTGACCCAAGGATTTCTATCTGCACTCCACAGTATCCAACCCGCATTTTTTAGCTGGTTCTGCAGCTGATCAAGCACAACAATCAACTGGTCGAACGGCAAGGTTTCAAGCATCGGCGAAGTAGTCAGGGTAATCGCTTTGAAATCGGACCACCCAATCGCACCAAACTTTGTAGCTGGCAACGTGAATCCATGTTGTTTGTCATCAAAGGTGAAAATGACTGGGGTGCTAATCCAGGTTGAGCTCGGGTGAGGTGGCTCACTTGGATAAATGGCAGTTTTACGTAACACAGGAAACGTCGAATCCCTCACGACGCTTTCGTATGGCTTACCGATGTGAATAACCAAAAAATCCATTGGGTAGTGAAAAGAAGTCAGGCAAATAAAGAGCATGAAAAACACTGCTCTGCGCCAACATATAACTTTCCGCTTGTAGGGCTTCCTCATGTGCCGCTTCGATCCCGGCCCACACTGATATCGATCAGATATTTAGCCGTCGTCGAATCACGCGAACAGCGTGTATAGCACTTGATCAAAAGCAGCAGACTGTATTTTCCCGGCACATACAAATCAATGCCCACTGGCTGATCGAATAGCTTGACCTGCAGTCGCTCACGCTCTGCAGCAGAGTCGACACTAAACCAGTCGTTATTTTCCAAAGGCTCAAGCATCCACCCTCCGGACTTGAGGGTGTTTTGTACATCCACCAATCGATCCACAGCCTCCGTGAATGGCATCGTTTCAGACATGGGCGATGTGGTTACAGTCGAGACTTTCTGTCCTCCATAAGTAACGGCACCAAACACCGTCGGAGGAAGTTTGAATCCATAAACGGGTTCATCAAACTCAATGACAGTCGGGCTGCTGATCCACGTGGAACCAGGTCTTGGAGGATCTTTCGCGTTATTAGGGTCACCTGGATAGATGGCCGTTTTGTCTTCGACTGGGAAAGTTGAGTCTTTGATGACCTGTTCGTAGGGCTTTCCGATATGGACGGATAAGGTTTTGGTGCTCAAACGGGCATACCTCAAGCTTCCCGACACCAGAAGAATGAAAACAATCAAAATCAACCAGCGCTGCTTTGATTCAGTCACTGTAGTAATCCGACCCCACGCTGACATCGATCAGATACTTCGCCGTCTTCGGATCACGCTCGTCACAGCGAGCGTAGCATTTGACGTTGAGGGCAAGACCGTACTTATGGGGAACCAGCAGCATCACGACAACAACCTGATCGAATAACAGGCTCTGTAGAGTATTTCTGTCATCTTCGTTACTTACCATAAGCCACGCATGATCCTCGCTATCCCGTGGCACCCAACCGGAACTCTTAAACATCTCTTGTAAATGATTAAGCAAGGGAATCAACTGATCAAATCGCAATGTCTCCAACATCGGAGAAGTGGTAATAGTTGATACCTTTTCATTGTTGTAACCGACAGCACCGAATTTCGTTGGGGGCAAAGTGAAACCGTATTTGGGATCATCAAATTTGACAATCACTGGACTGCTGATCCAAGTGGAATCAACTTCGGGTGGTTCACTTGGATAGATTGCCGTTTTAGCCCTGACTGGAAATGTCGAGTCATGCTCTACATCTTTATAGGACTTTCCGATATGAACGGAAATTGTATCCACAGATGGTTGCTCATGGATGACATAAGCAAGCAAAAACAAACACATTACAGCCACAAGACTCAAAATTAATTTGCGCCTCATTTGACTCCTCCCCCATTGGCAATTTCCGTAATGGAATTTTTTACTTGAGCGAGAGTGGCTGGATTTTTGAGTAAATTGTCGAATTGTGTTGCCGCTCGCAACACGAACTCCATACGTTGATCTTTGTCTGCCAAATCAGCGATTGGATTGCTACTAAAAGAAACTTTCCGGTCGTCAGGTGCTTTGCACTGACTTGCCAGGGTTAGTTGAATTTCTTCTGGTAGTCCCGAAAATAATCCGGTGACAACGGAGGCAACGTCGCCAGCTTGAGTTCCTCTCATTAGCAGCGCGAAATAAGCTATGTCATACATTGCAGGTTGAAGGATATTCAACTGTTCGTGCCGTGCCATAGCCCTGACACTGCCGCTGACATCGCCTTCATTGATCGAGGCGAATGTTTGGGATATTTCGAAGTGATTAGTTCCAAATTCAACTTTATCTGCAATGGGCCAAAGTACTTCATTTTTTAGCCTGCTGCGGTCGGGCAGACACTTCTCCATTTCCTTGAATCCTCGCACCATGAAAAACCGGTGTAGTGGATACACATCCAGGAAAAGGGCAGTGTTTCCAAGCGCTAGCATTTCATGAACGTATTGCAATTCTTCTTGAAGAAATGCAATCGCGTCGCCTGATAGTGGATCACTCGTAAGGGGAACCGGGTTCTGCTGCTTGGCCTGATCCCACTGGTTCCAAAGCTCAGGATCCGAACGCAATTTGTTCACCACTACGCGTTCATACAAATCCTTTGACTGACTGTCTTTTAACGTTCGGTAAGCTTTTTTCTCCGCTTCGATTCTCTGATCTAGCGTGGAGGCATGAATCAACCCACACCCCACCTGCTTCGAAGCAAACGCCGCCAAACCCGCCCACTGAAACCGGTTATCCGCCAGCCACAACTGCGCATACGCGGCATTGATCTTACGGTTACGCACTTGCGGATCGGCAATCAGCACGCCACCCGGTGCAACCCATTCTTCGGCTTCTTTCTGAAACCGGCGCCACAGGCAGTTGCAGGTCAACAACGGCACTTCGACGCGGGTTTTCGGGTTGGGGCCGCCCGTGGTGGTTTCGCGTTTGCAGGCGGGCAGTTCGCAGGTACTGTCCCAGAGTTTTTTCATGTCCAGGTCGTCTGGCGCGATGCATTGTCCGGTCATTTGATTCTTCCTTGAGGCTTAGACGGTCCAGCGAACGACGGCGAGGTCGGGTTTTAGCGTGGCGACGCTTTGGGTCATGCCCAAGGCGTTGGTCTGGCCTTTGACGATGCGGCCTTCGGCGGTTTCGATTTCGTAGTTTTGTTCGGCTATCGGTTCGCCATTGCCGGCACTGACGGCTTTGAATTCCACGATGGGCTGGCCAATGATTGGCAGGGGTGGAATGAAGGGCGCGGGGGTGTGGGTGCTGCCGATGATGACGTTTCCGGAACCGCCGATTATTACGCCGCCATGGCTCGTGGTGCCATCGAGGGTCATGGCGTTCAAGTCGTTGATGAACACCGTTGATGAAAAGCCGCCGCTGAGCGCTTGGCCGCAGGTGCATTGGTCGCTGACTCTCGCTGCGGCGAGGCCATTGAAAAACACGTCGGGGGAGCCGCTGGCGATGGGGTTGGTGCCATGGCCCGGAAGCGGGCAGGTGGTCGGGTCCGTGACGCGTGCAGCCGGTTTTCCAGACATATGCATTCCTTGTCATTGTCATTTGATGCGAGCGGGGGACGCTAACCACCGGGGGCCTGTGCGTCAACCTTTGGCGTTTCGACCGTACCAAGCACCACACAGATTGGCTGTAGGAAAACGCTTAAATGTTCGAGAGCTTGGAGTCGTGTTTAAAAACACTCCGAGTTACTTCTCGGAGGCTACAACACCTTGCGTCGTTGCCTACGGCTACTCCAGAATCCGCCGGCTTGTGCGCCTTGAACCCGGCCCCTATCGTTTCCCTGTCGCTGAAAACAGTGATCGGGTTTGGTAGCCCGGAGTTCTGGCGCATAGCCACTTTCTGCGGACGCTTTTTCAGGTCGCAGCTTTATGGTGGCCATGCGCAGGGTCCCTTCGGGGGCGCCGGTTCCAGTACTCCGGTCTACCAACCTGTGTATGGCCACCACCCCTCGTTTGGTAGCGAGTGTGATGGCTCCACGTAACCAGTACTGGAGTTCTATCTATGTTCAAGGTAACGCCCAACCCACCGGACACCGATCCGGTCCCTCACGACTTCCCCCCACGCAAACCCAGCACAATCTTCCTCATAGACCCCAAGGTCGATAACGAAACCCTGCTCGCGCATGCCTGCGAATCGTTGGCATCAGCCAGCGTCATGGCGAGTGATTTCGCCGGGTTTCTGGAGGGCCCGCAACGCAACACCCTGCTGGGAATTCAGCAGGTCATCATGCTCGGGGAGTTGGCGGTGAATCGAGTGCTGGATAACCTCGATCCGCCGGCTAACCACTAATCCCTAAACCTTGCGCAAAAAAATGTGGGAGCGAGCCTGCTCGCGATGGGGCCTTCACATTCAACATTACTGTTGACTGAAAGACCGCTATCGCGAGCAGGCTCGCTCCCACAGGTTTTGCGCAGTTCCCGGGTTTATTGCCCCGGAATGTCCTTGCGCAGTTTCACCGGATCTTGCTGTTTTTTCTTTTTCGCGATGGCGGTGCGCATCCTGATGTTGATTGCTTCAACCGCCAGCGAGAACGCCATGGCGAAGTAGACGTAGCCTTTTGGCACGTGCACGTCCAGGGATTCGGCAATCAGCACGGTACCGACGATCAACAGGAACGACAGCGCCAGCATCTTCAGCGACGGGTGCTTGTCGATGAACTCGCTGATGGTGCCGGACGCCCACATCATCACCAGTACGGCCACGACGATCGCGGCGACCATGACTGGAACGTGGGAGACCATGCCGACCGCGGTGATGACCGAGTCCAGCGAGAACACGATGTCGATGATCGCGATCTGGACGATGGTGTAGAGGAAGTTGCCGCCCTTGCCCGAAGGCTCGTCGCTGGTTTCGTCTTCACCTTCCAGCGCGTGGTACATCTCTTGCGAGCTCTTCCACAGCAGGAACAGGCCACCGAAGAACAGGATCAGGTCTCGCCCGGAAATTCCCTGGTCAAACACCACGAACAAGTCCGCCGTGAGGCGCATGACCCAAGTGATAGAGAGCAGCAACAGGATCCGCGTGATCATGGCCAGCGCCAGACCGAAAATCCGGGTGCGCGCCTGCATGTGCTTGGGCATGCGGCTGACCAGGATCGAAATCATGATGATGTTATCGATGCCCAGAACGATTTCCAGGGCGGTCAGGGTAAAGAAGGCAACCCAGATTTCAGGGTTGGTCAGCCATTCCATGTGTATTCCTTTGAGGATGTGTTAAACCACAAAAGGCCCGGACTTCGAACAGCGAAGACCGGACCCGTCATGGTGAGTCGTTGGTTATAGAGTGCTGAACAGCGGAAAAATCCCCATCAGCAACGCTGCAACCAGTATGCACATGCACACCAGCACTGCCCACTTCAGGGTAAAGCGCTGATGGTCACCAAATTCAATACCGGCCAGGGCCACCAACAAGTAGGTCGATGGTACCAGCGGGCTTAACAAGTGGACGGGCTGACCGACGATCGAGGCACGTGCCATTTCAACGGCGGTTATACCGTAATGACTGGCGGCTTCGGCAAGAACTGGTAACACGCCGTAATAAAATGCGTCGTTCGACATGAAAAACGTAAACGGCATGCTCACCAGTGCCGTGATCACCGCCAGGTACGGGCCGAGGAAATCCGGGATGACCGCCAACAGGCTTTTGGACATCGCGTCGACCATGCCGGTGCCGGTCAGGATACCGGTGAAAATACCGGCGGCGAAGATCAGGCCGACCACCGACAGAACGCTGCCGGCGTGGGCCGCAACGCGGTCCTTCTGTTGTTGCAGGCAAGGATAGTTGACGATCATCGCGATACTGAACGCGACCATGAACAGCACCGGCAGCGGCAACAGGCCGGCGACCAGCGTGCACATCAAGGCCAGGGTCAGGAAGCCGTTGAACCAGATCAGCTTCGGACGACGCGCGTCAGGGAACTGCGAAACGCTGATTTCACTGTGGTCGACTTCATCGCCAATCAGGTGCAATTCACCCAGACGAGCACGCTCGCGTTTACCGTAGAAGTAGGCAATCGCCAGGATCGCCAACACACCGGCAAGCATTGCTGGAATCATCGGTACGAAAATATCGGACGGGTCCACATGCAGTGCACTGGCCGCGCGAGCGGTCGGGCCACCCCATGGGGTCATGTTCATCACGCCACCGGCGAGGATGATCAGGCCGGCCATGATCCGCGGGCTCATGCCGATGCGGCTGTAGAGCGGCAGCATGGCGGCCACGCAGATCATATAAGTGGTCGCGCCGTCCCCATCAAGGGAAACGACGAGCGCCAGTACGGCGGTGCCGACCGAAACTTTCAACGGGTCGCCCTTGACCAGTTTGAGGATCTTGCGCACGGCCGGGTCGAACAGGCCGGAGTCGATCATCAGGGCGAAGTAGAGGATGGCGAACATCAGCATCACGCCGGTCGGCGCGAGCTTGGTGATGCCTTCGAGCATCATTGGGCCGATTTTCGGCGCAAAACCGCCGAACAGGGCAAAGAGGATCGGGATGATGATCAAGGCGATCAGCGCGGACAGGCGCTTGGTCATGATCAGGAACATGAACGTGATGACCATGGCGAAGCCAAGGAAAGTCAGCATGGGAGTACTCCAGGCGTAGCGCGGCTAAGGGAAATGGGCGAACCGGGTAAGGTCAGCGCAGAACGGGAAGCACGAGGCGTACGGGCGGAGTGACAGCGAAGCGGCGGGTAGCAGAGGACATCAGGATCACCATTGTTGTTGTTAAATGGGCTGTGCGAGCGATAAAACACTGGCACTGGCCAACCGGTCTGTTGCCGGCAGTGGGGCGATCCTAATCGGGGAAGCTTTCAGCCAGCTTTCGGTGGTGAAAGCATTGCGCGGATGTGCAACCGGTCGTCGGACGAGTTATGGAGATGGACCGAGTTGCGGCCATCGCGAGCAGGCTCGCTCCCACAATAGGTCTGTGGCCACTTAGAACCCACTGTGGGAGCGAGCCTGCTCGCGAAGGCGTCGGTAAATACACCTCAGGAGGAAACATCATGGTCGACATTCATACTGGCGGCTGCCACTGCGGACATCTGCGCTATCAATTCAGCGGGCCGTTGCAAGACATTGCACACTGTCATTGCTCGATCTGCCGGCGGGTCAGCGGCGGCATTGTGACCACTTGGATCACGGTGCCCGCGTCAGCCTTTCAATGGGTGAAAGGCACACCTGCGCAGTACGAATCTTCTTCAACTGGCGTGCGCTATTTCTGCTCGAACTGTGGGGCGCAACTGGCGTTTATGACCCATCTCAGCCCTGAGAGCATCGACGTGACCATCGCCACCCTCGACCACCCTGAACTGGCGCCAGCCGAGCGGCATATCTGGACCGACAGCCGTTTGCCCTGGCTGCACCTGGACGAGCATTTACCCGGCGAAGCTGAAGAAACGATCTGATCAGAAAATAGACAGATCCAGTGGCCGGATCGCGCCCATCCAGATCGCGTGCTCGGTGTGGTCGAGCAAGTCATCGCCCGTGTCCGGGTGCAGGAACACCACCAACCCCTTACGGTTGAGCGCCAGCCACGGCAGCACTTCACCAATGAGTTCGGCTCCGAACGCCAGCTGGCAGCTCCAATCCGGGTGCGGGCCGACCGGACGCTCGTGTACACGGCCCATCTTCAGCGGGAACAACTGCGTCGCCTGCTCGCACAAGGCCCGTGCCTGGTCGATCGTGCTGGCATCGAAATAAACGTGGGCGTGATAGCCCTTGATCCGTTGCATCTGAAACCCTCAAATACTGTTCGAACCCTCGACGATCCCCGCAGCTCACACGTCATATACTCAAGGGAGGAGGAGTCTCAGCCATGAAAAACGCGGAAACCCCGGTGGTCAAAGTAGTGCTTTATGGTGCCATGAGTAGCCTGGGCAGTGCGCTGATTGTGCAAATGCTGCACCGCCAACATGAAGTGATCGCCATTCTGGATGACCTGACAGCGCTGGCGCCGCGCCCGGGCCTTCGAACTAAAACCGGCGACCTGTTCGAGGCACAACGCGTTAAACAAAGTGTGGCGGGCTGCTCGGCTGTCATCTGCCTGTTAGACGCACCCGGGTTGCCTTTCAACAGCGAACACGTGGAAAAAACCATCGTGGTGGGCCCGGTCGAGCAGGTGCTGGCCGTGGATGCACTGATCGACGGCATGCAAGCCGCCGGGGTGCACCGACTGTTTCTGGTGGGCGATTTTGAAGTGCTGGATGATTCAGAGACAGAGGATCAGCTTCAACTCCACGCCGCCGAAGAAATCCGCGAGTCGCTACAAGACAGTGCCTTGAAGTGGACCCTGGTGAATGCGCCACGCGGGGTACCCGGGTTGAGCATCGAACATTTCAGCCATGTTTCCAGCCACCTGGAGCCGGGGCTGGCCGAACCGCTGGAACGTCTGAACCGGGTAGCGGTGGGCATCGCCGATGAGCTGCGGCTGAACCTGCACATCGGCGAACACGTTAACTTCGTCGCCACCGACCCTAAATAGCGATAGAAGGCAGCGCCAGGCCATTCAGCGATTGCGCGCTGCTGGCTTGCTCGGCCATCAACCAGTCCACAAACTGTTGAATCAACACCCCACGTCGTTTGCGCKGGGGCAAGACCACGTAATAACCCAGCCTGGACATCGCTGACTCAGCGATAGGTCGACACAACAAGCCCTGCGCCAGCAAGTTATCCACAAGGTGCCGCCAGCCAATCGCGACACCTTGGCCGCCAATCGCCGCTTGAATCAGCAGCGTGTAATTGTCGAAGCGCAGTTGCCCCGGCGCCGGTGCCGACGTTATCCCCAATTCGCGAAACACGCCGCTCCAGTCAAACCAGTTGCTGCTGTGTTCGCCACGCAGGTGTAGCAATGGAAACTCCAGCAGCGACTGAGCCGGCAAGGGCAGGGGACGATCCTTGAGCAACAACGGGCTGCACACCGGGAATACCTCTTCGCTGAACAGCCAATGGCTTTCACCCTGTTTGAAGCGTCCCTCGCCGAACAACACCGCCACATCGATATCGGTGCGCAACATGTTGTGACTGCGCTCGCTGGTAACCAGGCTGACATCGACCTGAGGATTAGCCGCATGAAAGCGGTGCAAACGGGGCATCAGCCAATACGCCGCGAAGGCAAAGTCGGTGGCCACCTGCAACACTTCATGTTGTTGCTGTGCACTGATCGCGCTCAATCCTGCGTCGATATTCTGTAAACCGAGCTGAACCTGCTCGAAAAGAATAGTCCCGGCTTCTGTCAATTCAATGCCCCGGTAGATGCGGTCAAACAGCCGCGCCCCGAGTTGCTCTTCTAACCGTTTGATCTGCTGACTGACTGCCGGCTGCGTGGTGCCAAGCTCCACCGCTGCAGCGGTGAAGCTGCGATGACGGGCCGCCGCTTCAAAAGCACGAAGCAGGTCCAAGGACAAATCACCAAGGGCGTCATACATAAGCTGGGCTAATCCTAGTCATTGCCCGGCATGGGCTTTACCGCAAAGAGCTTGGGTAACATGCTCGATCGCAGCACTTTCGCATAAATATTCACTATGGAATGCCGCGATCACATGAAGCGCAAGAACATTCTTTTCATCATGGCCGATCAAATGGCCGCGCCAATGTTGCCGTTCTACGGTCCTTCGCCAATCAAACTACCGAATCTCAGCCGCCTCGCCGCCGAAGGCGTGGTGTTCGACGCCGCGTATTGCAACAGCCCCTTGTGCGCACCGTCGCGATTTACCCTGGTCAGCGGTCAGTTGCCGAGCAAGATCGGCGCCTATGACAACGCGGCTGATTTCCCCGCCGATGTACCGACTTATGCCCACTACTTGCGTCGCCTCGGTTACCGCACCGCGCTGTCGGGCAAGATGCACTTTTGTGGCCCGGACCAGCTCCATGGCTACGAAGAACGCCTGACCAGCGACATCTACCCGGCGGATTACGGTTGGGCGGTGAATTGGGACGAGCCAGATGTACGTCCAACCTGGTATCACAACATGTCATCGGTGCTGCAAGCCGGACCATGCGTGCGCACCAATCAGCTGGATTTCGACGAAGAGGTGGTGTTCAAGGCCCAGCAATATTTGTTTGATCACATTCGCGAAGACGGCGACCAGCCGTTTTGCCTGACCGTTTCGATGACGCACCCACACGATCCGTACACGATTCCCAAGGCGTTTTGGGATATGTACGACGATGCCGACATCCCGCTCCCCAAAACCCCGGCACAATCCGAACTCGATCCGCATTCCCAGCGTTTGCTCAAGGTTTACGACCTGTGGGACAAGCCGCTGCCTGTGGATAAGATTCGTGACGCGCGCCGCGCCTATTTCGGTGCGTGCAGCTA
Source organism: Pseudomonas sp. P4_C8 (assembly GCF_056401975.1). Taxonomy (NCBI): domain Bacteria; kingdom Pseudomonadati; phylum Pseudomonadota; class Gammaproteobacteria; order Pseudomonadales; family Pseudomonadaceae; genus Pseudomonas; species Pseudomonas sp. P4_C8. The sequence goes on along the minus strand of NZ_JBFUIH010000003.1, from coordinate 132,629 downwards.
TATCGACAGTAACGTCGGCAAACTCCTGCAAACTCTCGAAGAAACCGGGCTGATCGACGACACCATCATTGTGTTCTCCGGCGACCACGGCGACATGCTCGGCGAACGCGGCCTCTGGTACAAAATGCACTGGTACGAAATGGCCGCCCGAGTCCCGCTGTTGATCAGTGCGCCGGGCCAGTTCGGGGCAGGGCGAGTCAGTGCCGCCGTCTCCACCGCCGATTTGCTGCCCACCTTTGTGGAACTGGCCGGCGGCTCGCTGGAGCCGGGCTTGCCGCTGGACGGTCGCTCGCTGGTTTCGCACCTGCAAGGGCAGGGCGGTCACGACGAAGTGTTCGGCGAATACATGGCTGAAGGCACCATCAGCCCATTGATGATGATCCGTCGCGGTGCTTACAAATTCATCTACAGCGAAGACGACCCGTGCCTGCTCTTCGACGTACACAACGACCCGCGCGAACGGGAAGAACTCAGCCAATCGCCGCAACATCTTCAGCTTTTCGAAGAATTTCTAGCCGAGGCACGCGCCAAATGGAACATCCCGGCGATTCACCAGCAGGTGCTCGCCAGCCAGCGTCGTCGGCGCTTTGTTGCGCACGCACTGACCATCGGCAAGCTGAAGAGCTGGGATCACCAGCCGCTGGTGGACGCCAGTCAGCAGTACATGCGCAACCACATCGACCTCGATGATCTGGAGCGCAAAGCACGTTATCCACAACCCTGCCAAAACCAATAATGTTAAGGGGAAGTCCATGAAAAGGTTATCCACAGTACTGACGGTCGGGCTTCTGGCTCTGGGCAGCGCATCGGCCTATGCCGATCAAAGCTGCGAGACGGTGAAAATGGCCGATCCTGGCTGGAGCGACATCGCCGCGACCAACGCCATCACCGGGTTTCTGCTGGATGGCATGGGCTACAGGGCCAAGGTCGACACCCTCGCGGTGCCGATCACCTTTGGCGGCCTGAAGGATGGCCAGGTCGATGTGTTCCTGGGTAACTGGATGCCGGCGCAGCAGGGCTTCTACGATAAGTTCGTGGCCACGGGCGATGTCACGCAACTGGCGAAGAACCTTGATGGCACCGAGTTCACGCTCGCGGTTCCGGACTACGTCTGGGACGCGGGTGTGCATGACTTTGCCGACCTGAACAAGTACGCCGACAAATTCGACAAGAAGATCTACGGCATTGGCTCCGGCGCGCCAGCGAACATCTCGCTGCAGGAAATCATCAAGAAGAATGATTTCGACATGGGCCAGTGGAAACTCGTCGAGTCCAGCGAGCAGGCCATGCTGGCCGAAGTGTCTCGCGCAGTGAAAAAACAGAAATTCGTGACCTTTCTCGGCTGGACCCCGCACCCGATGAACGTGCAGCTGAAAATGCATTATTTGAAAGGCGGCGAGAAATATTTCGGTGATACCGGCAGCGTGCATACCTTGACCCGCAAGGGGTACGCCGAAGCCTGTCCGAACGTTGGCAAGCTGTTGACCAACCTGAGTTTCACCCAGGACATGGAGAACAGCATCATGGCCGAGGTGGTGAATAAGAAAGTCAGCAATGCGGACGCGGCCAAGGCGTGGATCAAGGCCAATCCGGCGGTGCTGGATAAGTGGCTGGATGGCGTGAAAACCGCAGATGGCAAAGACGCGTTGCCGGCGGTGAAAGCCAGGTTGTAAGGCATGATCGTTCCCACGCTCTGCGTGGGAATGCATCCCGTGACGCTCCGCGTCACATCTGTAGCGGACGCAGAGCGTCCATGGCGGCATTCCCACGCAGAGCGTGGGAACGATCGAACAGGCGGTTGTCCTGATACTCTTGCGCAAAACCCCACCCGAGAGGACCCATGGCCTTCCCCAGCCGCCATTCACTCTTCCCCTTCCTCAGTTGGTTGCCCCGGCAAACCCGCGCCAGCGTCGGGCGTGACCTGATCGTCGGCCTCAGTGGGGCAATTCTTGCGTTGCCGCAATCCATTGCCTACGCGCTGATCGCGGGGCTCCCTCCGGAATATGGTTTGTACGCCGCGATCATCCCCGTGTTGATTGCTTGTCTCTGGGGTTCGTCGTGGCACTTGATCTGCGGGCCTACGGCGGCGATTTCTATCGTCTTGTATGCCAGCGTCAGTCCTCTGGCCGTTCCCGCGTCAGAGGACTACGTGACCCTGATCCTGCTTCTGACGTTGCTCGCCGGTATTTTCCAGTGGTTGCTCGGTTTGCTGCGCTTCGGCGCCCTGGTGAATTTCGTCTCGCATTCAGTGGTGCTGGGTTTCACCTTGGGCGCGGCGGTGGTGATCGTCATCGGTCAATTGCCGAACCTGCTGGGGCTGGATTTGCCCAGCCAGGCCACGGCGCTGGACAGCTTCTTGGTGCTGTTCAAGCATCTCGGCGCTTTCGATAAACCGTCACTGGCGCTGGGCCTGGCGACGGTCGTTGTCGGCGCGGTCCTGAAGTTGTTGCTGCCTCGCTGGCCGACACTGCTGATTACGCTGATTCTGGGCGGGTTGCTGGTGTGGTTCTGGCCATCGATGTTCGGCCATGTGAAGTTGGTCAGCGCGTTTGTCGGACGCTTGCCGCCCTTCAGTCCGTTGCCGCTGGACCTGGACCTGATCCTGCGTTTGCTGCCGAGCGCGGTGGCCGTGGGAATGTTGGGGCTGGTGACCAGCCTGTCAATTGCCCGCTCCCTGTCGGCGCGCTCGCAGCAGTTGATCGACGCCAACCAGGAAGTCCGCGCCCAGGGTTTATCGAACATGGTCGGGGCGTTCTTTTCCGGCTCGCTGTCGGCCGGTTCCTTCACTCGTTCGGGCCTGAGCTACGAAGCGGGCGCCTGTTCACCGATGGCCGGCGTTTTTTCAGCCGTGTGGGTGTCGCTGTTTGCCATCTTCGGCGCAAAGTTAATCGCCCACATCCCCATCCCGGCCATGGCCGGCAGCATTCTGTTAATCGCGTGGGGACTGGTGGACCATCGCGGTATTCGCGCCTTGTTGCGGGTCAGCCGCGCCGAGTTCCTGGTCATGGCGCTGACCTGTGTCGCCACGCTGCTGTTGGAGTTGCAGACGGCGATCTACGCCGGGGTGCTGGCATCCTTGTTCTTCTACCTCAAACGCACTTCGCAACCACGAGTTCAACACTCTCGCGAAGGGGATGAAGACATTCTGCGGGTAGGCGGGTCGATCTTTTTCGGCGCCAGCCACTACCTGCAAGTGCGCCTGCAACGCCTGCATGGCGCGCGCGTGGTGATCGAGGCGCAGCAGATCAACTTCATCGACTATTCAGGGGTGGAAATGCTGCACCAGGAAGCGCGGCGGCTGTTGAAGCAGGATCGCAGCCTGACGTTGCGGCGCGCGCGGCCGCAGGTGGTGGAGGAGTTGAGGAAGCTTGAAGGGGCGGAGAAATGCCCGATCCGCTTTGAGGACTGAACACACGCCCTGTAGGAGCATGGCTTGCCCGCGATTGAGGCGCCGCGGCGTATCAGGCACACCGCGTAATCGTTCATCGCGGGCAAGTCGGGTCGCCGCACCGCTTGCTCCTACAGTGCCAATTGGCGGCGCAGTTCGGCCAGTACCGGCGCCGTGTCCGGGCGCACGCCGCGCCACAGGAAAAAGGCTTCCGCCGCTTGTTCCGCGAGCATGCCCAAACCATCCATCGCTACCGCAGCGCCATTTTCCGTGGCCCAACGGCAGAACGAAGTCGGCTCCTTGCCATACATCATGTCGTAGCAAACGGTTTTACCCGGCTCGATCAAGCTGCCGGCAATTGGCGGTACATCGCCCGACAGGCTCGCCGACGTCGCGTTGATGATCAAGTCCACCGACTCCTTCAACCAATCGAAACCGCTGGCCGACACCGGCCCCAAGTCCGCGAACAATTTCGCCAGCAGCTCGGCTTTCTCAACCGTGCGGTTGGCGATGATCACCGAGGCCGGTTGCTCGGCCAACAGCGGCTCCAGCGCACCGCGCACCGCGCCCCCAGCGCCAAGCAGCAGGATGCGTTTGCCCTTGAGGCTGAAACCGGCGTTGACCGTAAGGTCCCGCACCAGCCCGGCACCGTCGGTGTTGTCACCCAGCAACGTGCCATCGGCGAGCTTGCTCAAGGTGTTCACCGCGCCGGCCCGCTGCGCGCGCTCCGTCAGGCTGTCGGCCAGGCGGAAAGCGTCTTCCTTGAATGGCACCGTCACATTCGCTCCGCGACCTTCGCGGAAAAAAGCCCGGGCAAAGTCGGAAAAATCGTCGAGTGGCGCCAGCGAGGTGCTGTAGTCCAACTGCTGAGCGGTTTGTTCGGCGAACAAACGGTGGATCAGCGGCGACTTGCTGTGGCCAATCGGGTTACCGAATACGACGTAACGGTCCATCAGAACTCCTCGTTCAGGCCTCGGCCAACCAATCGCGGTCTTGCAGGAAATACTCGGTCAAGCGCGCTTCTTCGCTGCCCGGTTCGGCTTTCCAGTCATAGCCCCAGCGCACTTGCGGCGGCAACGACATCAGGATCGACTCGGTGCGCCCGCCCGATTGCAGGCCAAACAAGGTGCCTCGGTCGTAGACCAGGTTGAACTCCACGTAGCGGCCGCGACGGAATTCCTGGAACTCACGCTGCTTGGCGGTGAACGCATCATTTTTGCGGCGTTGCACAATTGGCAGATACGCGTCGATATACGCATCGCCGATGGCGCGCATGAACGCGAAGCTGGTGTCAAAGTCCCACTCGTTCAAGTCATCGAAGAACAGACCACCGATGCCGCGCGGCTCGTGGCGATGCTTGATGTGGAAATAGCTGTCGCACCAGGCTTTGTAGCGCGAATAGACGTCCGGACCGAACGGCGCACAGGCCTGCTCGGCGACGCGGTGCCAGTGCACGCAGTCTTCTTCATTGCCGTAGTAAGGCGTCAGGTCGAAGCCGCCGCCGAACCACCAGACCGGTTCCTCACCCTCTTTTTCAGCAATGAAAAAGCGCACGTTGGCGTGGGAGGTCGGCACATGCGGGTTGTGCGGGTGAATGACCAATGACACGCCCAAGGCTTCGAAGCCACGGCCGGCCAATTCCGGGCGATGAGCGCTGGCGGACGGTGGGAGGCCGCTGCCAAAGACGTGGGAAAAGTTGACGCCGCCCTTTTCGATCACTGAGCCGTTTTCGATCACGCGGGTGCGACCGCCACCGCCGGCAGCCCGGGTCCAGGCGTCTTCGACGAAGGGTGTGCCGCCGTCTTCGGCTTCCAGCGCAGCACAAATACGGTCTTGCAGGTCAAGCAGATAGGCTTTTACGGCCTCGGTGCGGGTCGTCATGTCATCACCTTGAATCGGGCAAAGCTACGCGGCGCTCCATCGGAGCGGAGGACCGACGCAAATGGGCGCGTAGCATAACATCGCCGATGGGCCTGCCGCAGTTGACGAAGATCAAGCTTGGGAGTTCGATAGGGAGCTTCGTGCTACACCTCCCGTAGCCAAGACCCAAGGAGTAGGCAGATGGCTAAGCGTATCCAGTTCCGCGCCCATGGCGGTCCCGAAGTACTCGAGTACGTCGATTACCAACCCGCCGAGCCCGGCCCGCAGCAGGTCCGCGTCACCAACAAGGCCATCGGCCTGAATTTCATCGATACCTATTACCGCAGCGGTCTGTATGCACCACCCGCTTTGCCATCGGGTGTGGGTTCGGAAGGCGCAGGCGTGGTCGAAGCGGTGGGAAGCGAGGTCACGCGCTTCAAGGTCGGTGATCGCGTTGCGTATGGCAGCGGGCCGTTGGGCGCCTACAGTGACGTTCACGTATTGCCCGAGGCCAATCTGGTGCTGCTGCCGGATGCGATCAGCTTCGAAACGGCTGCCGGGGTCATGCTCAAGGGCCTGACCGTGCAGTACCTGCTGCGTCAGACTTATGAGCTCAAGGGTGGCGAAACCATCCTGTTCCACGCCGCTGCCGGCGGTGTCGGTTCGCTGGCCTGCCAATGGGCCAAGGCCTTGGGCGTAAAGTTGATCGGTACGGTCAGCTCGCCCGAGAAAGCCGCGCTGGCCAAGGCCAACGGCGCTTGGGCGACCATCGACTACAGCCATGACAACGTCGCTCAACGTGTGCTGGAATTGACGGACGGGAAGAAAGTGTCGGTGGTGTATGACGGCGTCGGTAAAGACACCTGGCTGACGTCGCTGGACAGCGTGTCCCCACGCGGTTTGGTGGTGAGTTTTGGCAACGCGTCGGGTGCAGTGGACGGGGTCAATCTGGGGATATTGGCGGCGAAGGGTTCGCTGTACGTGACCCGGCCGACGCTGGCGACTTACGCCAACAATGCCGAGAATCTGCAGCGGATGGCGGATGAGCTGTTTGAGATGATTATCAGCGGGAAGCTGAACGTGGATATCAGTCACACGTATTCGTTGGCTGATGCGGCGAAGGCGCAGACCGAGTTGTCGGCGCGACGCACGACGGGTTCGACAGTTTTGTTGCCTTGACGGGCGCCATCGCGAGCAGGCTCGCTCCCACATCTATGGTTATGTGTCGATCACAAAAACCCTGTGGGAGCGAGCCTGCTCGCGATTGGCAGCGCTGCGGTCTTAATCGGGGCGCACGACGTGGCCGGTCGCCAGATCCCGAATGACGCTCGGGTTCTTGCGCCCACCGAGATTCCCGCCCAACACAAAATCCACCTGCCCACGGAAATACTGCTCCACGCGAATCCGCGTGCGCGCCGCCGGCCGTCCCTGCGGGTTGGCCGAGGTCGACACCAGCGGCCCGACCGCTGCGCACAAATCCCGCACCAGCGGGTGATCGCTGACCCTGAGCGCCACCGTTTCATGCACACCGGTGATCCACTGCGGCAACAGATTCTGATGCGGCACCAGCCAGGTGTTCGGCCCCGGCCAAGTGCTGGCCATGCGGTCCATCCACAGCTCCGGGAAGTCTTCGAAGAGAAAATCGAATTGCCGGATGTTGTCGGCAACCAGAATCAGGCCCTTCTCCACCGACCGGCCCTTGATCATCAGCAGGCGATACACCGCCTCTTCGTCCCACGGGTCGCAACCCAGCCCCCAGACCGCTTCGGTTGGATAGGCAATCACCGCCCCTGCGCGAACGGCTTGCGCGGCTTGTTGCACTCGCCAACTGTTGACCATGAAAAACTCTCCGGAATAAGGCTCTGCGCAGTTTACCGATCTTCCTTATAAAACCTAGCTCACCCGCGCAAACCAGCGCCCGCTTTCGCACACGGCGCGGCCCTCCATTTCCAGCTCCGTCAACGCGGCCAGCACTTTGGGCAAGGTCCAGCCGCTGGTGACGGACAGCGCTTCACTGGTGTGCGGGGCCGCGTGCAACAGCATAAGCAACGGATGGGTCACCGAGGGAGTCTCGGTGGACAACGGCAACTGTTGCCAGCCGCGTAAGGCTTCTAGGATATGTTCGATGGTTTCCACCAGCATCGCGCCGTCACGGATCAGTTGATGACAACCCTTGGCGCCAGGATGATGAATCGACCCAGGAATCGCATACACCTCGCGACCTTGCTCCGCCGCCAGCCTCGCGGTGATCAACGAACCACTCGCCACACTGGCCTCGACCACCAGCACGCCAAGGGACAAACCGCTGATGATCCGGTTACGCCGGGGGAAGTTGCTGGCAGTAGGGCCGGCGTCCAGCGGGAACTCCGAAAGCACCGCACTCCCAGACGCGATCATGGCATCGGCCAGTCGCCGATTGCGTTGTGGATAAAACTTTTCAAGTCCCGTGCCAAGTACGCCCACCGTTCGCCCGCCGACGTCCAAAGCGGCTTGATGCGCGGCAGCATCAATGCCCAGCGCCAGACCGCTGGTGATGACGAAACCGGCACCGGCCAGGCTGCGGGAAAACGCGGCGGCAGTGTCCATGCCCGGACGCGAGGCGCGTCGGCTACCGACCATCGCCAGCTGCGGTTTTTCCAGAATCCCCGGATCACCCGCCACGAACAACAGCGGCGGCGCGTCGCTGATTTCCGCCAGCAGCGCCGGGTACTCAGGCTGGTCCCACATCAGTAAATGCTGGCCCGGACGCTCTAGCCAGGCCAATGCGTGGCTGGCGCCATCGCGCACTTCATTGGTGCGCCGAGCCTCGGCACACGTCAGTGGCAATCCTAGTGAACGCCAGGCGATGGCCGGCGCGCTGATGGCTTTGGATGCCGAGCCGAAGGCCTCAAGTAATTTTTTGAATCGCGCCGGGCCGAGTTCCGGCAAACGGTGCAAACGTAAACGAGCTTCCAGTTCCGCAGGGGAAACCGGTGTAACGGCAGGCAGTGACATGGATCATCCTTGATCGTTATGAGCCCCGTCGAAACGGGAATAAGCTGTGGATAACTCTGTTGGTAACTTGTGGATCCGCTTACGGATTTCGCACTTTGTCCATGACGGCCAGCGAGCGCGAAGCGTTGAGGACCAGACCGTAGCTGAGCTTGTCGTAGGTGCGGAAAACCATGAGCAATCCGGCCCGCTCATCGGGAATTTTCAGTGGCTGGCCGGTGATCCGGTCACGCACGGTTTCGCCGGTTTTCATCACCACCAGTACGTTGCCTTCGGCCAAGCCATCACGTTGCCCCTTGTTCAGCGTGACCACATCCAGCGCGCCAATCTGCGTCACGCCACGCGGTACATCGATGATCAACCCGTTAACCGGTGTTTTCGGCGCACTGGGCATGAAGGTCGAGTTGATCGGCCGTTCCTCACCACTGAACAAACGGTCGCCGAGACGCACTTCCTGCGTCGTGCGCTGCAAGGCGAGGGTCGCGACATCACCTTCAGTGGCGACAATTTCGCCACCACCGATGTCATCGGCGTTGATCCCCAAAAACTCTTGGGTCTCGGGGTCGGTGTAGACCTTGCCCTGACGGAAAATCCCGTAAGCCGGCTGATCGGGATCGAAATGGCCGCGCGCGAAGATGCGGTCTCCGGTGCCGCTCAGCACACGTTCAGCATCGCCGGCCACGACATAGGGCGCCTTGTCGAAATCCTCGACCTTGTCGACGATGCGGTTGCTCAGCAAGAAACTGTTGATAGAACGCAGCGGAATGCTCGGAATGGCCTCGGCCACCGGCGAGCTGCGCACCCGTGGCGAGAGCTTGATGGTGCCACGCGAGGCGCCGCGATTGAGGGTCAGGCGCGGCTGACCGTTGACGTAAATCAGCGACAGCGAGTCGCCGGGGTAGATGAGATCGGGGCTTTCGATGTGCGGATTGGCTTGCCAGAGTTCGGGCCATTGCCACGGCTGGCGCAGGTATTTACCGGAAATGTCCCAGAGTGTGTCCCCCGCAACCACTGTGTATTGCTGTGGAAAACCTTCCTTGAGTTGCACTTGCCCGTGCGCCAGACCGGCCGAAGCCAGAAGGAGCAAGGCGAGTAGTGATTTCCTCATGCGGTGAATCCCTTTATTATGTACGTTCGCGTGAAACGCTTGAGCCCTCAGTGGCTCGCTCCCGGCTTGCTTATGAAGAGAAGGGAGCTACGTTTTACAACGGTAGCCTGCCTCTTCGGACTCGCCAGGCCACCGACCCGACCTTACTTCACACGTGCAGTCATCAAGCTTATGGCCATTTTAAACATCCTCGAATTCCCCGACTCGCGCCTGCGCACTATCGCCAAACCTGTGGCCGTAGTGGACGACGAAGTGCGTCAGTTGGTCGATGACATGTTTGAAACAATGTATGAAGCGCCAGGCATCGGCCTCGCCGCAACCCAGGTCAACGTGCACAAACGCATCGTGGTGATGGACCTCTCCGAAGACCGCTCAGAACCACGGGTGTTCATCAACCCCGAGTTTGAAACCCTGACCGACGAGATGGAGCAGTATCAGGAAGGCTGTCTCTCGGTGCCGGGCTTCTACGAAAACGTCGATCGCCCACAGAAGGTCAAGGTCAAGGCCCTGGACCGCGACGGCCAGCCTTACGAACTGATCGCCGAAGGCCTGCTCGCCGTGTGCATCCAGCATGAATGCGACCACCTGAACGGCAAATTGTTCGTTGACTACCTGTCCAGTCTCAAACGCGACCGAATCAAGAAAAAACTGGAAAAGCTCCATCGCCAGAACGCTTGATGCCCTCCTTTCAAAGGCTTGCTGCGGCAAGCCTTTTTCTTTTGCGACTGCTTTGTAAATGAGAGTTTTACATGACTGAGCCACTGCGCATCGTCTTTGCCGGGACCCCGGAATTCGCCGCCGAACACCTCAAGGCCCTGCTCGACAGCCCTTACGAGATCGTCGCGGTTTACACCCAGCCGGACCGTCCGGCGGGCCGTGGGCAAAAGCTGATGCCGAGCCCGGTCAAGCAACTCGCACTGGAAAACAACATCCCGGTGTTGCAACCGCCGACCCTGCGCAACGAAGACGCTCAGGCTGAATTGGCCACGCTCAAGCCAGACTTGCTGGTGGTGGTCGCCTACGGCCTGATCCTGCCGCAAGCGGTGCTGGATATTCCGCGCCTGGGTTGCATCAACAGCCACGCGTCCCTGCTGCCACGCTGGCGCGGGGCGGCGCCGATCCAGCGCGCTGTCGAAGCGGGCGACAGTGAAAGCGGCGTGACCGTGATGCGCATGGAACTGGGCCTGGACACCGGGCCGATGCTGCTCAAAGTCACCACGCCGATCAGCGCTGAAGACACCGGCGGCAGCCTGCATGATCGTCTGGCCGAACTGGGTCCACCGGCGGTACTTCAAGCGATTGCCGGCCTCGCCGCCGGCACGCTGGAAGGCGAAGTGCAGGACGACAGCCTCGCCACTTATGCTCATAAATTGAACAAGGACGAAGCGCGCGTCGACTGGACCCGCCCGGCTATCGAGCTGGAGCGTCTGGTGCGTGCCTTCAATCCATGGCCGATTTGCCACAGCACGCTGAACGGCGAAGCGCTGAAAGTACTCGCCGCGAACCTCGCTGAAGGCAAGGGCGCGCCAGGCAAAATCCTCAGCGCAAGCAAGGACGGTTTGATCGTCGCTTGCGGTGAGCAGGCCTTGTGCCTGACCCGTCTGCAATTGCCCGGTGGCAAGGCGCTGAACTTCAGCGACTTGTTCAACAGCCGTCGTGAGAAATTCGCCGTCGGCACTGTGCTCGGTCAAGCGGCGGACGCTCAATGAACCCGCGTCTGGCCGCCGCCAAGGCACTCGCCGCTGTTCTTAATGGAAAAGCCTCGCTCAACAGTTCCCTGCCGCCCCAAATGGACAAGGTTGAAGACCGCGATCGCGGCTTCACTCAGGACCTGGCGTTCGGCACCGCGCGCTGGCAGCCACGTTTGTCGGCGCTGGCGGCGAAACTGCTGCAAAAGCCCTTCAAGGCAGCGGATGCCGATGTCGAGGCGCTGCTGCTGGTCGGCCTCTATCAACTGCTCTACACCCGTGTTCCGGCCCATGCCGCCATCGGCGAAACCGTCGGTTGTGCCGACAAGCTGAAAAAGCCTTGGGCCAAAGCCTTGCTCAACGCCGTGTTGCGCCGCGCCCAGCGTGAAAGCGAAGCGCTGCTGGCCGAATTGGAACACGATCCGGTGGTGCGTACCGCCCACCCGCGCTGGCTGCAAAAATCACTGAAAGCGTTCTGGCCCGAGCAGTGGGAAGCCATTTGTGCGGCAAACAACGCGCATCCGCCGATGATTCTGCGGGTCAACCGTCGCCACCACACTCGCGACGCCTACCTTGGCTTACTGACCGAAGCCGGGATCGCCGCGACGCCGTGCGTTTACAGTCAGGACGGCATCATCCTTGAGGCCGCCGCCGACGTGCGCAGTCTGCCGGGCTTTGCCGAAGGCTGGATCAGCGTGCAGGATGAGGCGGCGCAACTGGCTGCCGACCTGCTCGACCTGGCGCCGGGCCAACGGGTGCTCGATGCCTGCTGCGCACCGGGCGGCAAAACCTGCCACATCCTTGAAGCCGAGCCAAAACTGGCCGGTGTCGTGGCGGTGGACCTTGAAGCCAAGCGTCTGGTGCGGGTGCGAGAAAATCTCGAACGCCTGAAATTGAGCGCCGAACTGATCGCCGCCGACGGGCGTGACACTGCCGTCTGGTGGGACGGCAAACCGTTCCAGCGCATCCTGCTGGACGCGCCGTGCTCGGCCACCGGCGTCATCCGTCGCCACCCGGACATCAAACTGACGCGCCAGCCCGACGACATCGCCGCGCTCGCAGTGCTTCAGGGCGAATTGCTCGATGCTATGTGGATAACCCTGGAGGTTGGCGGGATTCTGCTCTACGCCACGTGTTCCACATTGCCGACTGAAAACACCGAAGTCATTGAAGCGTTCCTCGCCCGTACGCCGGGTGCGCGTGAACTGGACCTCGCCACGGCGGCCGGCATCAAGCAACCTCACGGTCGCCAGTTATTGGCCCAGGAAGGCGGCCACGACGGGTTCTACTACGCCAAGCTGATCAAGATTGCCGCAGCGCGCGGTTAACGGATTGAATGGAGTGACTGGATGAAAATCATCATCCTCGGTGCGGGGCAGGTCGGCGGTTCGCTGGCAGAACATTTGGCCAGCGAAGCCAATGACATTACGGTGGTCGACACCGACGGCGAACGCCTGCGTGACCTCGGCGATCGGCTGGACATCCGCACCGTTCAGGGCCGCGGCTCACTGCCGACGGTGCTGCGCCAGGCCGGTGCGGACGATGCCGACATGCTGGTGGCCGTGACCAACAGCGACGAAACCAACATGGTGGCCTGTCAGGTCGCACACACGCTGTTCCATACGCCCACCAAAATCGCTCGCGTGCGCGAAGCTTCTTATCTCACGCGCTCCGAATTGTTCGATAACGACGCGATCCCGGTCGATGTGCTGATCAGTCCGGAACAAGTGGTGACTAACTACATCAAGCGCCTGATCGAGCATCCGGGCGCCTTGCAGGTGATCGACTTCGCCGAAGGCAAAGCGCAGTTGGTCGCAGTGAAGGCGTACTACGGCGGGCCGCTGGTGGGTCAGCAACTGCGACAGTTGCGCGAACACATGCCGAATGTCGAAACCCGCGTCGCCGCGATTTTCCGCCGTGACCGGCCGATCCTGCCGCAGGGTGACACCGTCATCGAGGCGGACGACGAAGTGTTTTTCATCGCCGCCAAGGCCAATATTCGCGCCGTGATGAGCGAAATGCGCCGGCTGGATGAAACCTACAAACGCATCGTCATCGCCGGGGGCGGGCAGATCGGTGAGCGTCTGGCCGAGGCCATCGAAAACCGCTACCAGGTGAAGATCATCGAGATGAACCCGGCTCGCTGCCGCCATCTCTCGGACACCCTCGACAGCACCGTGGTGTTACAAGGCAGTGCCTCCGACCGCGACCTGCTGATGGAAGAGAACATCGCCGACGCGGATATCTTCCTGGCCCTGACCAACGATGACGAAGCCAACATCATGTCTTCGCTACTGGCCAAGCGCCTGGGCGCGAAGAAGGTGATGACGATCATCAACAACCCGGCGTACGTTGATTTGATTCAGGGCGGCGACATCGATATCGCCATCAGCCCGCAACTGGCGACCATCGGCACCTTACTGGCCCACGTGCGCCGTGGCGATATCGTCAGCGTGCACTCATTGCGCCGGGGAGCTGCGGAGGCTATTGAGGCTATTGCCCATGGCGATGCGAAGTCGAGCAAGGTGATTGGCAAGGCCATCGAGAACATCGGTTTACCGCCGGGTACGACGATTGGCGCGATTATTCGTGATGAAGAAGTGATCATTGCCCATGACGACACCGTGATCGAAGCGGGCGACCATGTGATTTTGTTCCTTGTGGATAAAAAGCATATTCGGGATGTGGAGAAGTTGTTTCATGTGGGGTTGAGCTTCTTCTGATCCTTTAGACCGCCTTCGCTGGCAAGCCAGCTCCTACAGAGAATCGCGCATAACCTGTAGGAGCCGGCTTGCCGGCGAAGACGATTTTGCAAACGACACCCATTCGGAAATATCGCCATGATCGAATCCCTGGAAAAAATGCTCGCCAAGGGTGTGGATAACTCATTGCTGCGCTTCGGCCTGGGCAAGGGTTATCTGGATCTGGGGGAAAACGCCAAGGCTGTGGAGCATTTCCAACGCTGCGTGGAATTTGATCCGAAGTATTCGGCGGCGTGGAAACTACTGGGCAAGGCCCATCTGGCGCTGGCGGACTTTGCGGCCGCGCGGCAGGCCTGGGAACAAGGTCTGGAAGCCGCCCGTGCCCATGGCGACAAGCAGGCAGAGAAGGAGATGACGGTGTTTCTGAAGAAACTTGAGCGAAACGCGCACTGATCAGAGATAACGCAGGCCTATCCCTTCGCCATCCACCTGAATCACTTCCATGCGCACACGCGGCGCACCTGTGGGTAAGTCCTGCACCTGCCCGTAAACCACCGCGCCTTTAGGCAACGACGACAAGCCCGGATGCTTGACGTAGACGCCCGTGGTTGAAAGGTTGCGTGTCTGGCCCAGGCATTCGCCGAAGCTTTCATGACTGATTTTGATGCGAAACGATTTGCGGTGTTCGGACATCTGCTGCGCCCTTTAATGAACAGCTGTGGATAACCCTGGCCCCAAGATTATCCACAGATCATGCCAATAGACTCAATACCAGCGTTCTTCACCCGGGGGACGCTTCTTGAAGCGCTTCATGCTCCACATGTACTGGCTTGGATAAGCCCGTACATAACGCTCGACCACTTGGCTCATGGCCGCGCAGGACGTCTCGGTATCGGTGCTGTACATGGCCTCTGGCGCCGCTTCCAGGATGACTTTGTAACCCGAACCGTCCGGCAACCGCAGCGCATGCAGGAACACGCCGACCGCTTTGCCGCCCGCGAGCATGTTCGGCACGAATTTGCTGGTCAGCGCCTGGGTGGCGAAGAAGGGCACGAAGATCCCGGCAGATTCGGCCGGTTCCGGGTCAGCCGGAATGCCCACTGCACCACCTTTGCGCACTTCCTTGATCACGCTGAGGATGCCTTCCTTGGTGGAAGCAGCCACCCGGTTGCCCAATTGCACCCGCTGTTTGCGCAGCAATTCATCCACAGCCTTCAACTTCGGTGGCCGATAGAAAATGATCGGTTTGCACTGGTTGCAGTAGAAGTGGTTCAACACTTCCCAGTTGCCCAGGTGGCTGGTGATGCCAACGACACCTTTGCCGGAGGCGAGGGCGTCCTTCAACACGTCAAGGCCTTCGACTTCGCGCACCAGATCAATGGAACGCTGGGCCGGCCAGATCCAGGCGCAGGCGCTTTCGGTCAGGGATTTACCGATGTCCTTCAGGCTCTGGCCGACCAGACGCTCACGCTCGGCCGGGTCCATGTCCGGGAAACACTTGGCCAGATTGATCCGCACCACGTCGCGGGAACGGTTGGGGGTTTTCCACATGGCCCAGCCAATCGCCGAGCCCACCGCTTGCACTGCCCGCCACGGAAGCAGGGCAAACAGCCGCAGAGCGCCTACCAGCAAGGCGCCTTTAAACTTATCCACAGGTCACTCCTGATTTTGTGCTGTGCACGAGGCGGCTATTCTAACCGCCGTTCGCCAGGGTCGCGTAGCGATCGCAATCGCGGGTGTGGTCCATGACCATGCCCGAGGCCTGCATCAGCGCATAACAAATCGTCGGTCCGACGAACGTAAAGCCGGCCTTTTTCAGGCTTTTGCTCATCTCCACCGCCACCGGCGTGACCGCCGGCACTTCGGTGCGATCCTTGAAATGATTGATCACAGGCGTACCGCCGACGAAGGACCAGAGAAACTCCACCGGGTCCTCCAGCGCCAGCCAGGCCTGGGCATTGCGCCGGGCGGCGTTGAGTTTGAGGCGGTTGCGGATGATGCCTGGATCGAGCATCAATTCATCGATTTCCGCGTCGCTCATCTGCGCCACGCGCTGTACGTCGAAGCCGAACAACACCTCGCGATAACGCTCACGTTTACGCAAGACTGTGATCCATGAGAGGCCGGCCTGGAACCCTTCGAGCAAAAGCAACTCGAACAAACCCTGCGCATCGCGTAGCGGCGTGCCCCACTCCTGGTCGTGATAAGCCATGTACAGCGGATCTTCGGAACACCAAAAGCAGCGTGGCATAAGGCTCCAGGGGGCGTGCGCAGCAATGAATCGGGTATACTCCCGCTCTTTAAATCGCAGCCCAAGAAACAGGTGAATTTCGTGAGCCAGCCTACGCCAGCCGTGCGTACCTTCCAAGACTTGATCCTCGCCCTCCAGCAATACTGGGCCGAGCAAGGTTGTGTGGTACTTCAGCCCTACGATATGGAAGTAGGCGCCGGCACTTTCCACACTGCTACATTCCTGCGCGCCATTGGCCCGGAAACCTGGAACGCCGCTTATGTGCAGCCCAGTCGTCGCCCGACTGACGGCCGCTACGGCGAAAACCCGAACCGTCTGCAGCACTACTACCAGTTCCAGGTAGTGCTGAAGCCGAACCCGGACAACTTCCAGGAACTGTACCTGGGCTCCCTCAAGCACGTCGGCCTGGACCCGTTGGTCCACGACATTCGCTTTGTCGAAGACAACTGGGAATCGCCAACCCTCGGCGCCTGGGGTCTGGGCTGGGAAGTCTGGCTCAACGGCATGGAAGTGACGCAATTCACGTACTTCCAGCAAGCGGGCGGCATCGAATGCTACCCGGTGACCGGCGAGATCACTTACGGTCTGGAACGTCTGGCCATGTACCTGCAAGGCGTGGACTCGGTCTACGACCTGGTCTGGGCTGACGGTCCGTTCGGCAAAGTGACCTATGGCGACGTGTTCCACCAAAACGAAGTGGAGCAGTCGACCTACAACTTCGAGCACGCCAACGTCGAGAAGCTGTTCGAACTGTTCGATTTCTACGAAAGCGAAGCCAAGCGCCTGATCGAACTCGACCAGCCGCTGCCGTTGCCGAGCTACGAAATGGTGTTGAAGGCTTCCCATACTTTCAACCTGCTGGATGCGCGCCGGGCGATCTCGGTGACCGCGCGTCAGCAATATATTCTGCGTGTGCGCACCCTGGCGCGTTCCGTTGCGCAAGCCTACCTGCTGGCTCGCGCCAAGCTGGGCTTCCCGATGGCGACCCCGGACCTGCGTGATGAAGTACTGGCCAAGCTGGAGGCTGCACAATGAGTGCTCTGGATTTTCTGGTTGAACTGGGCACTGAAGAACTGCCACCCAAAGCCCTGAACACCCTGGCCGAGGCGTTCCTCGCCGGTATCGACAAGGGCCTGCAAGCTGCCGGCCTGAACTACGAGACCAAAACCGTTTACGCCGCGCCACGTCGCCTGGCGGTGCTGATCACGTCGCTGGCCACCCAGCAACCGGATCGCAGCATTAACCTCGATGGTCCGCCACGTCAGGCTGCGTTCGATGCTGAAGGCAACCCGACCCAAGCGGCACTGGGTTTTGCCAAGAAGTGCGGCGTCGAGCTGAGCGAAATCGATCAGAGCGGCCCGAAACTGCGTTACAGCCAACGTATCGCTGGCAAGCCGACCTCGAGCCTGCTGCCGACCATCGTCGAGGATTCGCTGAACGACCTGCCGATCCCGAAACGCATGCGTTGGGGCGCTCGCAAAGAAGAATTCGTTCGCCCGACCCAATGGCTGGTGATGCTGCTCGGTGACCAGGTCATCGACTGCACCATCCTTGCCCAGAAGGCTGGCCGTGATTCCCGTGGTCACCGCTTCCACCACCCGGAAAACGTGCGCATCACCTCGCCGGCCAATTACCTGGCCGACTTGCGGGCCGCTTATGTGCTGGCCGATGCCAACGAGCGTCGCGACATCATCAGCAAGCGCACCGAAGAACTGGCCACCCGTCAGGAAGGCACGGCGATTGTTCCGCCGGCGCTGCTCGACGAAGTGACCGCGCTGGTTGAATGGCCAGTGCCGCTGGTGTGCTCGTTCGAAGAACGCTTCCTCGACGTGCCGCAAGAAGCGCTGATCACCACCATGCAGGACAACCAGAAGTACTTCTGCCTGCTGGATGCCGACGGCAAGTTGCTGCCACGTTTCATTACTGTGGCCAACATCGAAAGCAAAGACCCGCAGCAGATCATCGCCGGTAACGAGAAAGTGGTCCGCCCACGTCTTACCGACGCCGAGTTCTTCTTCAAGCAAGACAAGAAGCAGAAACTCGAAGACTTCAACCTGCGCCTGCAAAACGTGGTGTTCCAGGAAAAACTCGGCAGCGTCTACGACAAGGCCGAGCGCGTTTCCAAACTCGCGGCGTTCATCGCGCAACGCATTGGCGGCAACGCTGCATGGGCTTCCCGTGCCGGCCTGCTGTCCAAGTGCGACCTGTCGACCGAGATGGTCGGTGAGTTCCCGGAGATGCAAGGCGTCGCCGGTTACTACTACGCCCTCAATGATGGCGAGCCGGAAGAAGTCGCTCTGGCGCTGAACGAGCAGTACATGCCGCGCGGTGCGGGCGCTGAACTGCCAACCACCCTGACCGGTGCGGCCGTGGCCATCGCCGACAAGCTCGATACATTGGTGGGCATTTTCGGTATCGGCATGCTGCCAACCGGCAGCAAAGACCCGTATGCCCTGCGCCGTGCAGCACTGGGTGTGTTGCGCATCCTGATCGACAAGAAACTTGAACTCGACCTGAACGACGCCGTGGCCTTCGCCGTGGATGCATTCGGTGCCAAGGTCAAGGCTGCCGGCCTGAACGACGCCGTGCTGGAGTTCATCTTCGACCGTCTGCGTGCCCGTTACGAAGACGAAGGCGTCGACGTGGCAACGTACCTGTCGGTTCGTGCCCTGAAGCCGGGTTCGGCGCTGGACTTCGACCAGCGTGTTCAAGCAGTAGAAGCCTTCCGCAAATTGCCGGAAGCCGCTGCCCTGGCCGCCGTGAACAAGCGCGTATCGAACTTGCTGAGCAAGGTCGAAGGCTCCGTTCCGACAGTGGTTGAAGCCAAGTACTTCGACAATGCCAACGAGTTCTCCCTGTACTCGGCGATCCAGCAGGCTGACCAGGCCGTCCAGCCAATGGCTGCTGCGCGTCAGTACAGCGAATCGCTGGCCCGTCTGGCCGCCTTGCGCGAGCCGGTGGATGCATTCTTCGAAGCAGTGATGGTCAACGCGGAAGATGCCAAGGTTCGCGCCAACCGTTATGCCTTGCTGGCGCGTCTGCGTGGGCTGTTCCTCGGCGTCGCTGATATTTCGCTGCTGAGCTAAGGGGCTGCTGTTGAAACTGCTGATTCTCGATCGCGACGGGGTAATCAATTACGACTCCGACGCTTACATCAAGTCGGTGGAGGAGTGGATTCCACTCCCCGGTTCGATCGAAGCCATCGCGCAGTTGAGCAAGGCCGGCTGGACGGTAGCGGTCGCTACCAACCAGTCGGGCATCGCTCGCGGCTATTACGACATCGCCACCCTGGACGCCATGCACGAGCGCTTGCGCTCGCTGGTGGCGGAGCAGGGCGGTGAAGTCGGGCTGATCGTCTATTGCCCACATGGGCCGGACGAAGGCTGCGATTGCCGCAAGCCGAAACCCGGGATGTTGAAAACCATCGCCGAGCATTACAACGTGTCGCTGACCCATCTTTGGTTCGTTGGCGACAGCCTTGGTGACCTGGAAGCCGCCAAAGCCGTCGATTCACAGCCAGTTTTGGTAAAGACCGGGAAAGGCGAAAAGACGTTGGGCAAGTCCCTACCGGTAGGCACCTTGATTTTTGACGATCTGGCGGCGATTGCCGCAGAACTTATCCACAATTAAAGTGCTTCGATTGTTCCGATTAAGGACTGATCGGGAGTGCGCTTATAGACGGGCAGAGCCCGCACGGTAAACGTCACCATGTCGATACTGCAGGCCATCAGAACCTTCCTCTTTTACCTTCTGCTGGGCACCAGCTCATTGCTCTGGTGCAGCCTGAGCTTTTTTATCGCGCCGTTTCTGCCGTTCAAGGCGCGTTATCGTTTCATCAACGTGTACTGGTGCCGCTGCGCCTTGTGGCTGAGCAAAGTGTTCCTGGGCATCAGCTACGAAGTGAAGGGTGCCGAGAACGTGCCTGATCAGCCCTGTGTGATTCAGTCGAACCACCAGAGCACGTGGGAGACGTTCTTTCTCTCCGCTTACTTCGAGCCGTTGAGCCAGGTGCTCAAGCGTTCATTACTGTATGTACCGTTCTTCGGCTGGGCCATGGCCATGCTACGACCGATCGCCATCGACCGCGACAATCCCAAAGCCGCGCTCAAGCATGTGGCGAAGAAGGGCGATGAACTGCTGAAGGATGGCGTCTGGGTGCTGATCTTTCCTGAGGGGACTCGCGTTCCTTTTGGCACTATCGGCAAGTTCTCACGCGGTGGCACCGCGTTGGCCGTCAACGCCGCGCTTCCGGTACTGCCGATTGCGCACAATGCCGGCAAGTTCTGGCCAAAAACCGGTTGGGCGAAGAAGCAGGGTGTTATCACCGTGATCATCGGCGCACCGATGTACGCAGAGGGTAGCGGGCCTCGCGCCATTGCCGATCTGAACGACCGGGTGCAAGCCTGGAACGAGCAGATGCAACGGGAAATGGGTTCGCTGCCGGCCGCCCCGGCGGCACCGACCGCCAGTGATCAAGTGGCTGTCTGAGATTCTGTGGATAACCTGTGTACCGTTTTCTCGAAAATCAGCGTTTTTGTTTTGTAAGATAATGATTTATATACATATTTCTTAAACACATAAAACGCCGAAAATGGTGCATAAGTTTTTTCGGGGCGCAAAAAAACCGGCTGATATAGCCGGTTTTTTTATGCCCGTCGTTTGCGGTTTTCCTCACTATGGTCTACAGCGGGAGGCGGTAATACCGGACAACCTTCAATCGACTTGGTTGGTCAGAGTTGTAACATTTCATCTCCTCAGCCGATTCCTTTAGACTCCAGCCATTGGCTCATAGGGCGCTGCTTTTGCTCTATAACGGATGTCTAAATAAATTCTTATGAAAAAAATAATCGATACCCTTCGAAATCATTATTGGAAGAAATGGATTCGTAGGCATAAATGCAAAGTGGCGGGCGGTGTGTTGTCGTTGTACAAGAGATCGACGCTGACACTGGAAGAGGGGGTATCTCTCGGGTATGTGGTCATAGAATCAAAAAAACTGGGAATCGGTGCTCATACCTATATCAGAAGTGACTGTGTCCTTTCGGCAGTGTCCTCTATCGGGAGATTCTGCTCTATTGGCAGTGGATGTTTTATCGGACAGCAAAAGAGTTCACATCCGTCAGACTGGCTCAGTTCACATCCTTTTCAGTACACCGGTACAGGTCTGATTTTCGATCCCGAAGTTGCTGATGTAACGATTGGGCATGATGTCTGGATTGGGCACAGTGCGATGATCCTGGAAGGGGTCACCGTCGGCACGGGGGCTATTATCGCAACCCGCGCCTTGGTTGCCCATGATGTACCGCCCTACGCTATCGTTGCCGGGATCCCTGCAAAAGTCGTCAAGTATCGGCATGCACCTGAGCTAATTGAAGAATTGATCAGTAGTCAGTGGTGGAATCATGATGTCGAGTTGCTCAAGACGTTACCGTTGAATGATCCTCAGACCACGTTAGCGCTATTGGCAGATAGACCTGAAGAAAGTCGTGCTAACTACCAGCAGATTCAAATTACACGCAAAAAATGCAGCGTTCTGCCCTCGCTGTAAATCTATAGGGATAACGTTCCCGTCTTAAACACAGACAACAAAAAAGGCCAACGTTAAACGTTGGCCTTTTTTGTTTGGCAGGTTCTCTGGATCAGAAGTCCAGGTTCGAAACCGCCAGGGCATTGCTTTCGATGAAGTCACGGCGAGGTTCGACCGCATCACCCATCAGGGTGTTGAAGATCTGGTCTGCGCCAATGGCGTCTTCGATTGTCACTTTGAGCATCCGGCGCTGGCTTGGGTCCATGGTGGTTTCCCACAGCTGATCCGGGTTCATTTCGCCCAGACCTTTGTATCGCTGGATGGTGTGACGCTTGGTGCTTTCAGCCATCAGCCATTCAAGGGCTTCCTTGAACTCGGTGACCGGCTTCTTGCGCTCGCCACGCTGGATGTACGCGCCGTCGTCGAGCAGGGTGCTCAATTGAGCGCCCAGGGAAACGACCGTTTTATAGTCGTTGCTGCCGAAGAAGTCGCGGTTGAAGGTGACGTAGTTCGACAGGCCGTGGGAGATCAGCTCGACCTCTGGCAGCCAGACGTTACGTTCACGGTCTTCACGCAGGCTGGCTTTGTAGACCAGGCCGGATTTCTCGACGGTGCGCAGGCGAACTTCGTATTGAGCCAGCCAATCCTGCATCGCTGCATGATCGGACAGTTGATCCATGCTCACCGCTGGCAGGTAGATGAAGTGCTCGGTCAACTCCTGAGGGTACAGGCGCGACAGACGCTTGAGGGTCTTCATTACCAGGCGGAAGTCATTCACCAGGCGCTCTAGCGCTTCACCGGAGATGCCCGGTGCTTCTTCGTTCAGGTGCAGGCTTGCATCTTCCAGGGCCGACTGCGTCATGTACTCTTCCATGGCGTCGTCGTCTTTGATGTATTGCTCTTGCTTGCCTTTCTTGACCTTGTACAGCGGTGGCTGAGCGATGTAGATGTAGCCACGCTCAATCAGCTCCGGCAACTGACGGAAGAAGAAGGTCAGCAGCAGGGTACGGATGTGCGAACCGTCGACGTCAGCATCGGTCATGATGATGATGTTGTGATAGCGCAGCTTGTCGATGTTGTACTCATCACGGCCGATGCCACAACCCAGCGCGGTGATCAAGGTGCCCACTTCTTGCGAAGAGATCATCTTGTCGAAACGCGCCTTCTCGACGTTCAGGATCTTGCCCTTCAGCGGCAGGATGGCCTGGGTGCGGCGGTTACGTCCCTGCTTGGCGGAACCGCCAGCAGAGTCACCTTCCACGAGGTACAGTTCGGACAGGGCAGGGTCTTTTTCCTGGCAGTCAGCCAGTTTTCCCGGCAGGCCAGCGATATCCAGCGCGCCTTTACGACGGGTCATCTCACGGGCTTTACGCGCAGCTTCACGCGCACGTGCCGCATCGATCATTTTGCCGACGACCAGTTTGGCTTCGTTCGGGTTTTCAAGCAGGAAGTCGGAGAAGTACTTGCCCATTTCCTGTTCGACCGCTGTCTTCACTTCGGAAGACACCAGCTTGTCTTTGGTCTGGGAGCTGAACTTCGGATCCGGTACTTTCACCGAAATGATCGCGGTCAGGCCTTCGCGGGCATCGTCACCGGTGGTCGCGACTTTGTGTTTCTTCGCCAGACCTTCAGCTTCGATGTAGGTGTTCAGGTTACGCGTCAGCGCGGAACGGAAACCCACCAGGTGAGTACCGCCATCGCGCTGTGGAATGTTGTTGGTGAAGCACAACAGGTTCTCGTTGAAGCTGTCGTTCCACTGCAGGGCGATTTCTACGCCGATGCCGTCTTCACGCTGAATGTTGAAATGGAACACCTGGTTGACCGCAGTCTTGTTGGTGTTCAGGTATTCAACGAACGCACGCAGGCCGCCTTCGTACTTGAACAGCTCTTCCTTGCCGCTGCGCTCATCCTTGAGGACGATGCCGACACCGGAGTTGAGGAAGGACAGTTCACGAATCCGTTTGGCCAGGATGTCCCAGCTGAAGTGGATGTTCTTGAAGGTGTCTTCTGAAGGCTTGAAGTGAATCTGGGTGCCTGTGGTTTCGCTTTCGCCAACGATCTTCATCGGCTCTTTCGGAACACCGTGGATGTAAGTCTGTTCCCAGATTTTGCCACTGCGGCGAACGGTCAGGACCAGTTCTTTGGACAGAGCGTTCACCACCGACACACCTACACCGTGCAGACCGCCGGATACTTTGTAGGAGTTGTCGTCGAACTTACCGCCGGCGTGCAGCACGGTCATGATGACCTCGGCTGCCGAAACGCCTTCTTCTTTGTGCACGTCTACCGGGATGCCACGACCGTTGTCACGAACGGTGATGGACTCATCCGGGTGAATGATGATGCTGATGTCGTCGCAGTGGCCGGCGAGAGCTTCGTCGATCGAGTTATCGACCACTTCGAACACCATGTGGTGCAGACCGCTGCCATCGTCGGTGTCACCAATGTACATACCGGGACGTTTGCGTACGGCATCCAGGCCTTTCAGCACTTTAATGCTCGTTGAGTCGTACGTATTTTCTTCGCTCAATGCCTTCACTCCCGATGGTCGTGGGTCTGGGTGATACGGCCCTGTTCCACGTGGAACAGAGCGACTGGCGTTTCCGTCTGCCAGCCTTCCCTCAATAATTCGTGATCTACACAGGTGATAAAGACCTGGCAGCGTAAGTCTTCCAGCAAGCGGCAAAGCGCGCGGCGGTGATGCTCGTCAAGCTCGGACGGCAGGTCATCCACCAGATAAATACACTGGCCGCGTCGGGCCTGGCTAACCAAGTGCCCTTGGGCAATCCGCAATGCACAGACCACCAACTTCTGCTGACCCCGGGACAAAATGTCCGCGGCATTATGTGCGCCCAGTCTGAGGCGCAAATCAGCGCGTTGTGGTCCGGCCTGGGTGTGACCCATTTGCTGGTCCCGTTGAAGAGACCCAGCGAGTACGGCACTCAGTTCGCGGTCTTTGTCCCAGCCTCGGTAATAGCTGAGGGTCAAACCTTCAAGCTCAACCAATTCGCTCAAGGTCTGTTCAAAGACTGGTTTCAAGGCTTTGATGTAAGCGCGGCGGTATTCATCAATTTCTGCGCTGGCCTGGCACAGTTCCCTGTCCCAAACCGCTTGCGAAACGGCGTCAAGTGTACCATGCCGCAGCCAAGAGTTTCTCTGGCGCAGGGCCTTCTGCAAGCGCTGCCAGGTGGACATGAAACGCGGTTCCACGTGGAACACGCCCCAGTCGAGAAACTGCCGTCGAATCTTCGGCGCGCCTTCCAGCAAACGAAAACTGTCAGGGTTGATCAACTGAAGAGGCAGGATCTCAGCCAATTGCGCCGCACTGCGAGCATTCTGACCGTCGATGCGGATCTGAAATTCACCCTGACGGTCGCGCGAGATACCCAGCGCGCTGTGCCCCCCCTCAGCCAGTTCGACCTGGCCAAACACGGTGCAGGCCAATTGCTCGTACTGAATCACCGGCAACAAACGGCTGCTACGAAACGACCGGGCAAGCCCCAGCAGATGGATGGCTTCCAGAACACTGGTTTTGCCGCTGCCGTTGGCGCCGTAAAGAATGTTGATTCGGGGGGAGGGGGAGAAGGTCACCGGGTGCAAATTGCGCACCGCGGTGACCGAGACGCGACTGAGCGACATCTAGCTTCTGCTGAACATGATTACAGGCGCATCGGCATGACAACGTAAGCCGAGTCGTCGTTGTCGGACTCTTGCACCAGCGCACTGCTGTTGGAGTCTGACAGGATCAGGCGAACTTGCTCAGTGGTCATCACGCCCAGCACGTCGAGCAGATAGCTCACGTTGAAGCCGATTTCCAGATTGCCACCGTTGTACTCAACGCCCACTTCTTCTTCCGCTTCTTCCTGCTCCGGGTTATTCGCCTGGATTTTCAGCTGACCGTTGGCCAGTTGCAGACGGATACCACGGTACTTCTCGTTGGACAGAATTGCGGTACGGCTGAAGGCTTCACGCAGTGCCTGACGGTCGCCGAGTACCAGCTTGTCACCACCTTTAGGCAGAACGCGCTCGTAATCCGGGAATTTACCGTCGACCAGTTTCGAGGTGAAGGTAAACTCGCCGGTGGTCGCACGGATGTGGTGCTGACCCAGGACGATGCTGACGATACCGTCCGGCTCGGTCAGCAGGCGTGCGAGTTCAAGGATGCCCTTGCGTGGAACGATGACCTGATGGCGATCCGGCTGACCGATATCGGCCTGCATCGAGCACATGGCCAGACGGTGACCGTCGGTGGCCACGGCACGAATGATTCCGGCCGAAACTTCCAGCAGCATACCGTTCAGATAGTAACGAACGTCCTGCTGAGCCATGGCGAAGCTGGTGCGCTCGATCAAGCGACGCAGTTTGCTTTGCTCCAGGCTGCAAGTCAGCGAGCCCGGACCTTCTTCCACGGTCGGGAAATCGTTGGCCGGCAGGGTCGACAGGGTGAAGCGGCTACGGCCAGCTTTCACTACCAGCTTCTGTTCGTCGACCTTGATGTCGATCAGCGCGTCGTTTGGCAGGCTCTTGCAGATGTCCATCAGCTTGCGCGCTGGCACAGTGATGGAACCTGGATCTGCCGGCTCTTCAAGTTGCACACGACCGACCAGTTCGACTTCCAGGTCGGTACCGGTCAGCGACAATTGCTGGCCTTCGACAACCAGCAGCACGTTGGAGAGCACCGGCAAGGTCTGTCGGCGCTCAACGACGCCTGCGACCAGTTGCAGGGGTTTCAACAGGGCTTCGCGTTGAATGGTGAAATGCATGGTCTAGTCCCTTGCCTTAATAAGCTGCGCTGGTGTGCATCAAGTGGTCAGTGTACGCAGCAGGTTCTTGTAGTCCTCGCGGATGTCCGCGTCGGATTCCTTAAGCTCGTTGATCTTGCGGCAGGCGTGCAAAACAGTGGTGTGGTCGCGGCCGCCAAACACATCGCCGATTTCCGGCAGGCTGTGGTTAGTCAACTCTTTGGACAACGCCATTGCAACCTGACGCGGACGTGCGACCGAGCGTGAGCGACGCTTGGACAGCAGGTCGGAGATCTTGATCTTGTAGTACTCGGCGACAGTGCGCTGAATGTTATCCACAGAGACCAATTTATCTTGCAGCGCCAACAAGTCTTTCAGGGATTCGCGAATCAGCTCTATGGTGATGTCGCGGCCCATGAAGTGCGAGTGGGCGATCACGCGTTTCAGTGCGCCTTCCAGCTCACGGACGTTGGAGCGAATGCGTTGGGCAATGAAGAACGCGGCATCATGAGGCAGATCGACTTTGGCCTGGTCGGCCTTTTTCATCAAGATCGCAACGCGGGTTTCCAGTTCCGGCGGCTCGACGGCAACCGTCAGGCCCCAGCCGAAGCGTGACTTGAGACGCTCTTCAAGGCCTTCGATTTCTTTCGGGTAGCGGTCACTGGTGAGAATGACCTGCTGGCCACCTTCAAGCAGGGCGTTGAAGGTGTGGAAAAACTCTTCCTGGGACCGTTCCTTGCGAGCGAAGAATTGAATGTCATCGATCAGCAACGCATCCACCGAACGGTAGAAACGCTTGAACTCGTTGATAGCATTCAGTTGCAGCGCCTTGACCATGTCGGCCACGAAGCGCTCGGAATGCAGGTACACGACCTTGGCATTCGGGTTCTTCTTTAATAGGTGGTTACCCACAGCGTGCATCAAGTGGGTCTTACCCAAACCAACGCCTCCATAAAGGAAGAGTGGGTTGTAGCCGTGCTTCGGATTGTCCGCCACCTGCCAGGCCGCCGCCCGGGCCAGTTGGTTGGACTTACCTTCGACAAAATTTTCAAAGGTAAAGGTGCGGTTCAGGTAACTGGTGTGCTTGAGCGCGCCTTCGACTTGCACGGTGCGCTGCTCGGAGCGCACCGGAGCTTGCTGCGAGCTGGCGCCGGCCATCGGGTCGAAGCTGTCGCGGGACGGCTCTTCATTGATCTCGGCCACTTTTTGCGTTGCACGTTTGGTCGGTGCGCTGGCAGTCGGCGCTGGCGCCGGAGCGCTAACGGGTGCTTGAGCAGCCTGTGCCTGAGACGCAGCGGCAGCCAACGGCGCATTCGGTGCAGCGCGCGGTGCCGAACTGCGTTTGCTGCCTATTAATAAGGACAGCACCGGCGCCATGCCGTTGCCGTGCTCATCCAGCAGTTCAAGAACGCGGCCCAGATACTTTTCGTTGACCCAGTCGAGAACAAAGCGATTCGGTGCGTAGACACGCAACTCGTCGCCTTCGGCTTCGACCTGTAGTGGACGGATCCAAGTGTTGAATTGTTGGGCAGGCAGCTCTTCGCGCAAAAGCTCTACGCACTGCTGCCAAAGTTCCACTGACACGGATATCCCCTAAGTTGAAAGCCGGTGAGGCAAAAACAAGCGGCCATTGTAGCGACCAGACGCCGACTTATCCACACGTAGGTGGATCACTGACCAAGAACAATCAACGCTTTATACGCAAAAAACACGACGAGCGGTCTGTGCATAAGCTCTGTGGATAACCGGGTCTAAGGTCGTTGCACAAGTAGGGGGGAAACTCGGTGGATAACCACCCTGTGGATAACAAGCCCTTTCACCCACAGGTTATCCGACAGCGCAGCACAGGCTGCCCCCTGTTTTCCACCGTAGTTGTCATTCTCTGTACAGCGCGGAATAGAAGGCTTGAAGTGAGTTATCCACAGATGATCGCCTGCCTAGCTTTTATAAGCTTTACAGAAAAGCTTTAAATAATTCCTTTCTTATTTCTATTTCTAACGACGGGTTATTCACGAGCAAAACCTCTGGAGATCTATTTATAAGGAAACGTTGGTTGGAAATTGACCTAGAGGCTTGCTTTCTCTAGAATCCCCGGTCTCTTAAAACGGGGGCCATTCCGGCCCGTTGTGGACGAACCAGGTAACACGACAATGAAACGTACTTTCCAACCAAGCACTATCAAACGCGCTCGTACCCACGGTTTCCGTGCTCGCATGGCTACCAAGAACGGTCGTGCCGTTCTGTCGCGTCGTCGCGCCAAAGGTCGTGCGCGTCTGGCAGTTTGATAAGCCGGCACTGGAGGTGAGTCAGGACTTCAGTCGGGAAAAGCGCCTGCTTACTCCCCGGCATTTCAAGGCAGTCTTTGACTCCCCTACCGGCAAGGTTCCGGGGAAAAATCTCCTGCTCCTTGCGCGCAACAACGATCTTGATCACCCCCGTCTCGGGTTGGTTATCGGGAAAAAGAGCGTAAAGCTCTCCGTCGAGCGCAATCGCCTCAAACGTCTGATGCGCGAATCGTTCCGTCTGCACCAGGATTCACTGGTCGGCTGGGACATTGTTATCGTCGCGCGCAAAGGTTTGGGTGACGTAGAAAACCCCGAATTGATTCAGCATTTCGGCAAACTCTGGAAGCGTCTGGCACGCAGCACGCCGGTACCAGCAGTCAAAACCGAAACTGTAGGGGTAGACAGTCCCGATGCGTAAACTGGCGCTCGTTCCGATCCAGTTTTATCGCTATGCCATTAGTCCTCTGATGGCCAGTCACTGTCGCTTCTACCCCAGTTGTTCCTGCTACGCGTATGAAGCCATAGAAAATCATGGCCTTCTGCGCGGTGGCTGGCTGACCTTTCGTCGTTTAGGTCGCTGTCATCCGTGGAATCCCGGTGGTTATGACCCGGTTCCATCTATCCCTACCTCCCGTTCTTCTTCGATGGCCGAGTAATCATGGATATCAAACGCACGATCCTGATCGTCGCCCTGGCAATCGTGTCCTACGTTATGGTTCTTAAATGGAACCAGGACTATGGTCAGGCTGCCCTGCCGACTCAGAATGTTGCTTCCAGTACTACCGCACCGGGCTTACCGGATACGGCTACTGGCAATAATGCTTCTGTCAGTGACGACATTCCACGCGCCGCAAGCGATACCAGTGCCACTGCACCTGCTGAAACACCAGTAGCTGCAAGCAAAGACCTCATCCAGATCAAAACGGATGTGCTCAACCTGGCCGTCGATCCACAGGGTGGTGATGTTGCCCAGCTGACGCTGCCGCTGTATCCACGTCGCCAGGACCATCCGGATATCCCGTTCCAGTTGTTCGATAACGGCAACGAGCGGACTTATCTGGCTCAAAGCGGTTTGATCGGCACTGATGGTCCGGATGCAAGTCCTGCCGGTCGTCCGGTTTGGTCCTCGGAGAAGAAGGTTTATCAACTGGCTGACGGTCAGGACCAATTGGTCGTAGACCTGAAGTTCAGCAAGGACGGCGTCAACTACATCAAGCGTTTCACTCTGAAACGTGGCCAGTACGATGTAGAAGTTTCTTACTTGATCGACAACGAAAGCGCCAAGCCTTGGTCGGGTGCGATGTTCGCCCAACTGAAGCGTGATGCCAGCTCCGATCCTTCTTCCAGCACTGCCACCGGCACCGCGACTTATCTGGGCGCAGCCCTGTGGACAAGTAACGAGCCGTACAAGAAAGTGTCGATGAAGGACATGGACAAGGCTCAGCTGAAAGAAACCGTAAACGGTGGTTGGGTTGCCTGGTTGCAACACTACTTCGTGACTGCGTGGATTCCGGCGAAGGGCGAAAACAATGTCGTCCAGACCCGTAAAGACAGCAAAGGCAACTACATCATTGGCTACACCGCCCCGGCAATCACTGTTGCGCCAGGTGCGAAAGCTGAAGTCAGCGCTGTTCTGTACGCCGGCCCGAAAAGCCAGGCAGTACTGAAAGAGTTGTCCCCAGGTCTGGAATTGACCGTCGACTACGGCATTCTGTGGTTCATTGCCCAGCCAATCTTCTGGCTGTTGCAACACATCCACGCGCTGGTCGGTAACTGGGGCTGGTCGATCATCTTCCTGACCATGCTGATCAAAGGGATTTTCTTCCCTCTGTCCGCCGCCAGCTACAAATCAATGGCGCGCATGCGTGCAGTGGCACCGAAACTGGCCGCGCTGAAAGAGCAACATGGCGATGACCGGCAGAAAATGTCGCAAGCCATGATGGAGCTGTACAAGAAAGAGAAGATCAATCCGCTGGGTGGTTGCTTGCCAATCCTCGTGCAGATGCCGGTATTCCTTTCGCTGTACTGGGTTCTGCTGGAAAGCGTTGAAATGCGCCAAGCGCCGTTCATGCTGTGGATCACCGACCTGTCGATCAAGGATCCGTTCTTCATTCTGCCGATCATCATGGGTGCAACCATGTTTATCCAGCAGCAGTTGAACCCGACACCTCCGGACCCGATGCAGGCCAAGGTGATGAAGCTGATGCCAATCATCTTCACCTTCTTCTTCCTGTGGTTCCCGGCTGGTCTGGTGCTGTACTGGGTAGTGAACAACTGCCTGTCCATCGCCCAACAGTGGTACATCACACGTAAAATCGAAGCGGCTGCCAAAGCAGCTGCCTGATTTACACTGTAGATAACCACTCAAAACGCCCCCTAGTGGGGCGTTTTGCTATCTGTCACTTTTGTCTGGATTCCGGTTTATGAGCGCTCCTCGTGAAACCATCGCAGCCGTTGCAACCGCTCAAGGTCGCGGCGGCGTGGGCATCGTTCGAATTTCCGGGCCGTTGGCGAGCCTTGCGGCCAAGGCCATCAGCGGTCGGGACCTGAAACCCCGGTTTGCCCATTACGGCCCGTTCCTCAGTGAAAACGATGAGGTGCTGGACGAAGGCATCGCGTTGTATTTCCCGGGACCGAACTCCTTCACCGGCGAAGACGTGCTTGAGCTGCAAGGTCATGGCGGGCCGATCGTTCTGGATATGTTGCTCAAACGTTGCCTGGAACTGGGCTGCCGTCTTGCCCGTCCTGGCGAATTCAGTGAGCGCGCCTTCCTCAACGATAAACTCGACCTGGCTCAGGCTGAAGCCATCGCCGACTTGATTGAGGCAAGTTCTGCACAAGCTGCGCGAAATGCACTGCGTTCTTTGCAAGGCGCCTTTTCCCAGCGTGTGCATAACCTCACCGAGCAACTGATAGGCCTGCGCATCTATGTCGAGGCGGCCATCGACTTTCCAGAGGAAGAAATCGACTTCCTTGCCGATGGTCATGTATTGGCCATGCTCGACAAAGTGCGCGATGAACTATCCACAGTGCTGCGCGAAGCCGGGCAAGGCGCCTTGCTGCGTGACGGTATGACAGTGGTGATTGCCGGTCGGCCGAATGCCGGTAAATCCAGCCTGTTGAATGCCTTGGCCGGTCGAGAAGCCGCGATCGTGACCGAAATTGCCGGTACAACCCGGGACATTCTTCGCGAACATATCCACATTGATGGCATGCCGCTGCACGTGGTTGATACCGCTGGTCTGCGAGATACCGACGATCACGTGGAAAAAATCGGTGTAGAACGGGCGTTGAAAGCCATCGGCGAAGCAGATCGCGTGTTGCTGGTTGTCGATGCTACGGCTCCTGAAGCGTTGGACCCCTTCGCATTGTGGCCGGAATTCCTCGAAATCCGCCCCGATCCGGCGAAAGTTACGCTGATTCGTAACAAGGCTGATCTGACGGGCGAAGCCATTGCCCTGGAAGTCAGTGAGGATGGCCACGTCACCATCAGCCTGAGTGCCAAGTCTGCTGGCGAAGGCCTCGAGTTACTGCGCGACCACCTCAAGGCCTGCATGGGTTACGAGCAAACGTCAGAAAGCAGCTTCAGCGCACGCAGGCGCCACCTTGAGGCGCTGCGTCATGCCAGCGCATCCCTTGAGCATGGCCGCGCGCAATTGACCCTGGCAGGTGCCGGTGAGTTATTGGCCGAGGATTTGCGTCAGGCTCAGCACTCGCTAGGTGAAATCACCGGTGCATTCAGCTCGGATGACCTGTTGGGACGCATCTTTTCCAGCTTCTGTATCGGTAAATAACCCTTCAGTTGTCCACAGACAGGCCATTCGCGCCTGTCTGTTTCCTCTTTTTTGATAAATCTTCCCTCAGTGCCGAGCAGATAATTTCTGGTTGAGCGGTTTTCCTTCGACCCAAATTTACCCGATGAGCGCTTTTCTGTGGATTAAGCCCTGTGAATAACTGCCACTAAGGGCAGTTGATAACAGGGCCTCAAAACTGAAGATAACCGCCTCTGTGGATAACCACCCCTTTCATCCACAGGCTTAAACCGGTTATCCAAGGGCCTCGTTGGCACATGACCACAGGGTTTTGAATCTCTGTACATATTGATAATAAAGGGCTGTAGCAATCTATCCACAGAAAGGTGCCTCAGTAGAAATAAACATAAAAACAAAGATTTAATAAATTTCTCTCTTTATAATTTCTATAACCCCGACTTCTCCACAGCTGGTTAAATTTTGTGCAAAGGGTTCTTTAGGAAGGACGAAGTCCCTATACTTGCCGACCAGGTCCAGAAACCTGAGCTCAAACTATTCCTGATTACCTAACTGAAGCAGGCACGAGGTGCGTGGTGGATTTCCCTTCCCGTTTTGAAGTGATCGTCATCGGCGGCGGTCATGCCGGTACCGAGGCAGCACTGGCCTCAGCACGTATGGGKGYAAAAACCCTGTTGCTGACGCATAACGTGGAAACCCTCGGAGCAATGAGTTGCAACCCCGCCATTGGTGGGATCGGTAAAAGTCATCTGGTAAAAGAAATCGACGCCCTTGGTGGCGCGATGGCCATGGCTACCGACAAAGGTGGTATTCAATTTCGCGTGTTGAACAGCCGCAAAGGTCCGGCCGTGCGTGCAACTCGCGCTCAGGCGGACCGGGTTCTCTACAAAGCCGCTGTCCGAGAAGCATTGGAAAACCAGCCGAACCTGTGGATATTTCAGCAGGCCGCTGACGACTTGATCGTCGAGCAGGAACAAGTGCGTGGTGTTGTCACCCAAATGGGCCTGCGTTTCTTCGCGGACTCCGTGGTGTTGACCACTGGCACCTTCCTCGGCGGACTTATCCACATCGGAATGCAGAATTACTCCGGCGGTCGTGCCGGTGATCCTCCTTCGATTGCCCTGGCTCACCGTCTGCGTGAATTGCCACTGCGTGTAGGTCGTCTGAAAACCGGTACGCCACCACGGATCGACGGTCGTTCTGTGGATTTCTCGGTCATGACCGAGCAAGCCGGCGATACACCGATCCCGGTGATGTCGTTCATGGGGTCCAAAGAGCAGCATCCGAAACAGGTGAGCTGCTGGATTACCCACACGAACGCCCGGACTCACGAAATTATTGCCTCCAACCTTGATCGTTCGCCGATGTATTCCGGCGTGATCGAAGGCATCGGCCCGCGTTATTGCCCGTCGATCGAAGACAAGATCCACCGCTTTGCCGACAAGGAAAGCCATCAGGTCTTTATCGAGCCGGAAGGTCTGACCACTCACGAGCTGTATCCGAACGGGATATCCACCTCCTTGCCGTTCGACGTGCAATTGCAGATCGTGCAATCGATCCGTGGCATGGAAAACGCGCACATCGTTCGTCCTGGTTATGCCATCGAGTATGACTACTTCGATCCGCGTGACCTGAAGTACAGCCTGGAAACCAAAGTCATCGGCGGCCTGTTTTTCGCCGGGCAAATCAATGGCACCACCGGTTACGAAGAAGCTGGCGCCCAAGGTTTGCTGGCCGGCGCCAACGCTGCACTGCGCGCACAAGGCAAAGATGCCTGGTGCCCGCGTCGCGACGAGGCGTACATCGGCGTGTTGGTCGACGACCTGATTACGCTAGGTACTCAAGAGCCGTACCGGATGTTTACCTCCCGTGCCGAGTACCGCCTGATCCTGCGCGAAGACAACGCGGACCTGCGCTTGACCGAAAAAGGTCGCGAACTGGGTCTGGTCGATGACGCGCGTTGGGCGGCGTTCTGCACGAAACGCGAAAGCATCGAACTGGAAGAACAGCGTCTGAAAAGTACCTGGGTGCGCCCTGGTACCGAGCAGGGCGATGCAATTTCCGAAAAGTTCGGCACACCGCTGACCCATGAATACAATTTGCTCAACCTCTTGAGCCGTCCGGAAATCGACTACGCTGGCCTGATCGCCGTGACTGGCGGGGGCGCAGAAGATCCACAGGTCGCCGAACAGGTTGAAATCAAGACCAAGTACGCCGGTTACATCGACCGTCAACAGGATGAAATCGCACGCCTGCGGGCCAGCGAAGATACAAAACTGCCTGTGGATATCGATTACACGAACATTTCCGGCCTCTCCAAAGAGATCCAGAGCAAGCTCGGCGCGACCCGTCCAGAAACTTTGGGCCAGGCGTCACGTATCCCGGGCGTAACCCCGGCAGCCATTTCGCTGTTGATGATTCATTTGAAAAAACGCGGCGCGGGCCGTCAGTTGGAGCAAAGCGCTTGAGTTCGTTGGTTACCTCGCAACACGCCGAAGAGTTATCCACAGGTGCTCGCCAGCTCGGTGTCACACTGACAGAAACCCAGCACGCGCAGCTGCTGGGTTATCTGGCTCTGTTGATCAAATGGAACAAGGCCTACAACCTGACCGCCGTGCGCGATCCGGACGAAATGGTCTCTCGCCACCTGCTCGATAGTTTGAGCGTCATGTCGTTCATCGAAAACGGTCGCTGGCTGGACGTTGGCAGCGGTGGCGGCATGCCGGGCATTCCGATGGCCATCCTGTTTCCAGAGTCCCAAGTGACTTGCCTGGACAGCAACGGCAAGAAAACCCGCTTCCTGACCCAGGTCAAACTCGAACTCAAACTGGATAACCTGCAAGTTATCCACAGTCGCGTCGAAGCCTTCCAGCCTGCACAGCCATTCAACGGGATCATTTCCCGGGCGTTCAGCAGTATGGAGAACTTCAGCAACTGGACTCGCCATCTCGGCGACGCCGATACACGCTGGCTGGCAATGAAGGGCGTTCATCCGGCCGATGAGCTGGTAGCATTGCCGGCAGACTTCCACCTCGATAGCGAACACGCCCTGGCCGTACCTGGTTGCCAAGGCCAACGCCATCTGCTGATACTGCGCCGCACGGCATGATTGGGAACACAAGCAAGAATGGCTAAGGTATTCGCGATTGCGAACCAAAAGGGTGGTGTGGGTAAAACCACCACCTGCATCAACCTCGCAGCTTCCCTGGTCGCTACCAAGCGTCGGGTACTGCTGATCGATCTCGATCCACAGGGCAACGCCACCATGGGTAGCGGTGTGGATAAACACGGTCTGGAAAACTCGGTCTACGACTTGCTGATCGGTGAATGCGACTTGGCCCAGGCCATGCATTTCTCCGAACACGGTGGTTACCAGTTGTTGCCGGCTAACCGTGACCTGACGGCGGCTGAAGTGGTTCTGCTGGAAATGCAGATGAAGGAAAGTCGCCTGCGCAGTGCATTGGCGCCGATCCGTGAAAACTACGATTACATTTTGATCGACTGCCCGCCGTCGTTGTCGATGCTGACGCTGAACGCACTGGTTGCCGCCGATGGGGTAATTATCCCCATGCAGTGCGAGTACTTTGCGTTGGAAGGTCTGAGCGACCTTGTGGATAACATCAAGCGCATCGCCGAACTGCTGAACCCGAACCTGAAAGTCGAAGGCCTGTTGCGGACCATGTACGACCCGCGTCTGAGCCTGATGAACGATGTGTCTGCACAGCTCAAGGAACACTTCGGCGAGCAGCTCTACGACACCGTGATTCCGCGCAACATTCGCCTGGCCGAAGCGCCTAGTTATGGGATGCCGGCATTGGCGTACGACAAGTCATCTCGGGGCGCCATTGCCTATCTGGCTTTGGCGGGCGAGATGGTTCGTCGTCAACGCAAAAACTCACGCACCGCCGCTGCTCAGGCAACTTAAGGAATCCCCATGGCCGTCAAGAAACGAGGTCTCGGACGTGGACTGGATGCACTGCTGAGTGGTCCGACTGTCAGCTCGCTGGAAGAACAAGCGGTGCAAGCCGACCAGCGTGAGCTGCAGCACCTTCCCCTGGACCTGATCCAGCGGGGCAAGTATCAACCCCGTCGGGATATGGATCCTCAAGCGCTGGAAGAATTGGCGCAGTCGATCAAGGCCCAGGGTGTGATGCAGCCGATCGTGGTCCGCCCGATCGGTAGCGGTCGCTTCGAGATCATCGCCGGTGAACGCCGCTGGCGTGCAAGCCAGCAGGCAGGCAAGGAAACCATCCCGGCGATGGTTCGCGATGTACCGGATGAAACGGCCATCGCTATGGCGCTGATCGAGAATATCCAGCGTGAAGACCTCAATCCGATCGAAGAAGCGGTGGCGTTGCAGCGTTTGCAGCAGGAATTCCAGCTCACTCAACAGCAAGTTGCCGAGGCCGTGGGCAAATCCCGCGTGACCGTGGCCAACCTGCTACGCTTGATCGCGTTGCCGGAAGTTATCAAAACCATGCTGTCGCACGGTGACCTGGAAATGGGTCATGCGCGTGCTTTGCTCGGTTTACCGGAGAATCAACAGGTAGAAGGGGCGCGACACGTTGTCGCACGGGGGCTGACTGTGCGCCAGACTGAAGCACTGGTTCGCCAGTGGTTGAGTGGCAAACAGGAGCCTGCCGAACCGGTAAAACCGGACCCGGATATAGCCCGACTTGAGCAGCGCCTGGCCGAACGCCTAGGCTCTGCGGTGCAGATTCGCCACGGTAAGAAGGGGAAGGGGCAGTTGGTTATTGGTTACAACTCCCTCGACGAATTGCAGGGTGTGCTTGCACACATTCGTTGAAACATTTCCTCATGTAGCGTGAAGTCGGAAATCACTACCTGACAGTTGAATAGGGGCGGAACCGCCCCTATACTCTGCGCGCATTTTGTCGGCACAAATTATGCCAAGTTATTGAATTCTGGCAGCCGATCATTGGGGAGCAAAAACGATGGAGAGCCGCACGCCAAACCGCTTGCCGTTCCATCGCCTGGCAGTTTTTCCGGTCTTACTGGCTCAATTTGTCGTTTTGGTACTGGCCGCCTTGGCGCTCTGGTACTGGCATGGAGTCGTAGCCGGGTACTCAGGACTTTGCGGAGGCCTGATAGCCTTGCTTCCCAATGTTTATTTCGCTCACAGGGCATTTCGGTTTTCCGGCGCCCGAGCAGCTCAAGCCATCGTCCGGTCTTTTTATGCCGGCGAGGCGGGCAAACTGATTTTGACGGCAGTGCTCTTTGCATTGACGTTTGCAGGTGTGAAGCCATTGGCGCCGCTAGCTGTATTCGGCGTCTTCGTGTTGACCCAACTGGTCAGCTGGTTCGCGCCCCTGCTGATGAGAACAAGACTTTCGAGACCTTAGGGCGTTTGAGGCAACCATGGCAGAGACAACCGCTTCGGGCTATATCCAGCACCACTTGCAGAACCTGACCTTCGGTCAGCACCCAACTGGCGGGTGGGGTTTTGCCCACACCGCAGCAGAAGCCAAAGAAATGGGCTTCTGGGCTTTCCACGTCGATACTCTCGGCTGGTCGGTCGCGTTGGGTCTGATCTTCGTTCTTCTTTTCCGCATGGCGGCAAAGAAGGCGACTTCCGGTCAGCCTGGCGGCTTGCAGAACTTCGTCGAGGTTCTGATCGAGTTCGTCGACAGCAGCGTGAAAGATACCTTTCACGGCCGTAATCCATTGATCGCACCATTGGCGCTGACCATTTTTGTCTGGGTGTTCCTGATGAACGCCGTCGACCTGGTACCGGTTGACTGGATTCCAAAAGTGGCAGCCATCATTACTGGCGACCCGCATCTGGTCTTCCGTGCTGTTCCGACCACTGACCCGAACGCGACCCTGGGCATGTCCCTGTCGGTGTTCGCGTTGATCATTTTCTACAGCATCAAGGTCAAGGGCATCGGCGGCTTCATCGGCGAACTGACCCTGCACCCTTTCGGCAGCAAGAACGTCTTCGTTCAAGCCCTGCTGATCCCGGTGAACTTCCTGCTGGAGTTCGTGACGCTGGTTGCCAAGCCTATTTCCCTGGCACTGCGTCTGTTCGGCAACATGTACGCCGGCGAACTGGTCTTCATTCTGATCGCTGTGATGTTCGGCAGCGGTCTGCTCTGGCTTAGCGGCCTGGGCGTAGTTCTGCAGTGGGCGTGGGCTGTGTTCCACATCCTGATCATCACCCTGCAGGCGTTTATCTTCATGATGCTGACCATCGTTTACCTGTCGATGGCGCACGAAGAGAACCATTAAGACCAGTCTCGACTAGTCTGATGTCCCACTCGGTCAAACGGGTGGGTGCCCTAACAGGGCTATGAAACGATTTGTTTTACCGCTTTAAAATCTAAAAAACCTAAACCATACGACGTAAAAGTCGGGAGGAAAGATGGAAACTGTAGTTGGTCTAACCGCTATCGCTGTTGCACTGTTGATCGGCCTGGGCGCACTGGGTACCGCAATTGGTTTCGGCCTGTTGGGCGGCAAGTTCCTGGAAGGCGCAGCGCGTCAGCCAGAAATGGTTCCAATGCTGCAAGTTAAAATGTTCATCGTTGCCGGTCTGCTCGACGCCGTAACCATGATCGGTGTTGGTATCGCTCTGTTCTTCACCTTCGCGAACCCATTCGTTGGTCAACTCGCTGGCTAATTACTCGAACCTTCGAGTAGTTGGTGTGATGTGTAACGAACGAGCGAGGTGTTGGCGTGAACATTAATGCAACCCTGATTGGCCAGTCCGTTGCGTTCTTCATTTTTGTACTGTTTTGCATGAAGTTCGTGTGGCCTCCGGTCATCGCGGCTTTGCACGAACGTCAGAAGAAGATTGCGGATGGACTGGACGCTGCCGCCCGAGCAGCTCGCGACCTGGAATTGGCCCAAGATAAAGCGGGTCAACAACTGCGCGAAGCTAAAACTCAGGCAGCCGAAATCATTGAGCAAGCCAAGAAACGCGGTAACCAGATCGTTGAAGAGGCTGTTGAAAAAGCCCGTATCGACGCTGACCGTGTGAAGGTTCAGGCTCAGGCCGAGATCGAACAGGAACTGAACAGTGTCAAAGACGCGCTGCGTGCCCAACTGGGTAGCCTGGCAGTCTCCGGCGCCGAGAAGATCCTGGGTTCCACAATCGATCAAAACGCGCACGCGGAGCTGGTAAACAAACTGGCTGCTGAAATTTAAGCGAGGGCGATCATGGCAGAATTGACCACGTTGGCCCGACCTTACGCTAAGGCAGCCTTCGAGCACGCCCAGGCCCACCAGCAACTGGCCTCTTGGTCAGCCATGCTCGGCCTGGCTGCAGCAGTGTCGCAAGACGACACCATGCAGCGCGTGCTCAAGGCCCCGCGACTGACGAGCGCAGACAAGGCCGCCACGTTTATTGACGTGTGCGGCGACAAGTTTGATGCCAAGGCACAGAACTTCATCAACGTCGTTGCCGAAAACGACCGTCTCCCGCTGTTGCCGGAGATATCCGCTCTGTTCGACCTGTACAAGGCCGAACAAGAGAAGTCGGTAGACGTTGAAGTGACCAGTGCTTTTGCATTGAACCAAGAACAGCAAGACAAACTCGCCAAGGTTCTCAGTGCACGACTCAACCGGGAAGTGCGCCTGCAAGTCGAGGAAGACAAATCCCTTATTGGGGGCATTGTCATCCGCGCCGGCGACCTGGTTATCGATGGCTCGGTTCGCGGCAAACTCGCGAACCTTGCCGAAGCATTGAAATCTTGAGTTTGAAGGGGCAGCAGAGCAATGCAGCAACTCAATCCTTCCGAAATAAGTGAAATTATCAAGGGCCGCATCGACAAGCTCGATGTGACCTCCCAAGCCCGTAACGAAGGCACTGTCGTCAGCGTATCTGACGGTATCGTGCGGATTCACGGTCTGGCCGACGTAATGTACGGCGAGATGATCGAGTTTCCGGGCGGCGTCTTCGGTATGGCTCTCAACCTGGAGCAAGACTCTGTAGGTGCCGTTGTATTGGGCGCATACCAGTCTCTGGCTGAAGGCATGAGCGCCAAGTGCACTGGCCGCATCCTCGAAGTTCCGGTTGGTAAGGAACTGCTGGGTCGCGTAGTCGACGCACTGGGTAACCCGATTGATGGCAAAGGTCCGCTGAACAACACCTTGACCGATGCGGTCGAGAAAGTTGCTCCAGGCGTGATCTGGCGTAAGTCGGTAGACCAGCCTGTACAGACTGGCTACAAGGCTGTCGATGCCATGATCCCTGTCGGCCGTGGCCAGCGTGAGCTGATCATCGGTGACCGTCAGATCGGTAAAACCGCTCTGGCGATCGACGCGATCATCAACCAGAAAAACAGCGGAATCTTCTGCGTCTATGTAGCTATCGGTCAGAAACAATCGACCATCGCTAACATTGTTCGCAAGCTGGAAGAAAACGGCGCACTGGCTAACACGATCATCGTGGCAGCGAGCGCTTCGGAATCTGCAGCACTGCAATACCTGGCACCTTACGCCGGTTGCACCATGGGTGAATTCTTCCGCGACCGCGGTGAAGACGCGCTGATCGTTTATGACGATCTGTCCAAGCAAGCAGTGGCTTATCGCCAGATTTCCCTGCTGCTGCGCCGTCCACCAGGCCGTGAAGCTTACCCAGGCGACGTGTTCTATCTCCACTCCCGTCTGCTGGAGCGCGCATCCCGCGTTTCGGAAGAGTATGTAGAGAAGTTCACCAACGGCGCAGTGACCGGCAAAACCGGTTCCCTGACCGCGCTGCCGATCATCGAAACCCAGGCTGGCGACGTTTCCGCGTTCGTTCCGACCAACGTGATTTCCATCACTGACGGTCAGATCTTCCTGGAGTCGGCCATTTTCAACTCCGGGATCCGTCCTGCAGTGAACGCCGGTGTTTCGGTATCCCGTGTGGGTGGTGCCGCTCAGACCAAGATCATCAAGAAGCTCTCCGGTGGTATCCGTACCGCTCTGGCTCAGTACCGTGAACTGGCGGCATTCGCCCAGTTTGCATCTGACCTGGACGAAGCGACCCGTAAGCAACTTGACCATGGTCAGCGCGTTACCGAGCTGATGAAGCAGAAGCAATACGCACCAATGTCGATTGCTGACATGGCGCTGTCGCTGTATGCCGCTGAGCGTGGGTTCCTGACTGACGTCGCAATCGCCAAGATCGGTAGCTTTGAACAAGCGCTGATTTCCTTCTTCAACCGCGATCACGCCGATTTGATGGCGAAGATCAACGTGAAGGGTGACTTCAATGACGAAATCGATGCGGGCATGAAAGCCGGTATTGAGAAGTTCAAGGCCACCCAAACCTGGTAAGCCGCAGCGGGAGCCGCAAGGCTCCCGCTTGCTAACCTGATAGGTGTTACATGGCAGGCGCAAAAGAGATTCGCAGTAAGATTGCGAGCATCAAAAGCACGCAAAAGATTACCAGCGCCATGGAAAAAGTGGCGGTCAGTAAAATGCGCAGGGCACAAATGCGCATGGCTGCTAGCCGTCCTTACGCGGAGCGCATCCGCCAGGTTATTGGTCATTTGGCCAACGCCAACCCGGAATATCGCCACCCGTTCATGATCGAGCGTGAAGTAAAGCGTGTCGGTTACGTCGTGGTGAGCTCTGACCGTGGTCTGTGTGGTGGTTTGAACACCAACCTGTTCAAGGCCCTGGTCAAGGACATGGCGGTAAACCGCGAAAACGGCGTCGAGATTGATCTGTGTGTAGTGGGTAGCAAGGGTGCGGCTTTCTTCCGCAACTTCGGCGGCAACGTCGTAGCAGCTATCAGCCACCTGGGTGAAGAGCCGTCGATCAATGATCTGATCGGCAGCGTCAAGGTGATGCTGGATGCCTACCTGGACGGCCGTATTGACCGCCTGTCCGTGGTGTCCAACAAGTTCATCAACACCATGACGCAATCGCCTACCGTGGAGCAGTTGATTCCACTGGTGGCAACCCCGGATCAAGGACTCAAGCACCACTGGGACTATCTCTACGAACCGGACGCCAAAGAGCTGCTTGACGGCTTGATGGTTCGTTACGTGGAGTCGCAGGTCTACCAGTCGGTGGTCGAGAACAACGCGGCTGAACAAGCTGCGCGGATGATCGCGATGAAGAACGCTACCGACAACGCCGGTGATTTGATCAGTGATTTGCAGCTGATCTACAACAAGGCGCGTCAGGCTGCGATCACCCAAGAGATC
Organism: Pseudomonas sp. P4_C8; assembly: GCF_056401975.1. Taxonomy (NCBI): domain Bacteria; kingdom Pseudomonadati; phylum Pseudomonadota; class Gammaproteobacteria; order Pseudomonadales; family Pseudomonadaceae; genus Pseudomonas; species Pseudomonas sp. P4_C8. The sequence continues at coordinate 90,157 of NZ_JBFUIH010000003.1, read as the reverse complement.
TCGGAAATCGTCGGCGGCGCTGCCGCGGTTTAACGGTTCAAATATTCAGAGGATCCAGCTATGAGTAGCGGACGTATCGTTCAAATCATCGGCGCCGTTATCGACGTGGAATTCCCACGCGACAGCGTACCGAGCATCTACAACGCGCTGACTGTACAAAGCGCGGCCGCAACCACTCTGGAAGTTCAGCAACAGCTGGGCGACGGCGTGGTTCGTACCATTGCGATGGGCTCCACCGAGGGCTTGAAGCGTGGTCTGGACGTCATCGACTCCGGTTCCGCCATCTCCGTACCGGTCGGTAAAGCGACGCTGGGCCGGATCATGGACGTACTGGGCAACCCGATCGACGAAGCTGGCCCGATCGACACCGAAGAGCGCTGGGGCATTCACCGTCCTGCGCCAACCTTCGCTGAACAAGCGGGCGGCAACGACCTGCTGGAAACCGGCATCAAGGCTATTGACCTGGTTTGCCCGTTCACCAAGGGTGGTAAAGTCGGTCTGTTCGGTGGCGCCGGTGTAGGCAAAACCGTAAACATGATGGAACTGATCCGTAACATCGCCATCGAGCACAGCGGTTATTCCGTGTTCGCCGGTGTGGGTGAGCGTACTCGTGAGGGTAACGACTTCTACCACGAGATGAAGGATTCCAACGTTCTGGACAAAGTGGCACTGGTTTACGGTCAGATGAACGAGCCGCCGGGTAACCGTCTGCGCGTAGCACTGACCGGCCTGACCATGGCCGAGAAGTTCCGTGACGAAGGTAACGACGTTCTGCTGTTCGTCGACAACATCTATCGTTACACCCTGGCCGGTACAGAAGTATCCGCACTGCTGGGCCGTATGCCTTCCGCAGTAGGTTACCAGCCGACCCTGGCCGAAGAGATGGGTACTCTGCAAGAGCGTATCACTTCGACCAAGAATGGTTCGATCACCTCGATCCAAGCGGTATACGTACCTGCGGATGACTTGACCGACCCGTCGCCAGCGACCACTTTCGCCCACTTGGACGCCACCGTCGTTCTGTCCCGTGACATCGCTTCCCTGGGTATCTACCCGGCAATCGATCCACTCGACTCGACTTCGCGCCAGTTGGACCCGAACGTAATCGGCCAGGACCACTACGACACTGCTCGCGGTGTACAGTATGTTCTGCAGCGTTACAAAGAACTGAAGGACATCATTGCGATCCTCGGTATGGACGAGCTGTCGGAAGAAGACAAGCAGTTGGTAAACCGTGCTCGTAAGATCCAGCGTTTCTTGTCGCAGCCGTTCTTCGTGGCTGAAGTCTTCACCGGTTCTTCGGGTAAATACGTTTCCCTGAAAGACACCATTGCTGGCTTCAAAGGCATCCTCAACGGTGACTACGACCACCTGCCAGAACAAGCGTTCTACATGGTCGGCGGCATCGAAGAAGCGATCGAGAAAGCCAAGAAACTGTAATCCCGGCGCCCGGAAACGGGCGCTAATTTAGGTTGAGGCAATCAGATGGCTATGACAGTCCATTGCGATATCGTCAGCGCGGAAGGAGAAATCTTTTCCGGTCTGGTCGAGATGGTGATTGCGCACGGTGCACTGGGTGATCTTGGTATCGCACTGGGTCACGCGCCGTTGATCACTAATCTAAAGCCGGGCCCGATCCGCCTGGTCAAGCAGGGCGGGGAAGAGGAGGTGTATTACATCTCCGGTGGTTTCCTCGAAGTTCAGCCGAACATGGTCAAGGTTCTTGCCGACACCGTGCAACGTGCTGCCGACCTGGATGAAGCCTCCGCTCAGGAAGCCGTTAAGGCTGCCGAGAAGGCCTTGCATGAACGCGGCGCAGAATTCGATTACGGTTCTGCTGCCGCACGTCTGGCCGAGGCGTCAGCTCAGCTGCGCACCGTCCAGCAGATCCGCAAAAAGTTCGGCGGTTAATCCGTCATCGACTTGTTGTGCGATTGATTAAAAAGGGTAGCCTCGGCTACCCTTTTTTCTTTTCCAACTTTCATAACCTGGTCGCAGCCGCTGACCACCCAGGATTGGTAGCCAGTCATGTCTCTTGAAATCGTTATCCTCGCTGCTGGCCAAGGCACCCGCATGCGCTCGGCGTTGCCAAAAGTTCTGCACCCGATCGCCGGCAACTCGATGCTTGGCCATGTTATCCACAGCGCCCGACAACTTGATCCACAGCGCATCCATGTGGTGATTGGCCATGGCGCCGAAGCAGTACGTGAGCGTCTGGCGGCGGATGATCTGAATTTCGTCCTGCAGGACAAACAACTGGGTACCGGTCATGCGGTGGCTCAGGCCGTGCCGTTCATTGAGGCCGATACCGTACTGATTCTCTACGGTGACGTGCCGCTTATTGAAGTCGAAACCCTGCAACGCCTGCTCAAGAAAGTAGCGCCGCAGCAACTGGGCTTGCTGACCGTTGAACTGGACGACCCGACCGGTTACGGCCGCATCGTTCGCGATGCCGCTGGCAAGGTCACGGCCATCGTTGAGCAAAAAGACGCCAACGAAGACGAGCGTGCGATCACTGAAGGCAACACCGGCATTCTCGCCCTGCCTTTCGCACAACTGGGTGGTTGGATGAGCCGTCTCTCCAACAACAATGCCCAGGGCGAGTACTACCTGACCGACGTGATCGCCATGGCGGTCAGTGATGGGCTGGTGGTGGCCACCGAGCAACCTCATGACGCCATGGAAGTGCAGGGCGCCAACGACCGCAAGCAACTTTCCGAACTTGAACGTCACTATCAATTGCGCGCCGGCCGCCGGTTGATGGCTCAAGGCGTGACCCTGCGTGACCCGGCTCGTTTCGATGTGCGTGGTGAAGTCACTGTCGGCCGCGACGTGCTGATTGATATCAACGTGATCCTCGAAGGCAAAGTAGTCATCGAAGACGACGTGGTGATCGGCCCGAACTGTGTGATCAAGGACAGCACCCTGCGCAAAGGCGTAGTGATCAAGGCCAACAGCCATATCGAAGGTGCAATTCTGGGCGAGGGCAGCGATGCCGGTCCGTTCGCGCGTCTGCGTCCGGGCACCGTACTTGAGGCTCGCGCACATGTGGGTAACTTTGTTGAATTGAAGAACGCTCACTTGGGCGAAGGCGCGAAGGCCGGTCATCTGTCGTACCTTGGGGACGCCGAGATCGGTGCGCGCACCAACATTGGCGCGGGCACCATCACCTGCAACTACGACGGCGTTAACAAGTGGAAAACCGTGTTGGGTGAAGATGTGTTCATCGGTTCCAACAACTCGTTGGTGGCGCCTGTGGATATCTCTGCCGGTGCAACCACGGCGGCCGGTTCGACCATTACGCAGAATGTGGATAACTCACAGTTGGCGATAGGCCGGGCGCGGCAGAAGAATATCGACGGCTGGAAGCGGCCGGAAAAGGTCAAGAAGAGCTGAGTTATCCACAGCGCTTCAAAATCAAAAAATCGCAGTTTGCGGCAGGTACTGAACGACCCGCCGTAAGCTACGATTTTTTTAGTTATGCACAGGCCTTTTTATCGCATCACGCTTGACGAAATTTCGGCGATAGGTTTTGATTGCTTCCGTTATCTTTCGAATCGAAACTTATCAGCCCATGTCGAAGCGCAATACACCCCAACGCCGGCACAATATCCTCACCTTGCTCAATGAGCAGGGCGAAGTCAGTGTGGATGAGCTGGCAAAGCGCTTCGAAACTTCGGAAGTTACGATTCGAAAAGATCTGGCGGCACTCGAGAGTAACGGCCTGCTGCTGCGCCGTTACGGCGGTGCGATCACCATGCCTCAGGAATTGGTCGCTGACATCGGCCAACCCGTCTCCAAGTACAAACAAGCCATTGCCCGCGCCGCCGTCGCACGTATTCGTGAGCATGCGAGGATCATCATCGACAGCGGCAGCACCACGGCCGCGATGATTCCGGAACTCGGTCAGCAGCCAGGGCTGGTGGTGATGACCAACTCGCTGCACGTTGCCAATGCGTTGAGTGAGCTGGAACACGAGCCGGTGCTGTTGATGACCGGCGGTACCTGGGACCCGCATTCCGAGTCCTTTCAGGGGCAGGTCGCCGAGCAGGTTCTACGCTCTTACGACTTTGACCAACTTTTTATCGGTGCCGATGGCATCGATCTGGTCCGCGGTACCACCACTTTCAACGAATTGCTGGGGCTGAGCCGGGTCATGGCAGAAGTCGCCCGCGAAGTAGTCGTGATGGTGGAGGCCGACAAGATCGGCCGAAAAATCCCCAACCTGGAGCTGCCATGGAGCAGTGTCCATACCCTTATTACCGATGATCGCCTTTCGCTTGCGGCACGCGATCAGATTCAGGCCCGCGGAATCAATTTGATTTGCGCGGCTGTCAGTCAGGAGAAATAGTATGTGTGGAATTGTCGGCGCAGTTGCAGAACGTAACATCACCGCCATCCTGCTCGAAGGCCTCAAACGCCTGGAATACCGTGGCTATGACAGCGCCGGTGTGGCGGTTTTCACCAACGATGAAAAGCTCGAACGTATGCGTCGTCCGGGCAAGGTCAGCGAGCTGGAACTGGCACTTGAAGCCGAACCACTGGTCGGTCGTCTCGGCATCGCCCATACCCGCTGGGCGACACACGGCGCACCGTGTGAGCGCAACGCCCACCCGCATTTCTCCGGCGACCTGGCCGTGGTGCACAACGGCATCATTGAAAACCACGAAGCCTTGCGTGAGCAGCTGAAAGCCTTGGGTTATGTGTTCACCTCGGACACCGACACCGAAGTCATCGCTCACTTGCTGAACCACAAACTCAAGGATTTTCCCGACCTGACCGCGGCCCTCAAAGCGACTGTTAAAGAACTGCACGGCGCTTATGGCCTGGCGGTGATCAGCGCTCAGCAGCCGGACCGTCTGGTCGCAGCTCGTAGCGGCAGCCCGCTGGTGATTGGTCTGGGCCTGGGTGAAAACTTCCTCGCTTCCGACCAACTGGCCCTGCGCCAGGTCACTGACCGTTTTATGTATCTGGAAGAAGGCGATATCGCTGAAATTCGCCGTGACAGCGTGCATATCTGGGACGTTGATGGTAACGCCGTCGAGCGCGAAACCGTGCAGTATCGCGACGGTGCCGAAGCGGCGGACAAGGGCGAGTTCCGCCACTTCATGCTGAAAGAAATCCACGAGCAACCGTCTGTTGTTCAGCGCACCCTTGAAGGTCGCCTGAGCCCGAACGGCGTGCTGGTACAAGCGTTCGGTCCACAGGCTGCCGAGCTGTTCGCCAAAGTGCGCAACGTGCAGATCGTTGCCTGCGGTACCAGCTATCACGCCGGTATGGTTGCCCGTTACTGGCTCGAAGAGCTGGCCGGCATCCCGTGCCAGGTCGAAGTCGCCAGCGAATTCCGCTACCGCAAAGTCGTGGTGCAGCCAGACACCCTGTTCGTGACCATCTCCCAGTCCGGTGAAACCGCCGACACCTTGGCCGCACTGCGCAACGCCAAGGAGCTTTCAAGAGAAGAAGGGGGCTACCTCGCCAGCCTGGCGATCTGCAACGTCGGCATCAGTTCGCTGGTGCGTGAGTCCGATCTGACCCTGCTGACCCAGGCCGGTCGCGAAATTGGCGTGGCGTCGACCAAAGCCTTCACCACTCAACTGGTGGGCCTGCTGCTACTGACCCTGTCCCTGGGTCAAGTTCGAGGCACATTAGCCAAAGGCGTCGAAGCGACTCTGGTTGAAGAACTGCGTCGTCTGCCAACTCGCTTGGGCGAAGCCTTGGCCATGGACAGCACCGTCGAGAAAATCGCCGAACTGTTCGCCGAGAAGAACCACACGCTGTTCCTCGGCCGTGGTGCGCAATTCCCGGTAGCAATGGAAGGGGCCCTGAAACTCAAGGAAATCTCCTACATCCACGCTGAAGCCTACCCGGCTGGCGAGCTGAAACACGGCCCGTTGGCGCTTGTGGATAACGACATGCCCGTGGTGACCGTGGCACCGAACAACGAGTTGCTGGAGAAGCTGAAATCCAACCTCCAGGAAGTCCGCGCCCGTGGCGGCCAATTGATCGTCTTCGCAGACGAGCAGGCAGGCATGACCAATGGTGAAGGCACGCACGTTGTGCACATGCCGCATATCCACGACATCCTGTCGCCGATCCTCTACACCATCCCGCTGCAGTTGCTGTCGTACTACGTTGCTGTATTGAAAGGCACGGACGTTGACCAGCCGCGTAACCTGGCGAAGTCGGTGACGGTGGAATAAGTTATCCACAGGTGATCGAAATATTGTCTGCAATAAACAAAGGTTGTCCCAAGCGAATAAGCCTTGTCACAACGAAATAAAGATTGTCACGGTTGCTTCCCTACGTCGGGGAAGCAACCGCAATCATTATTGAGGTCCACAATCTGTAGTCAGGTTGTGACACTACTCCGATGCAACCTACGCTGCGACGCAACAGCATGGGGTTCCCCTCTCTTCCAGCGTTTCCCTCCCATGGCACCTGATACAGAATTCGTCGGAGCCCCTGAGCCCCTGATGCAACCTTTGGATCTTGGCGCTTCCTTTTGCGCATGCTAGCGGCTGCTATACTTCTTTCGGGTTGCATGAAGTGACTGCAAATCTCAGTTAAAGGCTGCAGGACAGAGGAGGTCTACGGCAAACGCGAAATGGGAGGTGTGGCATGAATCGACACTATTACATTAGTGACAATCTCGACGATCTCGAAGCTGTTGAAAATGAATTAGAGGCCAGCGGCATCAATTCCGAACAGATTCATGTGCTTAGTGAAAAAATTGCTGATGTTGAACAACATCACCTCCACGAGGTGAACTCGTTAATGGAACAAGATGCTGTTCACTCTGGTGAGATTGGTGCGGTGGTCGGTGTGCCACTCGCAGCGCTGGTCTTGGGTGTCGCCTATTGGCTGGGCTGGACCGAATCCGCCGCAGGCTGGATGCCTTTTATCTTCCTTGCCATTGTTATTTTGGGCTTCTGCATCTGGGAAGGCGGTTTTTTTGGGTTCCAGGTGCCGAACACTCACTTCCGCAGTTTTAAACAGGTGGTAGAGGAAGGAAAACATATCTTCTTCGTGGATGTTGATCCGAATCAAGAATCGGTATTGGACCGGGTAATCGAACATCATCCAACGCTGAAGATCGCCGGCACGGGAACGGCAGCCCCCCACTGGACAGTAGCCTGGCAGCACAAATGGCATCAGTTCAAGCGAGTAATATCGGGTTAGCCCCTGGAGACTCAAGGCCATCCGGAAGCTGTTTATTGGCCGAAGAAAATGACTCGGCTGAGGAAAACATAGTCCGCCTCGGTGGCCATCAGTCCCACGAGTACCAGCAAACACAAAGGTGGCACCAATATGGCGTAGACCATGGCCAACCGCTCCCAGGCCATATGCATGAAGATGGAGACAATTAAACCTGCCTTCAACAACATGAAAGTAATAATCAGGGACCACCGAAGGTAACCATGGAAGTGGAAATAGTCGACAAGGTACGACAGCGTGCTGAGGACGAATAACAGCCCCCAGATTTTAAGGTACAAACTGATTGGATGTTGCTGACCCTGAGCATGTGCCATCACCGGTGCTCCTCTACCATAAATAGAAGAAAGCAAAAATAAACACCCACACCAAATCCACGAAGTGCCAATAAAGCCCGGCTATCTCGACGTTCTGATAGTTTCCGGAGCGCTCATAATCCCCCCGCGATACTTTCAGAGCCACAATGCTCAGGTAGATGGCGCCGATTGACACATGCAGTCCGTGGAAACCGGTAATCATGAAAAAGCTGGCACCAAATTGCGCCGCCCCCATGGGGTTCCCCCAGGGACGCACTCCTTCTGCGATGAGTTTGCTCCATTCAAATGCCTGCATACTGACGAAGGTCACACCCAAGGCGGCGGTCGCCAGCATCAGGGCAGTGGTTTTCGCGCGATCACGGCGATAGGCGAAATTAACGGCCATGGCCATGGTGCCGCTGCTACTGATCAGCACAAAGGTCATGATGGCGATCAGAATAAGTGGGATTTCTCTACCGCCGATCGTCAATGCGAACACTTCACTGGGGTTCGGCCAGGCCGTGGTGATGGTCATGCGTACCGACATGTAGCCGGTTAAAAAACAGCTGAATATAAAAGTATCGCTGAGCAGGAATATCCACATCATCGCCTTGCCCCAGGGGACCTGCTTGAAGGCCTCTTTATCCGAGGACCAGTCGCTGGCGATGCCCTGCCATCCTGGTGCAGGCGTTGAGTCTGGTGGATTGGATGAACTGGATTCGACTGGGGCTTGTGGGTGCAATGCCATGGCTTTTCACCTCAGGCCGCAGAATCTGGCGATGGCTTCATAGGTTTGTGGCGTGCTGGCCAGTAAAGCGAATAGCACGAACCAAAGACCGAGTAAGTAGTGCCAATAGGTGGCACAGAGCTCTACGCTGACGCTGAGTTGCGGCAACGGCACGCGATGCAGAAATTTAGCAACGATTATGCCCCAGGCTATCAACCCGCCCAGCAGGTGGAGCCCATGCAGCCCGGTCAACAGGTAGAAGAAACTGTTGGCCGGATTGCTGGCGACAAAGTAGCCCCAGGCGACAAACTGCTGCCAGACCCAGAGTTGTCCCGTCAGAAAGGCAATGGCAAACACGCCCCCCAACGCAAAACCAATGACCGTTGCGCCCAGTTGCGCCTGTCGGGCGGCCATACGCGACCACTGCAGTGCAATGCAACTGAACACCAAAAAAGCCGAATTCAGCCATAACTGCCAGAGATTGGCTAACGGCGCCAAGGGCTCTGTCAGGGGCAGCCAGTCGGCCATTTGTGAGCGGGCAATAAAGGCGATCAGGAAGAGAAAGAATAACGAACTCACCACGACCAGAAATAAGCGCAGGCCCACTCTTGCGGTTTGATTTCTATCGGCCCCCTCGGCGGACTGAACATCCCCAGGATCGCGACTCCAGCTGCCGCCGGGGTCAGCGCCATCGGCGTTTCTCAATAGCAACCTGCTCATGTTTTAACGTCCGCTATCTTGGTTCCGGCACTCAGTTGCCGCATGTGCTCCAGCTCCTCGGCGGAGACCGTTTGCGGAACGAAATCCTGTTCTATCCCCGGCACACTGTAGTCATAGGCCCAGCGATGCACGACCGGCAGCTTTGCTCCCCAGTTACCGTGGATCGGCGGGGTATTCGGCGTTTGCCATTCCAGACTGGCCGCGCCCCAGGGATTACTGCCTGCGGGCTTGCCCTTAAATGCACTCCAGGCCAGGTTGAACACAAACAGCAGCTGGGAAACGCCAACGGTCAATGCGACCACCGTAATGAAGGCATTCAAATCTTGCGCCGACTGCGGGATGAACGCGTAGTTTTCATAGGCGTAGTAACGGCGTGGCATGCCCTGGAATCCCAGGTAGTGCATGGGGAAGAAGATGGCGTAGGTGCCCAGAAAGGTAATCCAGAAATGCAGCTTGCCCAAGGTGTCGTTAAACATGCGTCCGGTTACTTTCGGGAACCAGTGATAAATGCCGCCGAACACCACCAGTACCGGTGCAACCCCCATGACCATATGAAAATGGGCTACGACGAAATAGGTGTCCGAGAGTGGAATATCCACAATCACATTGCCGAGAAACAACCCGGTCAAACCGCCGACCAGGAAGGTGACGATAAAGGCCAGGGCAAACAGCATCGGCACGGTCAGATGGATATCGCCCCGCCACAGGGTCAGCACCCAGTTGTAGACTTTCAGTGCGGTTGGCACCGCGATGATCAAGGTGGTGACGGCGAAGAAAAAGCCAAAGTACGGGTTCATTCCGCTGACATACATATGGTGCGCCCAGACTACAAAGCTGAGTACACCGATCGCAATAATGGCCCACACCATCATTCGGTAGCCGAAGATATTTTTACGCGCATGCGTGCTGATCAAGTCGGAGACCAAACCAAACGCAGGGAGAGCAACGATGTAGACCTCCGGGTGGCCGAAGAACCAGAACAGGTGCTGGAATAATATTGGGCTGCCACCCTGGTGATCGAGCTGCTGCCCCAGCGAGATCATCGCCGGCATAAAGAAGCTGGTGCCCAACAGCTTGTCAAACAGCATCATGACCGCACTGACAAATAACGCCGGGAAAGCCAACAAGGCCATAATCGAGGCCATGAAAATTCCCCATACGGAGAGCGGCATGCGAAACAATGTCATGCCGTGCGTGCGCGCCTGCAACACCGTGGTTACGTAGTTCAACCCGCCCATGGTGGCTGCGACAATAAAAATCGCCAGTGAGACGAGCATCAGGACGATGCCCCACTCGACCCCTGGTGTTCCCTGAGAAATGGACTGTGGCGGATAGAGCGTCCAGCCCGCCCCGGTGGGGCCGCCAGGGACAAAGAAACTGGAGAGCAACACCACTACCGCAAGCAGGTAGAACCAGTAACTCAGCATGTTGACATAGGGGAAGACCATGTCGCGAGCGCCCACCATCAGCGGGATCAGATAGTTGCCGAAGCCACCCAGAAACAAGGCCGTCAGCAAGTAAATGACCATGATCATGCCGTGCATGGTCATCGCCTGATAGTAAGCACTGGCATCCATGAACGCCAAACTACCGGGAAAGCCTATCTGCATGCGCATCAAGTCGGACAACACCACGGCGATAAGACCCACGAACAGAGCCGTCAAGGAATATTGAACAGCTATGACCTTGTGGTCCTGACTCCAGATATATTTGGTCAGGAAGCTTTTAGGCTCGTGCAGTGCTTCTGTTTCGGCTTGCTCCGCATAGGCCATCACGTCATCCTCCTGTCGAAGTTTCGGTGCATTCCTGGCTGCTTCACGGCTACTTCCCTGGCTCCGCCTTGCTCGCATCGGCGTCGGTATTCGCCTTGGATTTGATAAAAGCGATCAGTGCGTTTAACTCCTGATCACTCGGAGCAAAGGCCGGCATGACGGGTGCATAGCCTTTGACGATTTTGGCGCTGGGATTAAGAATCGAATCCTTTATATAGCCCTCATCGACCTTGATACTCGTACCGTCGGCCAGGGTTTCTGCCTTGCCATACACGCCCTGCCAGCTGGGGCCGACACCCTTGCTGCCATCGACACTGTGGCAGGCCAGACAGCCGAGCGACCCGGCCAGCCGCTGCCCCTGCGTCGCCAAGTCGTCACCTGGGCCCGACGCGTCGCTGGCAGAAGGTTCATTGTCTTGCCGCGCAGCACCCAGCGATTTGATCAGGGCGACGAGAGCACCCAGTTCATCGTCATTGAGAGTATAGGCCACCATTATCGGCGGGTAGCCCTGTACCAGTCGGGCCTTCGGATCGAGGATCGACTCTTTCAGGTAGGCCTCATCGACCAGCACACTGGTGCCATCGGCAAGCTGTTCAGTGCGGCCGTATAACCCCTTCCATCCCGGGCCGAGACTGTTATTGCCATCCTGGCTATGGCAGGCACCGCAGCCGTATTTTTCGACCAACAGGCGACCTTTTTCCAGCACGCTGTCCCGACTGGGTTTGGCAGCTGTCGTTAATGTCTGGGCAAAAGTCGGTTGGCTGTTCAGCCATTGATCGAAGGCGCCTTGCTCTTCCACGATCATATGGCCGCGCATGTTGTAATGACCTACGCCACAATATTCAGCGCAAAGGGTTTCATATTTTCCGGTTTTAGTCGGCGTAAACCAAAAGTACGACACCATCCCTGGCACCATGTCCATCTTGCTGCGAATTTGCGGTACATAAAAATCGTGCAGAACATCTTTAGAGCGCAATAAAACTTTCACCGGCCGATTGAGCGGAAGGCGAACTTCATTATTTAATACAAGCACATCGTCTTGCCCTACAGGATCCTTGGGATCAAGGCCGAGGGGATTGGCAGGATCAATAAACTTAATATCCGATCTGCCCAGCTTTCCGTCTTGACCGGGAAAACGAAAGGCCCACTGCCACTGCTGGGCGACCACTTCAAGTTCGTAAGCATTTTTCGGCACCCGGATGAAATCGTTGTAAACAACCAGACCTGGCGCCAACATCCCGGCAATACCCACTGAGGTAACGATAATTAACCATACTTCCAACTTTTTATTTTCTGGCTGGTAAGCCGCCCTGGAACCCTCCTTGTGACGATACCGCATCACGGCTACCGCCATAAATACCGTGATGGCGATGAAAAATATTCCGCTAATGATCAGGGTGATGAAGAGGGTGGTGTCTATTGACCCCCAGTTGGAAGCTGCCGGTGTCGCCTGCCACGGCGCTAGTATATGAAACAGCACTGATGCAATAACGATTAGTATCAAGACAATTGCTATTGCCATTTTCTCTTCATCCTATTCCTGTTGCTCAGTGGTGATGCAAAAGCATCGCCACTGACGTCCAAGCAGGGCAGACAAGTACCATCCATTGCGACGGTAAAATCAGCCAGAAGTATAGTGCATGGACGGAACAGGCGCTTTTTCTGAGAAACGGCTGACCAATATTCCAATTCGAACATTACGTTAATTGTTTAAAGCTATTCGCTACATGCAACTATAGATATTCAGCATCACGTCTCTCGGGACTAGATGGGCATAGATCAGTCAACATGATTGGAAAAACGCTGAAAAACATCCCATCACATGAGTTTTTCCGATGAAGCAGATGACCTTCTGCCGACGCGGTTACAGCAAGCGAGGCCCGGTCGCCAGCTATACTCACTTCCGATGACGGATGGCAGAACTGGCCAGAAGCGGATTTCATTGAGAAGAGACAAGAGCCACAGAGTCCCGCAGTCCACAACGGAGGTTTCGCGTCATGAGTGCCTTGACGATCGAAGGCTGGTGCAAAGTCAACGGAGAACAAAAGTCGACCCCGGTGGGGGAAATCCATTTTTACGTCGATGGAACCCTCCATCTGGGTCTGGAACAAGCTGAAGAACGCCTGCAGAAGACCCATGAGCGTGAAGCCATGGTCGATGTCGACATGAGCTCACTGGAATTGATGCTGCCAGAGGGATATGGACCTTTGTCCGACTGCCAAATGCGCGTCTATATACACAACGAGCGCGGTCAGTTCCATTTGGTCGGGCATAGAGCGAGTGATGGAAGTTTGATCTACAGCAACGCGGTTTTGATTGATCAGTTGCTTGAGTAGCTACGACGGGATTCTCGGCATCGGATTTCCCCTGTTCGATACCCTTCACCCGACCGGCTACCAAGGGCTGTAAATTCACTCGCGCTGTGACATTGTTTATTTATCCTGCACAAACACTAAAAATCGCAGCCTACGGTTGCGATTTTTTTTATCTGAATAAAGGACATGCCCCATGGACCGATTCCAGGAAATGCAGGTCTTCGCCGCCGTGGCCCAGGAACAAGGTTTCTCGGCGGCGGCACGGCGTTTGGGGATGTCGGCGGCCAGTGTCACCCGGGCAGTGGCAGCACTTGAGAAGCGCATTGGCACTCTGTTGCTGACGCGTACTACCCGCAGCGTGCATTTGAGCGAGGCGGGGCAGCGTTATCTGGAGGATTGTCGGAGGATTCTTGCCGAACTGCAGGAAGCGGAGGATTCGGCCGCCGGCAGTCATGCCCAGCCCCGCGGGCAACTGACGATCACCGCGCCGGTGTTGTTCGGTGAGTTGTTTGTCACACCGGTGATGGTCGGTTATCTCTCTCAATTTCCTGAAGTCAGCATCAATGCCTTACTGGTTGACCGGGTTGTGAGCATGGTCGAGGAGGGCATTGATGTGGCGGTGCGCATCGGTGAGTTGCCTGACAGCAATCAACATGCGATTCGAGTGGGTGAGGTGCGGCGGGTGGTTTGTGCTTCCCCGACGTTTTTGGCGGCCCGTGGCAGGCCACGGCACCCAAACGAGCTCACTGCTGCCCCGATCGTTGCAACGTCGTCCATTGGGCAGCAAAGAACCTGGCCATTCCTTGAAGGGGGCGAGCCGCTGAATGTACGTCCGGAACCGCGTCTGGTGGTCACCGCCAATCAGGCGGCCATCATGGCGGCATGCATGGGTTTGGGATTCACTCGGGTCCTGTCTTATCAAGTGGCCAGCAACGTTGCCGCCGGTGAATTGGAAATCGTGCTGGCTGACTTCGAGCTACCTGCGTTACCCATTCATGTGGTCTACCAGGGTGGCCGCAAGGCGCCGGTGCGAGTCCGCAGTTTTGTCGATTTCGCCGTGACAACATTAAGAGAACATCCGTCGCTGCGCGGTTAATGGGTTATTGCGCTGAATGAAATAATGGATTGCGTTTACTGGTTATTCTGTTGTTTTGGTTGTGGGTGGAAGATGGCGTCCATCGGTGCTGATCCTTCCTGAACGGCGCCACCACCCAGCGGAGTCGACCATGCAAGCGATCAAACTCTACAACTTCCCTCGTTCCGGCCATGCTCACCGTGTGGAGCTGATGCTGTCGCTGCTGCAACTGCCGACCGAGCTGATCTTTGTCGATTTGGCCAAGGGCGAGCACAAGCAACCGGACTTTCTGGCACTCAATTCGTTCGGTCAGGTGCCCGTCATTGATGATCAAGGCGTGGTGCTGGCCGACTCCAATGCGATCCTGGTTTATCTGGCTCAGAAATATGGAAACGGTCGCTGGCTGCCGGCTGATCCAGTCGGAGCAGCCAAGGTTCAGCGGTGGTTGTCCGTTGCCGCCGGGCCAATTGCCTTTGGCCCGGCCAGGGCGCGGGTGATCACGGTGTTTGGTGGGCCTTACAACGCTGAAGAGGTCATCGCTTATTCCCATACCGTGCTCAAAGTGATCAATCAAGAACTGGCTGCAACGCCGTACCTGGCGGGCGCCGAGCCAACCATCGCCGATGTGGCCGCCTACAGCTACATCGCCCATGCGCCGGAAGGCAATGTCTCGTTGGACGACTACGCCAACATCCGCGCCTGGCTGGCGCGGGTTGAAGCCTTGCCTGGTTTTGTCGGCATGCCGCGTACCGTGGCCGGTTTGCAAAAAACTGCCTGATGCTCACGGCCCGACCTGCTCGGGCTGTTCACTGTGCGCAATAGGCGTAGGGGAAAACCGTTATGGAACATTCACCTTGGCACACCGGCGAGAAACAGCTGCAAGCTCATGTGGGTGTTGCCGAGCGAATGGAGGCGTTCGGTCGCAGGGTGATTCGCAGTCAGATGCCGGATCAGCACCGCACGTTCTATCAACAACTGCCGTTCATGCTGTACGGCGCCGTAGATGCCGATGGCAACCCTTGGGCCAGCATTCTTGAAGGGCCGCCGGGCTTCGCTCATTCTCCCGACCCTTCACTGTTGCAGTTCGACTGTTTGCCGAGTGCCGATGACCCCGCGCAACTGCAAGACGGTGCCGCCATCGGTCTGCTCGGTATCGAACTGCACACCCGACGTCGCAACCGCCTCAATGGTCGAGTCGACGCGGTGACGGCCGGCGGATTCGGCGTGACGGTGGAGCAATCATTCGGCAACTGCCCCCAATACATTCAATTGCGCCAGTTTCGCTCGGTGCCATTGGCGGACCCCGCGAGCCGCGTTGCACAGCACCTGAATGAACTGGATGACGCGGCCAGAGCCATGATCGTCGAGGCGGATACGTTCTTTGTCGCCAGCTACGTGGACGTCGATGGTCAGCGTTCGGTGGATGTTTCTCACCGGGGCGGGCAGGCCGGTTTCGTACAGGTAGAGGGCAATCGCCTGACCATTCCGGACTTCGCCGGCAACCTGCATTTCAACACGCTGGGCAATCTGCTGATCAATCCTCGCGCTGGTTTGTTGTTCATCGATTTCAATTCAGGTGACCTGCTGCACCTCTGTGGGCGCACCGAGATCATCCTCGACGGCCCGCAAATCGAAGCCTTTCAAGGCGCCGAGCGGCTGTGGACCTTCGAGGTCGAGCGCGTGGTGCGTCGGCCTGCGGCGCTGGCCTTGCGCTGGCGCTTCGACGGCATGTCGCCCACCAGCCTGCTGACCGGCACTTGGACGCAGGCCTCCGCGCGTTTGCAAGCCAAGGCCTTGGGTGATTGCTGGCGGCCGCTGCGGGTAGTGCGTATCGAATCGGAAAGCCAAAACATCCGTTCGATTTATCTGGAGCCCACCGATGGCGCCGGGTTGCCGGTGTTTCAGGCCGGGCAGCATTTGCCCCTGCGATTCAACATTGCCGGTGATGTGCATATCCGCACGTATAGCCTGTCGAGCGCGCCGTCTGATGATTTTTTCCGTATCAGCGTGAAGCGTGACGGGTTGGTGTCATCGCATCTGCATGAGCGGATTCGTGTCGGTGATGTTCTGGAGGCCCGTGCGCCTCAAGGGCATTTCACGGTGGCACCTCATGAGCGGCGCCCGCTGGTGTTGCTGGCCGCGGGCGTGGGCATTACGCCGCTGCTGTCGATGGTGCGCGAAGTGGTTTATCAAGGCCTGCGCACGCGAAGCATCCGCCCGACCTGGTTCTTCCAGAGTTCGCGAGCCTTGGCCGATCAACCGTTTCGCTCGGAACTGAACCGCTTGCTCGACGGGCTCGGCGACGCGGTGCGCGTCCTGCGTTTGCTCAGTCAGCCGGAGCCCGATGCGCGTGAAGGCGAAGAGTTTGACCTGACCGGGCGGATCGACGCCGACCTGCTCAAGACCATGCTCGAGGTGGAAGACTACGATCAGCTGGATTTTGTCCTCTGCGGTCCAGGCAGTTTTACCCAGGCGATGTACGACAGCCTGCGTGAGATGGACATCCGTGATTCGAGGATTCACGCCGAGACCTTTGGTCCGTCAACGTTGCGCCGGATACCCGACCCGGATGCCGTGGTCATCGAGCAACCACCGGCCGCCACGACATCGGTGGCGGTCGTGTTCGAGCGCTCGGCCAAAGAAGCGCGCTGGAAGCCCGATAGCGGGAGTTTGCTGGAGTTGGCCGAAAGCCGTGGTTTGCGCCCGGAGTTCAGTTGCCGCGGCGGATCCTGCGGGACCTGCAAAACCCGTCTGATCAGCGGTGCGGTGAGTTATCCACAGGTACCGGCAGAAGTGCCCGGCGCAGGAGAAGTGCTGATTTGTTGTGCGGTGCCGGCGCAGGGTTCGCAGCCGTTGGTGCTGGATCTGTGACGCAGGACTTGTGGGTGAACCCATGTGGGAGCGAGCCTGCTCGCGAAGGCTTTCTGACATTCAACTTTTATGTCGACTGACACACCGCTTTCGCGAGCAGGCTCGCTCCCACAAAGAAGCAGTTATGCGTAGGACAGGTATTTTTCTTCCAGCAGTTCTTCGTACAACTCTGTCCACTTGCGGCCCATTTCGTCCGCCGTGAATAATTTCCGATAACGCGCCTCAGCCTTCACGCCCATTTGCGCCGCGCGCGTCGGGTTTTCCCACAGCGTGCGCATTGCTTCACGGAAGGCCTGTGGATTACTTGGAGGAACCACCAGCCCGGTTTCGTTGTGAATGTTGATGTAACTGGTGCCGGTGCCGATCTCGCTGGAGATCATCGGTTTGCCATACATCGCGCCTTCCAGCAGCGAAATACCGAACGCTTCTGAGCGCAGGTGCGACGGGAACACGATGGCGTAGCTCAGTTGCAGCAGCGCCACTTTGTCTTCGTCGCCCAGGCGTCCGAGGAAGTGAATATTGCGCAAACCCAAAGCTGCCGCCTGGGCGTGAAGTTCCGCTTCCAGTGGGCCGGCACCGACAATCACCGTGGGGTAATCCAGGTCCTTCAAGGCGTCGAGCAGGATGTGCAAACCTTTGTAGTAACGCATCACCCCTACAAACAGAAAAAACTTATCCCCAAGCTTCTGCCGCCAGTGGGCCATGCGCTCGCTGTCGGGCTGTGGATAACCTGCCTTGTTCAGGCCGTAGGGAATCACGCGGGTCTTGTCCTGAAACTGCTGAAGCACATCGCTGGTGTGCAAGTAGTTGGGGGATGCTGCGACGATCCGGTCGGCGCTGGCCAGAAAGCGGTTCATCAGCGGCCGGTAGAGTTTGAGCAGGTGTTTCTGGCGAATGATGTCCGAGTGGTAGGTCACCACGCTCGGTTTATTCACGCCGCTGGCGAAATGCACCAGGTCCATGAAGGGCCATGGAAAGTGATAATTGACCACGTCGGCTTCGGCCGCCAACTCGCGAAACTGTTTGAAGACGCTCCAGGAGAACCCCGTGGAGGCGAACTGAATGTCGAGTCTGGCCCGATGAACTTCGTGATGGCCAAGCTGAACCACCGGCGGGGCAGGATCGGCACTGAGTGTCAGCACCTGGCCTTCAACGCCGTGCTGGGCTCCGCTTTCGCACAACTGGAAAATAACTTGCTCGATCCCGCCGACCGAGTCAGGCAGGTACGTCTTGAAAAAATGAAGAACTCGCATTCAACCTCCCATAGCCTGGCGGTAGGCGCGGGCCGTAACCTGCGCACAGCGTTCCCAGGTAAAAAGCCTTGCTTGATGTAATCCGGCTTCTCGGCATACCTGCCAATGCGCTTGATCATCGATCAGACGGCTCATTGCATCGCGTAAGCCGTCGGGTTCGTCCGTTTCAACATAGTTGCCCGCAGCGCCTGCCACTTCGGGCATGGCCGAACGTCGAGTCAGAATGACCGGCGTGCCGCTGGCCATGGCCTCCAGCACCGGCAGGCCAAAGCCTTCATAGAGCGACGGAAAAATCAGCGCCCGAGCGCCGGCCAACAGTTGTGCCACTTGTTCGTCGGGCAGATAGCCCAGCAAACAGACGTGACCGCAGGCCAAAGCCTGATGCAGTTCTTCACTGAACTGCTCGCGCTGCCAGCCGGCCATGCCGACGATCAGCAGTGGAAAACGCTGACGGACCGATTCAGGCAGTCGGGCGTGGGCGCGCAGGGCCAAGGTTAGATTCTTGCGCGGCTCCAGGGTGCCGACACAGAGGAAGTATTCCCGTGGCTCGACGCCATGCGCCTTGAGGACTGCGTCGATGGCCTCAGGTGCCCTTGGGTGGAAACGCGCGGCTACGCCCAGTGGAGCAACGACAAAGCGTTCGGCCGGTAGCCCGAAATGCGCCTGAGCTTCATCAGCAATGTACTGCGAGTCGGTGAGAATCAGGCTCGCCTGGCGCACGCCGTCGGCCAGCCGCCGTTCGATTTCTCGCAAGCGCGCGGGCGGCTGTGTGTCGGGGTAGTGCAGATGTGTCAGGTCATGCAGGGTGATGACCGTCGGGCCCTCGAACGACAGCGGCCACAAGCTCGGTTCGTGGTAGAGGTCGATGGATTGCGCGCGACCTTGATCGAAGCGTTTCTGCTCCAGCCAGCGCCGGGCCTGATAGGCCCCCGGAATTTGCCGCAGCAGCGGCGTCAGTCGGGAATAACCGGGCATGGCCGCTTCAGGCAGCACGGAGCTCCAACCCCAGCCATGAAACAGCGCCAGTTCAACATCGGGCTCACTCGCAAGAGCGTTCGCCAGTTCGGCGACGTAGTGGCCGATGCCGGTACGCGGCGCCTGGAGGATCCGGGCATTAAGGGCAATTCGCATATTGCCTCTCTGGCATGACCGGCGCTTGTTCAAGATTGCGCAGGGTTCGTTCGGCCAATTGCGCACTGGCCTCACGCCAGCCGATCCAGCGCCAGTCGGCTACGTCGCGGGTCGCCGGGAACTGACCGCTGCGCTCGAAACGCACGACCAGGTCG
Source organism: Pseudomonas sp. P4_C8 (assembly GCF_056401975.1). Taxonomy (NCBI): domain Bacteria; kingdom Pseudomonadati; phylum Pseudomonadota; class Gammaproteobacteria; order Pseudomonadales; family Pseudomonadaceae; genus Pseudomonas; species Pseudomonas sp. P4_C8. Next base: position 70,630 of record NZ_JBFUIH010000003.1, on the reverse strand, counting down.
GCCAGGCTGTGTGGCTCGGCCAGATCAAAGTACGCCATGAATTCACCACCGATTTCGCGAAAGACCGGAATATCGCTGCCCATGGCCGGCAATCCACGCTGCATGGCTTCCACCAGTGGCAGGCCGAAGCCTTCGACATAGGACGGAAACACCAGCGAGCTGGCGTGGCTGTAGGCATGTTCGAGGCTGGTATCGCTCAGGTCGTTGAACATGAACAGACGCTGGTTCAGTTGCGGGTGATTGCGTACCCGGCCGAGCAGTGCGTCGCACTTCCAGCCGATTCGACCGGCAATGCACAGCCGGGCGTTGGAGCCCGCCGCCCAAGCGAGCTCAAAGGCGTCCAGCAGGTAGTCGTGGTTCTTGCGCGGCTCGATGGTACTGACCATCAAAAACACCGGTTCCGGCGTCTGAAACAGTCGTGCAAGGCTCGGTTCCACAGCAGCGGTGGCTTCGCTCAGGTCGAGCTCGGAACCGAGGTGGAAATAATCGAACCACAACTCATTGGCCTTGGCAGAACCCAGACGGTGCTGCAATTCCTCGCGGACCTGATCGCGCACCGTGGCAGAAATCGCCACGTAGCCATCGGCGGTTTTCGTGATCCAGTCGAACCATTCGTTGAAAACCTGCACCAACCGGTTGTCGTAGAACTGCGGGTGAGTAAGGGGAATGAGGTCGTAGATGACTGCAACGATGCCCACGCCTTCACGTTTGAGCTGTTCGGCAAACGGGAAAAAATCGGTATGCCAGGACGAGTCCAGTAGCACCAATTGATCCCCCGGCTGGTGCTGCAACGGCGTGCAGCGTTTGGGCAGCTGATACTGGTTGATGCCTTCGATCACCCGCAGCGGAATGCTGAAGCAGGTGACCGCCGTTACCCGGTAGGCCACGTGCAGCAAACGCTTGATCACTCGCGAGTTGCTGCGATTGTGCAGGCGTTGATGCAGTTGCCAGAAACGGTGAGCCAATCGCCCCAGTCGTCCACCAAAGATCATCATGTGATCGAAAAACGGGATGTTCAGTGCGCCGAGCTTCAGCACTCGATAGAGTTTGCCTTTGAGCATCACGACCGGAATGCACTCAACCCCGCCCACACTTTCCGGCAGCTGATTGATGACGTTGCGCACCACGCGCTGAATGCCCGAATTGACCTTGGGGTGTTGAAACACGTGGGTGCATTCCACCAGCAGACGCGTCATGGCGTGCTCTCCGAGGTGATCGGCGTGTTCGCGCGAGTGATGGTGGTTTTCGCTCCCAGCCACGAGCAACCGACAAAGTCTTCGTGCCGGTTATTAATCACATGGAATACCAACCCGTAGTCGCGCCACTCGAAATTGCGGTCCAGGTGCGAATCCAGCCGAGACAGGCTCAGCGCCACGGAATAGTTGCCCTTGCCCAGGCCCATGACGAAAGCAAAGCGGTAGGTCACGCGCTCGCCGGCCTGCAGGTCGGTCAGAGCCTTGTCTTGACGATGGGTATTGATGCCGTACATGGCTTGGCCCAGGCGATCCTTGATCATGAAACCCAGCACCAGCCGTTCGATGTCCTGGCGGACTTCAACCTTTACCTCCAGCACCACTGGCTGACCGACTTCGGCGGCGTCGATGGATCGGTCGTTTTCGTCCAGCAGGCGCACGCTGAGAATCCCGGCTTCACCGGTACCGGAAATGGTGCTGACTTGACCACCAGAGAGCGCTTCCTGACGCACGGTCTGGCCTTCACGCTCGGCGAGCAGGGCGTTGTAGTAATCCATGACGGCTTCAGGTGTGCCGTGCATGGCCATGCGACCTTTTTCAAGGAGGATCGCCGAGTCGCAGATCGACTGAATGGCGGAGCGATCATGGGACACGATCAGCAGGGTGGTGCCGGCTTTGCGAAAGCTGCGGATGCGATCGAAACTTTTGTGTTGAAAGTAGGCGTCGCCCACTGAGAGCGCTTCGTCGACGATCAGGATATCCGGGCGTCGGGCGGTGGCCACGCTGAATGCCAGACGCATCTGCATGCCACTGGAATAGGTGCGCACCGGGTGATCGATGGCGTCGCCGATTTCCGCGAAACGTTCGATCTCGGGCATCAATGCTTCAATTTCTTCGACGTGCATGCCCAGCAGTTGCCCGGCCATGATCGCGTTCTGCCGGCCGGTGAAATCTGCGTGAAAGCCCATGCCCAGTTCCAGCAGGGCGGCGACACGGCCTTCGAGCTGGATGTTGCCGCAGGTGGGTTGGGTCGTACCGGTGATCATTTTCAGCAGGGTGCTTTTGCCGGCTCCATTGACCCCGACGATGCCCACCGCTTCACCGGGGGCGATCTCGAATGCCACGTCTTGCAGCACCCAGTGGGGGTGATGGCGAATCGGTGAAAACGGAATCAGCCATTCGGCCAGCCGACTCCAGCGCGTAGGGTATTGCTTGTAGGCCTTGCCCAGGCCGGTGACGCGTATGTGCCCCATCAGAGTTCATCCACCATTTCACCGACCCGCTGACGGAACAACCGCAGCCCGATCACGCAGAACACCACGCCGCTGACGAAGATGGGCAGTAGCGAACTCCAGACCGGCCATTGGCCGTAAAGAAACACGTTCTGATAGCTGGTGATCAGGTTGGTCAGGGGGTTGAGTTGCAGCAGACGTTGTACCCATTCCGGCAGGATGCTCATCGGGTACACAATCGGCGTCAGCCAGAACCAGAATTGCATACAGATAGCGAAGAATTGTCCGACATCGCGGAAGAACACGTTCATTACGCCAAGAATCATCCCTAATCCGGCACAAAACATGATTTGCAACGCCAACAGCGGCAGCAAGGCCAACAAGGCCATGCCCGGAAAACGTCCGGTGATCAGCAGAAAGCCGAGGAACAAGCCGATGATGATCGCGAAGTTGATACCGGCATTGAACAGCACGATCACCGGCAGGCAGATCCGCGGGAAGCTGATTTTTTTCAGCAGGTTGGCGTTATCCAGAAACATGTTCTGGCTGCGCAAAGTGATTTCGGCGAACAGCCCCCAAGTCAGCAGGCCAGCACAGAGGTAGACGCTGTAGGCCATGCCGTCATCCACGCCCGGTAAACGAGCACGCATGATGTGGGAAAAGATCACGGTGTAGACGACGATCATCGACAGCGGGTTGAGCACGGTCCACAGGGCACCGAACAACGAATTGCGATATCGCGACTGAAACTCTCGCTGGACGCTACCGAAGATAAAACCCCGATAGCCCCACAGCGAGCGGTACAGAGAAAGCAGCATTCAAACCGTCCTGCCGTAATGGTCTTCGAAGCGGACGATATCGTCCTCCCCCAGGTATTCGCCGCTTTGCACTTCGATGATCACCAGGTCGATCACGCCGGGGTTTTCCAGGCGATGTTTGTGACCGGCGGCAATGAACGTTGATTCGTTCTTGGCCACCAGGTGGGTGCCGGTACCGTTGTTGGTCACCTTGGCCATGCCTTCGACCACCACCCAATGTTCATTGCGATGGTGGTGCATTTGCAGCGACAACTTACCACCGGGTTTGACCACGATGCGTTTGATTTTAAAGCGCGGGCCTTCTTCGAGCACGGTGTAGGTGCCCCAAGGTCGGCTGACCGTACGGTGCAGGCGATAGGCTTCGTGCTCTTTGTCCTTGAGCTGTTTGGCCACCCGGCGCACGTCCTGGGCGCGATCAGCGTGGGCCACCAACACTGCATCGGCGGTGTCGATGATGATCAAGTTATCCACACCCACGGCCGCCACCAGACGGTCTTCGCTCTGGATAAAGTTGTTGTGACTGTCGATGAACACCGCGTCGCCGCTGGCGCGGTTGTTTTGTGCATCAGCCGGCACCAGCGCGGCTACCGCGCCCCACGAGCCGATGTCGCTCCAGTCGAAAGCGGCGGGCACCACAACCACCTTGTCGGAACGCTCCATCAGGGCGTAGTCGATGGAAATGTCAGTCATTTCCGAGAACAACTCCGGGGACAACTCCTGTTGCAGGAACCCGACGGTTTCCACCGGGTTACTGGCCGCCATGCAGGTTTTCGCCTGCTCGAGTAACTCGGGGGCGTGTATTTCCAACTCGGCCAGCACGGAGGCGATCGAGAAGCAGAACATCCCGGAATTCCACAGGAAGTTGCCACTTTCCAGGTAATGCGTCGCGGTTTGCAGGTCGGGTTTTTCGACGAAGCGCTGCACCTTGGCCGCCCCTTTATGGTCCAGCGCTGCGCCGGTTTCGATATAGCCAAATCCGGTTTCCGGAGCGGTCGGCACCACGCCAAACGTCACCAGAAAACCATCTTTGGCCAGATTCACGGCGTGTTCCACGGCGGTCTTTAAGGTATCTACGTTGAGAATCAAATGGTCGGCCGGCATCACCACCATGATCGCTTCGTCGCCGTGCAGGGCTTTCAGCGACAGCGCAGCCGCCGCAATCGCCGGGGCTGTATTGCGACCGGTCGGCTCAAGCAGAAAATGCCCGCGATGGCGACCGAGGTGCGCCTCCTGATAGTGATCCTTGCTCTGGAAGTAGTAGTCGCGATTGGTCACCGTGACGATATCGCCCCAGCCATCGAGCAAACCGGCGGCACGGCGGTAGGTTTTGCCCAACAGCGACTGACCATCGGGCAAGGTCATGAAGGGTTTGGGATGGCCCTCACGGGACACCGGCCACAAGCGAGTACCGGCACCGCCGGAGAGAATCACGGGAATCAGCATGGCCTACTCCTTGGCGACGCGTTTCATGTCCGCATCCATCATCATGCGGATCAAGGTATCCAGATCGGTCTTTGGCTTCCAGCCAAGTACGCGCTGGGCTTTGGCCGGGTTGCCCAGCAATACTTCCACTTCGGCCGGGCGGAAAAACGCCGGGTCGATTTTCACAAAATCGCGATAGTTCAGGTCGACGTGGTCGAAAGCGATCCGGCACATTTCGCGCACGGTGGTGGTCACGCCGGTGGCGACCACGAAGTCATCGGGCTTGTCTTGTTGCAGCATCAGCCACATCGCTTCGACGTAGTCGCCGGCAAATCCCCAGTCGCGCTTGGCGTCGATGTTGCCCAGACGCAGTTCCTGCTGTTTGCCCTGCTTGATGCGGGCGGCGGCGTCGGTGACTTTGCGGGTCACGAACTCGATGCCACGCAGGGGGGATTCGTGGTTGAACAGGATCCCGCTGCTGGCGTGCAGGTTGAAACTTTCGCGGTAATTCACAGTGATCCAGTGGCCATACAGCTTGGCCACGCCGTACGGGCTGCGAGGGTAGAACGGGGTGTTTTCATCCTGCTGCTCGGCTTGGATCAGGCCAAACATTTCGCTGGTGGATGCTTGATAAAAACGCGTATGCGGACTGAATTGACGAATGGCTTCGAGCAGGTGAGTCACGCCCAGGCCGTCAACGATGCCGGTGGTGACCGGTTGGTCCCAGGAGGCGGCGACGAAGCTTTGCGCGGCCAGGTTATAGACCTCGTCCGGGGCCGACTTGATGACCGCGCGCTGCACGGAGCAGGCATCGGCCATGTCGCCGTCCAGGTAAACAATGTCGCCCTCGACGCCCATCTCACGCAGGCGCCAGCGCGAATCGCTGCTGCGTCGCGCCACTAACCCGTGGACTTTATAACCCTTGTCGAGCAGCAGTTTGGCCAGATACGCGCCGTCCTGGCCGGTGATCCCTGTGATCAGTGCACTTTTTGTCATTCTTGTCGTACTCGCTTCTCCCAGTCGGACAGGATCGCCCGCAGGGATTGTTGTGTTGTGATTTCAGGCGCCCATCCTGTGGCCTGTGCAAGCTTGGCAGAGCTACCACAAACGCGACGCTGATCTGCGCGGCGAAGGCGTGTGGGGTCTTGAATCAATTGCATGTCGACCTGGGCGAGGTCCCCCAGTTGTTCGATCAAACTGCGAATGCTCTGCTCGTGCCCCGAGCAGATGTTGTAGACCTGTCCCGGCACGCCCTTTTCCAGCAGCGCCAGGTAAGCCGAAATTACGTCGTTTACATCCAGGAAGTCGCGTGTGACATCGACGTCACCGACTTCCAGTTGCGGCGCTTGCAAGCCTTGTTTGATTCGGCTGATCTGCCGGGCAGCGCTGGCGATGACGAAGCTTTCGCTCTGGCCGGTGCCAATGTGATTGAACGGGCGGGCGACCATGACCGGCCAGCCTTCGCTCAGCCCCCATTGCAGGCTCAGGAATTCCGCCGACAATTTGCTCACGGCATAGGGATTGCGCGGGCAGGGTGGCTGGTGTTCGGTGATGGGCAGATCGGTTTCGCTGACCTGGCCGTAAACGTCGCCAGAGCTGACGTACAGAAAAGTACCGTTGAAGCCTCGGGCCTTCAGGGCTTGAAGCAAATTCAAGGTGCCGAGCAAGTTAATGCCGAGCGTGCGCGCCGGATCGCGGAAGGCTTCAGGAACGAACGTCTGGCCTGCCAGGTGAATGACCGCGTCGGGCATCTCGGGCCACAGATCTTCGAGGCTGTCTGGCTCAACGAGATTGTAACGGGAAGTGGCAGGCAGAAGCGCCCAATCCGAGGCATCAGCGTTCAGGCGAGATTGGATGTGTTGTCCGACGAATCCACTGAGACCCGTCACGAACAGACGCTTTTTCAAACAGCAGCCCCTTGGTCATTAATCTCGTCCATTCCCCACAGGTTTCAAGGAGATGTCTGACAGACCGGTTGGATGACCGGGTCGAAAGACAGGCGAAATATTTTTGTTGTAGTTGTTTGGTAGCCAATCTGTGCCAATTGCTCGGCAATTTCAACAGGTCCAATCGTGACCAATCAGTTCTCAGTAGAGTCACCCGCTTTATTCTCGCCGGGCGGTTCACGAATCCTCAATGGATGTGTTTAGAATGCCCCTCGTCACGATAACCGGTGTTTGTTTGGGATCTTCCGAGACTCCGCGAATCCGACCATTAAAACAAGAACGTAGACGGGCAAGAAGACGATGGGCGATGACTGGCGAATRCCGGCTCGATCCATGGCTTTGCCGTCATAGAGTGGGGCTGCCGGGATGGCGGTTTCCTCGTGGGATGCCATGAATTTCATTCTTTACTCGGACGTCAACGACAGCTCCATCAGCCAGAGCCTCGGTCGTCCCGAATACAGTTACTACTTCGTGCTCAAGGCGTATCGCCCGGTGCTCGAAAGCCTTGGGCGCGTGCATGTGGTGTCCTCCACCGCCGAGGTCGATCCCCTCTACAAACAGCTGCAGGCCGCTGGCGAAGACAGTCTGTTCCTGTCATTTACGCCGCCGCAGAAAACCCCGAACGACCTTGAGTGCCCGACGATCTGCGTGGTGGCCTGGGAGTTCGACTCGATTCCCGATGAGCAGTGGGACAACGATCCGCGCCAGGACTGGACGCAAATGCTGGCGCGTCAGGGCCGGGTGATCACGCTCTCCAGTCATACCGCCCGGGCGATTCGTAAGGCCATGGGGGACGACTTCCCGGTGCTGGTGTTGCCCACGCCGTTGTGGGAAAACTTCGCGGCCATTCGCCGTCAGCACACCAGTGTCCCGGTGAACGCCGGTTCGACGCTGGAGATCAAGGGCTGCATTTTCGATACGCGTACGCTGGGGCTCAGCGCCGATGCACTGATTCCCGTGGTGCCGACCGCTGAGGAACTGGCCGCGCGCGAAGCCGAGCTGGAGGCGTTGAAGCCACCGCCGCTGACACTGAAACGTCGCTTCGTGATTGCCCGGCATTACCTGCACATGTGGCGCCGGGACATGGGCAAAACACTGCCGATTCCGGTGCATCGCACACACTTTCTGAGCCAGTGGTACTGGGAAGGCATTCGCGATTTGCTCTCGGATGCGGCACATGCTCGAGTGGCCGAATACCTGCCAGCCATCGCCGGCCCGCAGACGATTGCCGTGCCAGAACCTGAACCACGCCAATGGCCAGACACCACCTCGATGGTACAAACCCGGGTCGACGGCGTGGTCTACGTCACCGTGTTCAACCCGCGTGACGGCCGCAAGAACTGGCATCAACTGATCACCGCATTCTGCTGGGCCTTCCGCGAAACGGCTGATGCCACCTTGGTGCTGAAGATTACCCAAAGCGACCTGTCGTCCTATTACGACGAGCTGATGACCTTGCTCGCGCAGCTCTCGCCATTCGCCTGTCGGGTGGTGGTGATGCACGGTTACCTGGACGATCCGCAATACGCCCGGCTTTATGAAGCCGCCAGTTACTACGTCAATGCCTCGCGCTGCGAAGGCCTGTGCCTGCCGCTGATGGAGTTCATGGCCAGCGGTCAACCAGTGATCGCTCCGGATCACACGGCCATGGAGGATTACATCGATGAGCGCGTCGCGTTTGTGGTCAAGTCCAGCGAAGAGCTGACCATCTGGCCGCAGGACACACGGATCATTTACCGGACTCTGCGCTATCGCCCGGACTGGGGTTCGCTGAAAACCGCTTACGAAAACAGCTATCGGATGGCCAAGGCGCAACCGCTGGAGTATCAGCGCATGTCCCTTGCCGCCGTCGAACGTATGCACGACTACTGCGCTTTCGCTCCGGTGCAGAAGCGCCTGGCGGATTTTTTCGGGCTGGCGCCACAGGCTTTGCCGGCAGCGACTGTCACGGATAACGCCGCATGCTGATCATCATTCATTCGGAAACCAACCAGCACACCATTGCTCAGAATCTGGGGCGTTCGGAGTACAGCTATTACTTCGTACTCAAGGAGTACCGGCCGGTGTTGGAACGATTGGGGCGAGTAGTAGAGGTCAGCGACCCGCAGACCGAAGTCGATGCCTTGTACCTCGACTGCCTGGCCCGTGGTGAAGACTGCGTGTTCCTTTCGTTCTCGCCGCCGCATCGCACACCGATCAATTTCGCCTGTCCGACACTACCGGTGTTCGCGTGGGAATTCAGCACCATTCCCAACGAGCCCTTTGCCGGTGATCCGCTCAATGACTGGCGCACCGTGTTGCGGGCATCGGGTGCGGCGATTACTCATTCCAGCTATACCGTTGATGCGGTGCGCGAGGCGATGGGCACCGACTACCCGATCGTCGCAGTGCCTGCTCCGGTGTGGGACCGGTTTTCCGAGCGCGGTGCTCAACTGCAGTGTCAGCCCTTGGCCAGCCAGGTGCGATTGAAGATCAAAGGGTTGCTGGCAGACAGCCGCGAACTCGACTTGCGAGCCTTTGGGCCTGCGTCATCGCGCGAAGGTGTGGGCATCGATTTCGCGGCCCCGCCGAGTGAACACGAGTTGGTCCTCGACGGCGTGATTTACACCTCGGTGTTCAACCCCGGCGACGGACGCAAGAACTGGGAAGACATGCTCAGTGCCTTTTGCGTGACATTCCGCGAAGTGGACGACGCGACACTGGTGCTCAAATTGACGCACCACGATGCCGAAGCAGCGTTGACTGACATCCTTCACCACTTGTACAAAAACCAGTCCTATCGCTGCCGCATCGTGCTGATTTACGGCTATCTGACCGACGTGGACTACGAGCGTCTGGTGCAGGCAACCAGCTACGTGGTCAACACGTCCTACGGCGAAGGCCAATGCCTGCCGCTGATGGAGTTCATGTCCTGCGCAAAACCGGCAGTGGCGCCACGGACCACGGCGATGATTGATTATCTGGATGCCGACAATGCGTTCCTGATCGACTCCACGGATGAACTGACCGCTTGGCCTCATGACCCGCGCCGGGCGTTTCGTACCCTGCGTTACGTGACCAATTGGGCGTCGTTGTGCCGGGCTTACCAATCAAGCTATGACGTGGCCAAGGGTGACCCCGACCGTTACGCGCAGATGTCCGTGCATGCCGTGGCCAGCCTCAAGAAATTCTGCAGCCAGGCCACCGCCGAGCAGCGGCTTAAGGTGTTTTTTGAGCACCTGTTCGAGCACCGTGCCGTGGAAACCCCTGAAGCATGATTCGCGCATTGGTCAGAAGTTTCTTTCCTGAAGCGAAGCCTGCGCCCGCGCCGTTACCGGTTACGCCCACCCGTGTGTCGCCAAGAGAAGTGGGCTTGCACGATGCAATGCATGACGGCTGGTTTTCAGGCGACAGCGGCGAACTGCTCAAGGGATTTGCCATTACCGCCGACGACACCTTGCTGGACGTCGGTTGTGGCGAAGGGGTCGCGACCCTGTTTGCGGTGCGTCAAGGTGCGTCGGTGATCTTCACCGACAGTGAGCACGACAAGGTCCGCGATCTGGCGCGGCAAGTGGACGCGCAGTCGGATAAAGCCAATCTCGGTCTGGTCAGCAACAGCCTGCCACTGCCGCTTGCCGATGGTTGCGCGAGCAAAGTGGTGTGCATGGAAGTGCTGGAGCACATCGATCAACCCGAGCCGTTCATGGCCGAGTTGGTGCGTATGGGCCGGCCAGGTGCGCTGTATCTGCTCAGCGTTCCTGCGCCGGTGGGCGAGCATTTGCAGAAGGGCATCGCCCCGGCGAGCTACTTCCAATCACCCAATCATGTACAGATTTTTACCCCTGAACGCTTCGCCGCACTGGTCGAGGACGCGGGGTTGGTGATCGAGCATCGCCAGGCCACCGGGTTTTTCTGGGTGATGGGCATGATCTTCTTCTGGGCCAGTGAGCGTGCCGCCGGGCGCGATCTGGGCGGCGCAGTGCGTGACCGCATCCAGGCGCCGTACCCGCCGCTGATGGAAAGCTGGGCGAAAACCTGGCAGGACTTGCTGGCGCAACCCAACGGTTTGGCGATCAAGCACATGCTCGATCAGTTCATGCCCAAGAGCCAGGTGATCATCGCGCGTAAACCGGTTGATGCCGATGCAGCGTCCAGGAGGACGGCATGAGTAATGACAAACGGATCATGGACATCGAGTTGTTGCGCGGCATTGCGGTACTCGGCGTGCTGTTTCATCACCTGCAAGACAGCCTCTTTGCAGCCTCGGTGCCTTTGCTGCAAACCATTACCGCGTTCGGTCAGCCCTGGTGGGGCGTTGACCTGTTTTTCGCGATCTCCGGATTTGTCATCGCACGCAGTTTGATCCCGGCGTTGCAAGGTTGCAGTACCCGTCAGGAGTACTGGCAGCAGACGCGCAATTTTTGGCTGCGCCGGGCCTTTCGATTGTTGCCATCGGCCTGGTTGTGGCTGGCGCTGATGTTGCTGGCTTGCCTCTTTCTAAACCGCTCCGGCGCGTTCGGTACGCTGCACGCCAACGTGCAGGCGACACTGGCCGGTGTGGCGCAATACGCCAACTTCCGCTTCGCCGACAGCTTCTATCACTACGAATACGGCACCAGTTTTGTGTACTGGAGCCTGTCACTGGAAGAGCAGTTCTACCTGCTGTTCCCCTTGCTGATTCTGGTCTGCCGCAAGCATCTGGTCTGGGCCTTGCTGGCGCTGGTCGCGGTGCAATTGTTCACGTTGCGCACACCGATCCTGATGGTGGTTCGCACCGATGCACTGGCCCTCGGCGTGCTGTTGGCGATGTGGAGTGCGCAACCTTCGTACCTGCGCTGGGAACCGACGTTTTTGCGTCGCCCATGGGCCGGTGTTTCGGCGTTGATTGTGCTGTCGCTGGCGCTCAGTTTCATGGCGACTGATCGCTTTACGTTCACCCAATACCGCATCGGTGTGATTGCCGTGTTGTGCGCGGTGCTGGTCTGGGTGGCGTCCTACAACCGTGATTACCTGATGCCTCGGGGCCTGCTGAAGAATCTGATGACCTGGGTCGGCAGCCGGTCCTACGGGATTTACCTGATCCACATCCCCGCTTATTTACTGGTGCGCGAATTCACTTTTCGTTTACAGGCTGGCGGGTTGCCCAATCCGGCGGGTCATCCAATCCTGACGTTGCTGATGGCTGGCGGCCTGATTGTGCTGCTGAGCGAACTCAACTACCGCTACATCGAAATGCCCATGCGCAACCGCGGCGCCTCGCTGGTCAAGCGCCTGAGCACATCCCGAACAGCCGTCCCATCCTCTGGAGCTACCTCATGCTGAGCCTTTTGAAGAAACTCACGGCGGGCACGCCCGCTCCCGCGACGCCTGCGGCGGACAAGGTCGAGAAAGTCGACCCGTACATGCTCGGCCTGCACGACGCGATGCTCAGTGGCTGGTTCAATCAGCAAACCGGCGAGCTGTTCACCGGTTTCCCGGTGAGCGCTGATGACACGCTGCTGGATGTGGGCTGTGGTGACGGCGGTAACGTTCATTTCTGCGGCATGCGCGGGGCGAAGATCATCATCGCCGACATCGACGCGGCCAAGGTCGAATCCACCCGTCAGCGCCTCAGTGACACCCCTGCCCGCGATGTCGAATGTCACGTCACCGATTGCAATCCACTGCCGATTGCCGACGCCACGGCCACCCGCGTGGTGTCCACCGAAGTCATCGAGCATGTGGACGACCCGGCGCAGTTCCTCGCCGAGCTGGTGCGTGTCGGCAAACCGGGCGCGCTGTATTTGCTCAGCGTTCCGCACCCGAGCTCCGAAGACCTGCAAAAGGACATCGCCGCGCCGGAGTATTTCCAGAAACCGAACCACATTCGCATCATCAGCGAAGAGCAGTTCAAGGCGATGGTCAGCGACGCTGGCCTGGAAGTACTCAGCCACAGTCAGTACGGCTTTTACTGGTCGATGTGGATGCTGCTGTTCTGGGAAGCCAAGGTTGACTTCAGCAATGCCGACCACCCGTTGCTCAACCACTGGGCCGATACCTGGCAAGCGGTTTTGAGTTCGCCTCGTGGCGCGCAGATCAAGCAGGCACTGGATGCGGTCGTGGCGAAAAGTCAGGTGATCATTGCCCGCAAGCCGATGGCATAGACCTCTAAGTAGCAGCTGCCGAAGGCTGCGTCCGGCTGCGCAGCAGTCGTAAAATCAGGCGCTGCGGTTTTTCAGATAAACCGTACATTCAGGATTTACGACTGCTACGCAGCCGGACGCAGCCTTCGGCAGCTGCTACAAAGGTCCGCTTTGGCTCAAAGGTTTCTCATGATGTTTTTCACGCGTTTGATCGCCTTGTTGGCGGCGCTGGTACTGCTCAACGGTTGCGAGCAACAAGACGCGCCACCGCTCGATCAGCAGCTCTACGTCTGGCAACGGCAATGGACGCCGGCCCATGACGTTGCCCTGCGCGACAGTCGTGCGGACTTTTCGACGCTACGGGTGCTGGCCTTGCAGGCGTTTCCTCAGGCCGGTTGGCGTCGGGCGCGAATCGATCCGGGGCTGCTCAAACGCGATGGGCGGCCGCTGATTGCGGTGATTCGTCTGGATGGTCAGCTCAAGTCGTTGGACCAGGACGAAGTAACGGCGCAGATTCAACAGGTGCTCAGCGACTGGCAAGAGCAGGGGCTGACGTTGTCCGGCGTGGAAATTGACCACGATGCGGGCAACGCCCGACTACCGGCCTATCGAACTTTTCTGGCGCAGCTGCGTGCAGTTTTACCGGCGACTTTGTCGCTAAGTATTACGGCGTTACCGGCGTGGCTGGACAGTCCCGAGTTGCCGGCTCTTCTATTGACTGTCGATAGCAGCGTCTTGCAGGTGCACGCGGTGAGCGATCCACGGCGCGGGCTGTTCGACCCGGATCAGGCGCGAAAGTGGGCCAGAAACTGGAGTCGCCTCACGACGAAACCGTTCTATCTGGCGCTGCCGGCCTATGGTGTGGCCCTGTTGCCAAGCGCCAGTGGCGCACCGGTTGTGGAAAGCGAGGTGCCGGTGGGGCGGGGCGGCGAGCGCCGGGAACTGCTGGCTGATCCGCGGCAACTGAGCACACTTGCCGCTGAGTTGCGCGCCGATCCGCCGGCTCATCTGGCCGGCCTGATCTGGTTTCGCCTGCCGTTGGCGGGCGACCGCCGGGCCTGGAGCCTGACAACCCTGGGCGCGGTGGCTCGCGGTGACACGCTCGACAGTCGCTTGAGTGTGAAACTTAGTGCGCAAGACGGCCTCTATGACATCAGCCTCAGCAACCACGGCAACCTCGACACTGCCTGGCCCGAACGCGTGACCCTGGCCGTCGAGGGCTGTGATGGCGCCGATGCGCTGGCCGGTTATGCGTTGCAACAGAGCCCGGATCTGCTTACCTTCACCCGCCTTAGCGACGGCCGGATAGCGGCTGGTGGACAGCGAGCGGTCGGTTGGGCGCGCTGCACAAAAATTGATCAAGGAGGTTCGAATGTTCACCCGTAACTGGCCCCGCCATCTGCTCTGTTTGAGCCTCAGCTTGCCGCTGGGTTCGGCGCTGGCCTGCGGCCCGGACTTCCCGATGCGCCTGCTGGATAACCGCGGCCAGTCGTTGGCGGAGCTGCCGGAAGGCAATTTCCAGTTTGAGATCAACCGCCTCGGCCATGCGATCGCGGGGCTCAAGAATGTCGCGCAGTCGCCCTACAGCATGGAAGCTACGGATTACGCAGAACAGCGAGACACCGCTGAGCAGACCGGGCTGACGGCGGAACAGCAAGCGCTGGTGAAACAACTGCGCAGCCTGACGGATGCACATCAAGTCGAAGCGCAGGGCACGAGCCTGCCGGCCGAGCTCAGGCTGTATCTGGCGGGCGCTGTGGCGTTCAGTGCGGGCAATCATGGATTGGCCGCCGACTACTTCCGGAAAGTGCTGGCGTTGCCGGCCGATCAACGTGCCTTGCGCAGCACCTGGGCGGCGTACTCGCTGGGCCGGGCGCTGTTTGCCATGAGCACCGAGGCGCAAGCGTCGCCCGATCTGCTGGCGCAGGCGCGAACGGCGTTCGAGCAGACCCGTCAGCTGAGCATCGACGGCTTCAGCGACCCACTGGAGCTGGGTGTCGCCAGCCTCGGCGAAGAAGCTCGCGTGGCCCGTACCGCCGGCGACTGGGACAGCGCCATCGAACTCTACGCCGCGCAAAACCTCCACGGTTCAGCAGTCGGTTACACCTCGTTGAAGCTGTTGATGGCGGATCTGTTGGCGATGCCGGACGATCAATTGAGCGCGCTGCTCAAGGATAAACCGGTGCAACAACTGGCAACCGCGTCCTTGATCAGCCGCCTGGGCTGGTCATTCGGTGAACAACCAGCAAACGAATTGAAACTGATCAAGCTGCTGCAAAGCAGCACGCGCGGCAGCCTGGATAACGCGGATCGATTGGCCGCGATGAACTATCAACAAGGCGATTACGCCAGCGCCAAGACCTTCCTCGAACACGCCGGTGACGGCGGCCTGGCGTGGTGGTTGCGGGCGAAACTGGCATTGCGCGAGGGCGATAAAAACGCAGCGGCTGCGGCGTATGCCAAGGCTGCTCAGGCGTTCCCGCAGAATGAATCGTGGGGTGATCGCCGGACGCCGGACTTTGATTACGAGACGCTTCAGCCCAAGTGCCGGGTCGAGGGTGAAAGTGCAATTCTGGCGCTGCAACGCGGGGATTATCTGCAAGCATTCGATCAGCTGTATCGCAGCCAGAGCATCTATTGGCTCGATGCCGCTACAGTGGCCGAACGGGTGCTGACCGTTGATGAACTCAAGCATTACGTCGACACGCAGGTGCCTGAGCCACCTCCGTTGAGCCAAGAGGATCGCGACAACTACGTACCGCTTCCGGTGGCAGCAAAATTGCGCAATCTGCTCGGACGCCGATTGCTACGCGAAGAGCGCTACGACGAAGCGCTGGCGTATTTCGACAATGCCGATCTACAGAAAAAAGCCCGGTTGTATACGCAGCAACGTCAGCTGGCGGACGCCGCGTGGTGGCCGACCAAACGCGCCGCTGCCCTGTTCAATGCAGCCTGGACGGCGCGCGAGTGGGGGATGGACATTCTCGGCTACGAAATGGCTCCCGACTACGCCACGTTTGGCGGCAATTACAGCCTCGAAAACACTGATCTGAAAGTCGGACCATTAGTCGCCGAAGGTGAAGTTCAGCGCCAGCAAGCCAGTGCCGCCAAACCCGATGAGCGCTATCACTATCGCTTTGTGGCCACGGCATTGGCCAATCGCGCCGCCGATAACTTGCCTCACACCAGCCAGGCCTTTGCGGCGGTGCTGTGCGCAGCGGCGGGCTGGAACAGCAGCCTTGAAGAGCAAAGTGCTCTGTACCAACGCTATGTGAAGGAAGGACCTTATGTGGATTGGGCGGTGAATTTCGGTCACCAATGCCCTTATCCCGACTTCGAAAATGCCAGCAAACGTTACGTGACCCAGGCAACTGACGCGACGCGTTCGGTACTGCGGCCCTACAAGCGGCCATTGCAATACGGCGCTGTCATCGCCGTGACGGCAGTGGCGTTGCTGCTGATCAACCGTCGCCGCCGTCGTCGGGTGCAGTAAGGCTTACGCCTGTTGCACGAAGGTCAGCCGCACCGCGAAGCCGATCAACAGGCTGCCAAACAGCCATTGCTGGAGCCGCTGGGCTGAAGGACTGCGTTGCAGCCAACGGCCCAGCGCCGCGCCGACCAGCGCATAGGCGCTGTCGAAGATGAAGCCGACACTGACCAGCACCATGCCGAGGATCGCGAACTGCGTGAGCACTGATCCTGCGTGTGGATCGATGAACTGTGGCAGCAGCACCGAGCAGAACAGCAGCGCCTTGGGATTGAGCAGATTGGTGAACAAGCCGCGCTGGATCGCCACTGTCCAGCGTGGCTTTGCTGCTGTGGCGTCAGTGCCGTTCAGGTTCGGCAGCATTGTGGTGCGCAGGCATTGAATACCGATCCACAACAGGTACGCAGCCCCGGTCAGACGCACCACATCGAAGGTCCACGGCGCGGCTTTGAACAGCGCTGCCAGCCCCAGCGCGGCCAACGCAACATGACAACCCCGGGCAATGCCCAGGCCTATCGCCGTTGCCAATGCCGCCCCTTTTCCCTGACGAGCGCCGGTTTGCAGCAGCAGGATCATGTCCGGTCCGGGCAGCAAATAAACCACCGCCAGTGCCATGAAAAACAGCCAGAGTCCTGCCATGTTGCGCCCCTTTCGTTGTCGATTCGGTAGGGCCAGTCTAGGGTGCAAGGGCAGGGCAGGTGGTTGCGTAGTCGGCTTCTAAAGCATGGAAAATTGGCATAGTCTGCTGCTTTCACGTGATCGAACCATCGGGATCTGCCAAACCATGAAACTGGATGCCTACGACCGCAAGATCCTCGCGGCCCTGCAACGGGACGGTCGATTGAGCAATGTGCAATTGGCCGATGAAATCGGCTTGTCCGCCTCGCCCTGTTTGCGTCGGGTGCGGATGCTGGAGGAGGCCGGGGTGATTCGAGGCTATCAGGCCAATCTGGATCGCGACGAGGTGGGGCTAGGGCTGACGGTGTTTGTCGGGGTCAAAGTCGAACGCCACAACGACGAGCAAGCCGAAGCCTTTCGCGTGGCCGTGACGGCACTGCCGGAAGTGATTTCGGCGTTTCTGGTGTCTGGGGAATCGGATTTTCTACTGCAAGTGGTGGTGCCGGATTTGCGCGGGTATGACCGCTTTCTTACCGAGCGGCTGCTGAAGTTGCCAGGTGTGAGCGATATTCGCAGTAATTTTGCGATTCACACGGTGAAGACGCCGGGGGCGTTGCCGTTGGGGCATTTGCCGCTTTAGACCGAGTCGGCCCCATCGCGAGCAAGCTCGGCTCCCACACTGGTTTTGTGAACGCCACAAATCACCTGTGGGAGCCGAGCTTGCTCGCGATGGCGGTAGACCGGAAAACGAAAAACTCAAAGCCTTACATCTGCGTCGCCATCCCCTCCACATTCATCGCCGCCTGGCGCAACGCCTCGGACCGTGTCGGGTGTGGATGGCAAGTCAGCGCAATGTCCTCGGCCGAGGCGCTGAACTCCATCGCCACGCAATACTCGCCAATCATTTCACTGACGCTCGGACCCACCAGGTGGACGCCGAGAATTTCGTCCGTGCGTTCATCGGCCAGCACTTTGGCGAAGCCTTCGGTTTCGTGGTTGATCTTGGCCCGGCTGTTGGCGGTGAACGGGAATTTACCGACCTTGTACGCGCGACCTTCGGCCTTGAGCTGCTCTTCGGTCTTGCCGACGCTGGCCAGCTCCGGTTTGGTGTAGACCACGCTGGGAATCAGGTTGTAATTCACTTCACCCGCCTTGCCGACGATCTGTTCCACACAGGCCGTGGCTTCGTCTTCTGCCTTGTGGGCGAGCATCGGCCCGGACGTGACGTCGCCGATCACCCACACGCCCGCCGCTTCGGTGCGGTGCCCTTTATTGGCGAGCATGCCGCGCTTGTCCGTGGCGAGGCCGACGTTTTCCAGCCCAAGGCCTTGGGTGTAAGGCCGGCGACCGATCGACACCAGCACGTAATCGGCCTCCAGCAACTCGGCGGTGCCGCCCGCCGCCGGTTCAATGCTGAGCTGAACACCGCTCGCCGATGCAGTGGCGCGGGTGACTTTCGAACTCAACTTGAAGGTGATGCCTTGTTTACTCAATGAACGCTGTAGTGTTTTGCCGGCCTCAACGTCCACACCTGGGCAGATGCGGTCGAGAAATTCGACTACCGTGACTTGAGCACCCAGGCGCCGCCACACAGAGCCCAGCTCCAGGCCAATGACGCCGGCGCCGATCACCACCAGATGCTTTGGTACTTCGGTCAGCGACAGCGCGCCGGTGGAGTCGAGGATGCGTTGGTTATCGATGTCGACGCCCGGCAGGGGAGTGGGCTCGGAGCCGGTGGCGATGATGATGTCTTTGGCGCTCAGCTCGGTCTTGCCGCCGCCACTGTCGGTGACCGTGACTTTGCCTGGCCCGTCGATGTAGCCCCAGCCCTTGATCCAGTCGACTTTGTTTTTGCGAAACAGAAACTCGATGCCCTTGGTCAGCCCGGTAACGCTTTCATCCTTTTGTTTCATCATCTGAGCGAGGTTGAGGATGGGTTTGACCTCGATGCCCAGGTTGGCGAATTCCGAACCCATGGCCGCGTCGTAGAGTTCGGACGCGTGTAACAGCGCCTTGGACGGCATGCAGCCGACGTTCAGACAGGTGCCACCGAGGGCCGCGCGACCTTCGACGCATGCTGCTTTCAAACCCAGCTGGCCTGCACGGATCGCTGCGTTATAACCGCCGGGGCCACCGCCCAGAATCACGACGTCGTAGCTGCTCATGGAAGGACTCCTGAAGTGAAGGGATCGGGCTGGTTAAAAGTAGTAGCTGGCTAAAATTACGAACGTAATATGTGCGCTTCGCGTTGTTTCGGTCAAGGCTTCAGCCAAGCGAAAGGTTCAGCGTTTTTAGATAGAGGGATTTAGAACAGAAATTTCACCGCTTTCGTTATACCGTAACGAAATGCGGTGTCCGCGTTGAATAAACACTGGGGTGGTATGCAAGTCGATCTCGAAGTCGATGGCGCGCAAGTAGCAGGGTTGCCGCGCTTTCAGCAGGCGGTCTTTCAGGGGCGACGATTGCGTCAGTTCGCCATTGGCCTGAGTGCTTTGGCAGCGCTCGGTCTGGTATTGGCGTTATTTGTCGGATTGTTTGCGCCACAGTCGCTGTGGGGCGCATTGCTGGTAAATCAGAGCGCCGCTTTGCTGGTGCTGGTTGCCGGTCTGCAATCAGCCTGGTGGGTTACGAGGTGGCGTGCACAGACAATGAACCCGACGCCACCTGTGGTGGCCGTTGACGAAATTGTTGCGCCTGAAGGTTGGTATGAGCGATTGCTGGATGGGCTCAGTCGGCGCTCGGTACGCATGCTTGGCCAGATCGGCGCGCCAACGCTCTGGCTCGGCGGTTGGGCGCTGTTGACCTTGTTCAGCATCAGTCAATTCTGGAACCTCGCGTTACCGCCCGCAGCGCTGGGGTTATCGGCCAGTGTCGGGGCTGCTCTGGCGTTGCTGCTGGCGTTCGGTTTGCTGGTTGCTGAGCGGCAACTGGCTCAGGAAAACGTCGCCCAATGGCCAGAGGCCGGTGCACTGGCGCAACTGACTCGGGTGGCAATCATTTGCCTGGTGCTAGGCGCATTGTGTCTGTTGTTCGCCAGTGAAACATCGGTGTGGCCAGTGCGATTGGCGGTGCTGATCGGTTTACTGCCGGGGTTGGTCGCAGTCGAGTTGCTGCTGCGTGCGGTGTTGTCGCTGTTCAGTCCACAGCGCGAACAACTCGAACCTGCATTGCTGGCGCGCAGTTTTGTCGCTGACATGCTGCGCTGGCCACCGCAACCGCTGCTCGCCTTGCAGCACGAATTGCACAATCGGTTCGGCATCGACTTGCGGCAAATCTGGGCGTTCACTTACATGCGCCGGGCGTTTTTGCCGGTGCTGGCGGTGGTTGCCGTCGTCGGCTGGTCACTCACCGGCATTCACGAAATACCGTTGCAGGGGCGGGGTATCTACGAGCGTTTCGGCAAACCGGTGGAGGTGTTTGGTCCTGGTTTGCACGCCGGCTTACCTTGGCCTTTGGGTCGAGTGCTGAAGGTTGAAAACGGCGTGGTCCACGAGTTGGCCACCAGCGTTGGCGAAGCGTCGGCACCGGTTGTACCCGAGCCCGCGGAAGGCCCAGCGCCTGCGATTGCCAATCGGTTATGGGACGCCAGCCATGTGAACGACAAATCTCAGGTCATCGCCAGCAGCCGTGCCGACAAGCAGAGCTTCCAGATCGTCAACATGGACGTGCGTTTCGTCTATCGCATCGGCCTGACCGATCAAGCGGCGTTGGCGGCGACCTACAACAGTGCCGATGTACCGACGCTGATTCGCAGCACCGCCAGCCGGATTCTGGTGCATGACTTTGCCTCGCGAACCCTTGACGGTTTGCTCGGCGAGGACCGGGTAGGGCTCGCTGAAGAGATCGGTCGTGCCGTGCAGGCTGACCTGCAGAAACTGGACAGCGGTGTGGAAATTCTCGCCACTGTGGTAGAGGCGATTCATCCACCGGCCGGCGCTGCCAATGCTTATCACGGTGTGCAGGCCGCGCAGATCGGTGCTCAAGCATTGATCTCACGGGAACGCGGTGCCGCCGCCGAGGCGACCAATTTGGCGCAACTGCAAGCGAGTATTGCGCGCGATCAAGCGACCGCCAGTGCCCATGAAATCAACGCCACGGCACAGGCAGCGGACCTGAAATTCAGCGCGGAGCAGAAAGCCTACACCAGCGCCGGTCAGGCTTTTGTGCTGGAGCAATACCTCAGCCAACTGAGCCAGGGCCTGGCCAACGCCAAGCTGCTGATTCTTGATCATCGTCTGGGTGGCAGCAGCAATGCGCCGACCATCGACCTCCGTACTTTCACGCTGCCGGCTGATCCTGCGTCGCCGCGTACGAGCGCCCAGCCAGGAGCTACCCATTGAGCCAGTCGCACACACACGATCACGATGACCACACCGGCCACGATCACGGCCATGGCGGACATCACCACGGTCACCACCATCACCACCACGGCGATCCACAAGAAGCCGGCCCGTTTCCCTGGCGGCGCATGGGCTGGGCGGCGCTGCTCGTGGCGTTTGCCATCGCTGCCGCAAGCCTTGTTCAAGTGCGTTCGGGGGAAGCCACCGTGATCACGCGCTTTGGCAATCCATCGCGGGTTTTGCTGGAGCCGGGTCTTGGCTGGCGTTGGCCGGCCCCGTTTGAAGCGGCCATTCCTGTCGACTTGCGGCTGCGCACCACCTCCAGTGGGTTGCAGGATGTCGGCACTCGCGACGGTTTGCGCATCATCGTTCAGGCTTACGTGGCGTGGCAGGTGCAGGGCGATCCGGAGAACGTGCAGCGCTTTATGCGCGCGGTGCAGAATCAGCCGGATGAAGCGGCGCGGCAGATCCGCACCTTTGTCGGCTCTGCGCTGGAAACCACGGCTGCCAGTTTTGACTTGGCGAACCTGGTTAACACCGACGCCAACCAAGTTCACATTGCCGACTTTGAGGCGCAACTTCGTCATCAGATCGATCAGCAGTTGCTTACTACCTATGGCGTGCGTGTGCTGCAAGTCGGCATCGAGCGTCTGACTCTGCCGTCGGTAACCTTGACCGCCACTGTGGATCGCATGCGGGCCGAGCGTGAAACAATCGCCACCGAACGCACTGCAATTGGCAAGCGCGAAGCCGCGCAAATTCGTTCCGCCGCTGAGCGGGATGCGCGAATCGTGCAAGCCGATGCAACGGTGAAAGCCGCTGATATCGAAGCTCAATCGCGTGTTGAAGCAGCACAGATTTACGGCCGTGCTTACGCCAGTTCTCCGCAGTTGTACAACTTGCTGCGCTCACTCGACACCTTGGGCACGATCGTTTCGCCAGGCACCAAACTGATATTGCGCACGGATGCTGCGCCATTCCGGGTATTGGTTGACGGACCGCCGACCCTCGAAAACAAGTCCGGGTCGCAGCCATGAGTTTAGTTCCACGTGGAACACATGAGTTAAGCAGCCCCTGGATTCAGGCCGGGCGCCTGGCTTTTCTCGCGCTTTACGCGGTGACCGTTCTCGCCGCGTTAGCCTGGGCGTTCTCCAATGTGCGGCAAATTGATCCACAGAATCGCGCGGTGGTCCTGCATTTCGGTGCGCTGGATCGCATCCAGAACGCCGGTTTGTTGTTGGCATGGCCGCGACCTTTTGAGCAGGTGGTTTTACTGCCAGCGGCAGATCGCATTATCGAACGTCGAGTGGAAAACCTTCTGCGCAGTGATGTCGCCTTGCAGGCTGATCGAGCTGCCACGTTTGCCACGCCGCTCAGTGATGCACTCGCCGGTTCCGGCTATTTGCTGACGGGTGATGCCGGCGTGGTGCAACTCGATGTGCGGGTGTTCTACAAAGTCACCGAGCCGTATGCCTTCGTGCTGCAAGGTGAACATGTGCTGCCAGCGCTGGATCGGCTAGTCACCCGCAGCGCTGTGGCCCTGACCGCGGCGCGAGATCTGGACACTATTCTGGTGGCGCGTCCGGAACTGATCGGCGCCGACAATCAGGCTGCTGAACGACGTGAACGTCTGCGCGGTGATTTGGTGCAAGGCATCAATCATCGGTTGGCCGAGCTGACAGCAACTGGGCAGGGGTTGGGTATTGAAGTCGCGCGAGTCGATGTGCAATCGAGTCTGCCCGGTCCTGCGGTGAACGCCTTCAACGCAGTATTGACCGCGAGTCAGCAGGCCGACAAAGCCGTGGCGAATGCGCGCACCGAAGCCGAGAAGGCGACCCAGGCCGCTAATGAACAAGCGGATCGAACGCTGCAAGTGGCCCATGCCCAAGCCAGCGAGCGGCTGGCAAAAGCGTCTACCGACACTGCCACCGTACTGAGCCTGGCCAAGGCACAACAGCAGGGCACCGACCCGCAAATGTTGTTGCGCATTTACCGCGAGCGGATGCCGAAGATTCTCGGTCAGGCCGGTTCCGTGACCACGGTCAATCCGAAAGATGATTCCCGCCTGATCATTCAGGGAGCTGCACAATGACCGCGCAAACCGCCGCCGCACCGAGCATGTTGTCCTCGGCCGAACAACGTAGCGCCGCTCGCCAACTGACGCTGGCCATGCTCGCCCTGGGTCTGCTCGGGCTCGGTCTGATCTGGCGCTGGTTGTCGCCGGAGCAGACCGGCGTTAGCCAATTGCTGCTCGGGTTTGCATCGCTGTTGGTGGCCGTGCCGGTGATGCGTTCGGCGTGGTATAGCCTGCGTTACCCGAGCTTGCACGGGATCACCGACCAGTTAATCGCGCTCGCCATGCTCGGCGCCTGGGCCACGGGTGATCTGCTGACCGCCGCGTTGTTGCCGATCATCATGATTTTCGGCCATGTGCTGGAAGAGCGCAGCGTGATCGGTTCTCAGGAAGCGATTCATGCTCTTGGCAAACTCACCCGCAGTCATGCGCGCAAGGTTCAGGCCGATGGCTCGGTCCTCGAAGTCGACAACAGCACCCTCAAGGCCGGTGACCTGGTAGAAGTGCGTGCCGGTGATCGCGTACCGGCGGATGGCCGGGTGTTGTCCGGTCAGGCGAGCCTCGATACCGCTTCGATTACCGGTGAGTCGGTGCCGATGGAAGCCGGCGTTGGCATGCCGGTGTTCGGAGGCGCGATCAACCTCGATGGCCTGCTTCGCATTGAAGTGACCCGCACCGGTAATGAATCGACCCTGGGCAAAGTCATCGCGCTGATGCAAAGCGCCGAACGCTCCAAGCCACCGATTACTCGCTTGCTGGAGCGTTATGCCGGCAGCTACATGGTGCTGGTGTTGTTGCTGGCCGCAGTGACTTGGTTTGTCACCAACGACGCCCAAGCAATGCTCGCGGTGCTGGTCGCGGCGTGTCCTTGTGCGCTGGTGTTGTCGGCGCCGGCGACGGCCATTGCCGGGGTGGCGGTGGCGGCGCGGCACGGCATTTTGATCCGCAGTTCGGCGTTTCTTGAAGAGCTGGCAGACCTGACGTCGTTGGTGGTGGATAAAACCGGCACGCTGACGTTTGGCACCTTGCGCTTGCAGTCCATCGAAGGTCCGCTGGTAGACCGCAGTCACGTCTTGAAACTGGCCGCCAGCCTTGGTTCGGCCAGCAGTCATCCGGTCAGTCGAGCACTCGCCGGGCTGGTCACGCAGGAGCATTTTCTGCTGCTGTCGGACATCCACGAGCGCCAGGGTTTGGGCGTGGTGGCCATGACCGAGCAGGGCGAGGCCGCACTCGGTCGCCCGGAATTGTTCGCGCAATTGGGCATTGCTACGTCGGCGGTTCCTGAACATGACGGTCCGATTGCCGGGCTGGCGCTTGATGGGGTATTTCTCGCTTGGTTATTGCTGGCCGACAGCGTCAAACCCGAGGCACGATTTGCTTTGAGTGAGCTGCGAGAGCTTGGCCTGGGTCGGCAATTGCTGCTCACCGGGGATCGGCAGAGCGTCGCGCATACGCTGGCGCGCGATGTCGGAATCAGCGATGTCGAAGCGCAGGCGTTGCCTGAGGACAAGCTCAATCGCGTGCTTAAAGAAATTGGCAGCGGCTTCCGACCGATGGTGGTCGGGGACGGGATCAACGACTCACTGGCGCTCAAGGCCGGTGTCGTGGGTGTCGCAATGGGCGCGGGCGGGGCAGACATCGCATTGGCCTCGGCCGACATCGTGTTGATCGGCAGCGACCTGCGTCGGCTCGGCACCTGTGTGCGCTTGAGTCGCCAATGCCGCCAGACCTTGCAGGTCAATGTGATCATTGGTTTGGGCTGGACACTGGCGATTGTTGCCTTTGCCGCTTTTGGCTGGCTCGGTGCGGCAGGGGCGATGATTGCAGCGTTGCTGCATAACTTGAGCACGTTGCTGGTGCTGGGCAACGCCGGACGTTTGCTGCGATTTCAGGAGCCTTTGCTCAAGCTCAAGGAAGACAACTGAGAGAATCGAAAACTTTTTGCAGGCCTCTGTAACGCCTTTGGGGCAGTGCTCTCTAGTGCTGTGTCGGGACTGAACAACATTCCAGCCGACAACCCTGACGATAACCGAGGATACAAAAATGAATTTCAAATCCGCTACTTCTGGTGCCGCTCTCGCTTTCGCCGCTGCCACCCTGTTTGCCGGTGTTGCCACTCAGGCTCAGGCCGCCGACGCAGCTCAGGTTCACTGCTACGGCGTGACCTCGTGCAAAGGCATGAACGATTGCAAAACCGCAGAAAACGCCTGTAAGGGGCAGGGGGTTTGCAAAGGTCACGGTTTCAAGGCGATGACTCAGACCGAATGCATGAACGCCGGTGGCAAGGTCGGCGCATAACCGACCACCGCTTGGCGCCGCGGTGGTTTCCCCCTTGCCACTGCGGCCATTTTGCGAGGAGTCCGCAAATGTCTGCATCCCTTCCGTGTCTGGGCTACGGCCTGGGTTTACGCAGTGCTTACTACCAACAAATTCTTGATCAGTCGCCGGCCGTGGACTGGTTCGAAGTCGTCTCCGAAAATTTCATGGTGCAGGGCGGCAAAGCCCTCTACTACCTTGATGCCATCGCCGAGCGTTATCCGCTGGTGATGCATGGCGTATCGTTGTCCATCGGCGGGCCTCATGCGCTGGATCCGGGCTATCTGCAACAACTCAGACTGTTGGCTGATCGAGTAAAACCGGCGTGGATTTCCGATCACTTGTGCTGGAGCCGCGGCAACGCCCATCAGCTTCATGATTTGCTGCCATTACCGTACACCGAAGAAAGCCTTCATTACGTCGCGGACCGAGTGCGTAAGGTGCAAGACTTTTTGCAGCGTCCACTGGTGTTGGAGAATGTCTCCAGCTATGTGCGTAGCGCTGGCGATGATTTCAGCGAGTGGGAATTTCTTGAAGCACTGAGTCGGCTGAGCGATTGCGAGTTGTTGCTGGACGTGAATAACGTCTATGTCAGCTCACGCAATCATGGCTTCGATCCGTGGACATTCATTCAAGGATTGCCAGCGAACAAGATTCGCCAACTTCACTTGGCGGGCCACAGCGATTACGGCGATTACGTCATCGACACCCATGACCATCCCGTCAGCGATCCAGTCTGGGCGCTTTACCAACGAACCCTCGACTACCTCGGCCCGGTCGCCACGTTGCTGGAGCGCGATGACCATTTCCCGCCTTTTGAAGAATTGCTCACTGAACTGCAAAAAGCCCGGGAGCTGGGCGAGGGCGTGTTGGCCCGGAGAGAGAAATGCGCCTGAACGATTGGCAACTGGCCTTTGAATGTTACCTGTTGGGAGAGTCTTCGACGGCTGATATCGCGCTCGGTTCAAGCCTGATCGGCGGTCCGACGCTGGGTGTCAGCACCGGGCTGGCGATTTATCACAATGCTTATCAAGCGCGGCTTCAGGAAGTGTTGCGCGGCGACTATCCGGCGATCCTGAACTGGCTGGGTGACGACGAGTTCGAACAGCTCGCCGCAGCTTATTTGCGTCAGAATCCCTCGGCTCATTACAGCCTTCGTTGGCTCGGCAATGGGTTCGAGGCGTTCATTCGCCAACATTTGGTGCCTGAGCAAAGTGCGCCATTGGCCGAACTGGCGGCGTTTGAATGGGCTTTCACGCTGGCATTCGATGCGCATCCAGGAACGCCGTTGACGATGCAGGACATGGTGATTTTGGCACCGCAAGACTGGCCGACGCTGCAAGTCAGCCCCAGTCCATCACTGCAATGGCAGGAGTGTGCCTTCAACAGTGTGGCGCTTTGGCGATCGGTAAAGGATGAAACTACGTTTCCCGGCAGTACGGCGCTCGACGATCCCCACGTGGTGGTGATTTGTCGAAATGATCTTGTTTGCCAGTATCGGAGCCTGGAGCCTCTAGAGGCCAACGCTCTAAAAGGCATGTTTGAGCGGGACTGGAATTTTGCTGAACTGTGCTCTGAATTGACAGTCATCTATGGAGAGGGCGCACCACTTCAAGCTGTAACCTGGCTTAAGCAGTGGATTCACGATGGCTGGTTGCAGATTCGCTGATTATAGAAAACGGCTAGTAATTGGATAGCCAGCTAATTTTCAGAGATGGTCTACCCTCACATCAGACGTCTGAAACAAGGGGATTGTCCATGCTCGCGCACCTTCCACCGGCCTTACAGAATCTGCAGTTACCGTTACGCCTGCGACTCTGGGACGGCCATGAATTCAATCTGGGACCGACGCCCAGCGTCACGATTGTGGTCAAGGATCCACAAATGGTTACCCAGTTCACCCATCCAAGCCTGGACGCGCTCGGAGCGGCGTTTGTCGAGGGCAAACTTGAGCTGGAAGGTTCCATCAGCGACGTCATCCGCGTCTGCGATGAATGGAGCCAGGCGATGTTGGACGAGAACGACGACGATCAACCCGTTCGTACCGCCCACGACAAGGAAACCGACGCGAAGGCCATTTCCTACCATTACGACCTTTCCAACGCGTTCTATCAGCTGTGGCTCGACAGCGACATGGCGTATTCCTGCGCGTACTTCGAGACCGGTAGTGAAACTCTGGAGCAGGCCCAGCAGGCCAAATTCCGCCACTTGTGTCGCAAGTTGCGGTTACAGCCTGGCGAATACTTACTGGATGTCGGTTGCGGCTGGGGCGGGCTGGCGCGGTATGCAGCGCGGGAGTTCGGCGCGAAGGTGTTTGGCATTACGCTCAGCAAAGCGCAACTCGATCTGGCACGCGAACGCGTGAAAGAGGAAGGTCTGGAAGATCTGGTCGAATTGCAACTGCTCGACTACCGCGACCTGCCTCAGGACGGGCGCTTCGACAAAGTGGTCAGTGTCGGCATGTTCGAACACGTGGGCCACGCCAATTTGGCGGAGTACTGCAAAACCTTGTTCGGCGCGGTGAAAGAGGGCGGTCTGGTAATGAACCACGGGATCACCGCCAAACACATTGACGGCCGGCCGGTGGGGCGCGGTGCCGGCTACTTCATTGGGCAATATGTGTTCCCCAACGGCGAGCTGCCGCACCTCTCGATGATCGCTGCTGAAATCAGTGACGTGGGGCTGGAGATCGTCGATGTCGAAAGCCTGCGCCTGCATTACGCGCGTACCCTGGATCACTGGAGCGAACGCCTGGAAGACAATCTGGAAGCGGCGTCCAGGCAAGTCCCGGAGCAAACCTTGCGGATCTGGCGGCTGTACCTGGCGGGATGCGCTTATGCATTTGCCAGGGGCTGGATCAACTTGCACCAGATCCTCGCGGTTAAAGCCCATCCTGATGGCAGCCATGAGCTGCCATGGACGCGCGACGACATCTACAACCCTTAAAGAATCGGTGAAATAAGCCGGGCGACCCGCATGCCGAATTGCTGCACGCGGCGGGTCTCCCGGCCTTCGTCTTTGGCGATTTCATGCGCCTGAGCGAAGTCATCGTTGAGCATCTGTTCCACCTGCGCGGCAAACACGCTGTCGACCGTCAACAACATCACTTCGAAGTTGAGCCGGAACGAGCGGTTGTCCATGTTGGCACTGCCGATGGCGCTGATTTCACTGTCGATCAACACCACTTTCTGGTGCAGGAAACCGGGTTGATAACGGAATACTCGAACACCGGCGCTTACGGCTTCGAAGGCGTACAGGCTGGAGGCGGCGTAGACGATGCGGTGGTCTGGACGAGAAGGCAGCAACAGTCGCACATCTACACCCCGCAACACTGCCAACCTGAGTGCCGCAAATACCGCTTCGTCGGGGATGAAATAGGGGGTGGTGATCCACACTCGCTCAGTCGCGGCATGGATGGCTTCGACGAAGAACAACGAACAGGTTTCGTAGGAATCCGCCGGGCCGCTCGCCAAAAATTGGCAAAGCACGCCGTCGTCGGGATACACGTCCGGCAGGATCAATGGCGGCAATGACCGCGCAGCCCAAAACCAGTCTTCGGCAAACGACTCCTGCATACAGGCCACCACCGGACCGCGTACTCGAACATGTGTGTCTCGCCACGGCGCCAGCGGTGGTTTCTCGCCCATGTATTCGTCGCCCACGTTATGTCCGCCCACGAAGCCCAGCACTCCATCGACCACTACGATCTTGCGATGGTTGCGGAAGTTGACCTGGAAGCGGTTGAGCCAGCCACTGCGGGTGGCGAACGCTTTGACTTCAACGCCGGCATCGCGTAACGGTTGCACGTAACTTTTGGGCAGGGCGTGGCTGCCAATGCGGTCGTAAAGCAGGTAAACCGCGACGCCTTCGGCGGCTTTTTTCAGCAGCAGATTGTGCAGGCGTTGGCCCAGACGATCATCGTGGATGATGAAAAACTGAATCAACACCGCTACCTTAGCGTTGCTGATGGCTTCGAAAATCGAATCAAACGTGGCATGGCCATTGATCAATAAGTGCACTTCGTTGTTCGCCAGGCACGGCATTCGGCCAAGCTTGGGCATCGCCCGCAACGACGCGTAAGCATTGGACGCACGAGCGGTCAGTGCCTCCTCGAACCATGGACGCCAGTTGAGTTCGGAGACGGCTTTGCGCATCTCTTCGTTGGCCTGGCGCCGAGCCTTGATGTAACCATCAAAGGTACTGCTGCCGAAGATCAGATACGGAATGAGTGTGAGGTACGGCATAAACACCAACGAAAGCGCCCAGGCGATCGATCCCTGAGCGGTACGTACGTTGAGCACGGCGTGGATGGCCGCGATTGTGCCCAGCGAGTGAAGCAGTGCAATGGTGTAGCCGAAAATGTGTGGTCCGAAGTAATCCATGGGGGCAGCCCTGCTCCTGAAGATTCAGTGCTTAACAGAGCATGTTCCGTGCAAAATGTCGCTATTTAATTGGCCCATGAACCGAAGCCGAAGGTTGGCGTCTAACGGCCACTACTGATCAGGAGTTACTCGATGAACGTTCGTCTGCTGGGTTTGGCCATGGCTATTGGTTTGTCACTTCCTGTGGCAGCTCACGCACAGATGCTGCAACCCGGGTTGTGGGAATTGACCACAAGTAACATGAAGGTCGATGACCAGAACCTGCCGGACTTACAACTGATCCTCGGTCAGTTGCAGAGCCAGATGACCCCGGAACAGCGCGCGCAACTGGAGAAGCAGGGCCTCACCATGGGCGGCAAAGGGATTCGGGCTTGCCTGACGCCGGAGCAGGTGCAGACCGACAACATTCCACTGACGGACCCACAATCGGGTTGCAAGCAGGAAGTCACCGACCGCACCGGCAACCAGTGGAAATTCCGTTTCAGCTGTCCCAAAGCGCAAGGCGCCGGTGTGGCCACGTTCCTCAGTGACCGTGAGTTCACGACCAAGGTCAACGGCACCTTCAACGCCACCGGCATCCAGCAAAAGGGCAGTCTCGAAAGCCGCGCTGTGTGGCTGGGGCAGGATTGCGGAACGGTCAAGCCAAGAGCCTAAGACCTTCCTTCGCCGTAAACCCGCTTCCTGCATGATCGTGTGGGGGCGGGTTTGATTCAGCTACTGACACGCCTCCTCCCAGTTCCACCGGCTTTCGGCGACGGCATCGTGAGCGTGAAGGCTCTCAGCGTGGACCACGCGAATGTGGAAGGCGCTGATATCGGGGGAGCGTTTCAAGGCAACGTTCAGACGTCGCGCAGCGTCTTCGCAGAACATCAGGTTCTGACCATTGGCCAAAGCGAATGCCTGTTCATCGGCGCGCTTTACCGCTGTTTGTACGGCGGTGCCGAGTGCTGCTTCGGCCTCGTTGATGAGTGCAATCAGCGGCAGGTCATCCCGATGATTGTCCAGCCGCAAGCACAAATGCGCGGTGCTGCGTTGACTATGGGGTGTCGCAATGATGCCTTTTGTGGAACCGAGCCATGCCAAAACGTCCGCGTGTTGCAGCGTCTTGTTGGCGAAGTCATCAACGAATTGCTGCTGAATCAACTGCCGGGACAGTGCTGCTGAGCATGGACATGTCGAGGAATAAGCAACGTTTATTTTAAGTTCCACGTGGAACATAGCGTTTTTCAGACGCGCTTCGATGCTCACTGGATAGGTTTTCCAGCCGGCCAATGGGCTAATTAGCGCTGGCCGTTTCAGCAATAAATCGCCGTGGATTTTTAGGTACGCATTGGTGGAGAGTCCTTGGTGAGTATCGAGAAAACGTTGCAAGACTCGTCGCAATAGAGTGGGACTCAGGTTTTCCTGCTCGAGCATTTCCAGCGCCAGATACAACCGTGACATATGAATCCCGCGTGCCTCTCCTTCATCGAGGCTCACTCCAGCGTCAGCCCTTGCACTCATTCGCTGACCATCGAATAAAACAGGAAGAGCAATGCCGCACATGCCCACCCAGTCGAGTGGCAGTGCTTGGCGAGAGGCTTGCGCAGCAATATCCGGCAGAGTCAGCGCGTTCATGGGCAGATCCATCGTAAAGAGGTGGCTTGATTGTATTGTTATACTATAACATAAAATCAGGCCCGACTCTGCGACCGGGCATCCCTGTGAGGAATACCTGATGCCCAATCGTCTCCCGGTGACTGTCCTGTCGGGCTTTCTCGGTGCTGGAAAAAGTACGCTGCTTAACTACGTATTGCGTAACCGCGACAACCTGCGGGTCGCCGTCATCGTCAACGATATGAGTGAGATCAACATCGATGGCAATGAAGTCCAGCGTGATGTCAGCCTGAACCGCGCAGAAGAAAAGCTCATCGAAATGAGCAACGGCTGCATTTGCTGCACCTTGCGCGAAGACCTGCTCGACGAAGTCAGCAAACTCGCCAGGGATGGTCGCTTTGATTACTTGTTGATCGAATCCACCGGCATCTCCGAACCGCTGCCCGTGGCGGAAACCTTCACCTTCCGTGATGAAAAAGGGCAAAGCCTGGCCGACATCGCGCGGCTCGACACCATGGTCACCGTGGTGGATGGCGTGAACTTCCTGCTCGACTATCAGGCTGCCGAAAGTCTCGGCTCACGCGGTGAAACGCTGGGCGAGGAGGACGACCGCTCGATCACTGACCTGTTGATTGAGCAGGTCGAATTCGCCGACGTCATCCTGATCAGCAAGATCGACTTGATCAGCAGCTGCGAGCGCCAGGAGCTGATCGCGATTCTTCAACGCCTCAACGCGAAGGCAGACATCATCCCGATGGTCATGGGTGAAGTACCCCTGGAAAAAATCCTGAACACCGGTCGCTTCGACTTTGAAAAGGCCGCTCAGGCGCCAGGCTGGTTGCAGGAACTACGTGGCGAGCACGTGCCGGAAACCGAGGAATACGGCATCGCCTCGACTGCTTACCGAGCCCGTCGCCCCTTTCATCCACAGCGCTTTTTCAGCTTTATCGACCGCCCATGGGTGAATGGAAAACTACTGCGCTCCAAAGGTTTTTTCTGGCTGGCCAGCAAACCCATGGACGCCGGCAGCTGGTCCCAGGCTGGAGGTTTGATGCGCCATGGTTTCGCTGGGCGCTGGTGGCGTTTCGTGCCGAAAACCCAGTGGCCGCAGGACGAAGAAAGCACGGCCGGGATCATGGAGAACTGGACCACCGCCACCGGAGACTGCCGCCAGGAGTTGGTGTTCATCGGCCAGAACATAGACTTCGCACAGCTCTGCGCCGAACTCGACGATTGTCTGCTGACGGATGCCGAAATGGCCTTGGGTGTCGAAGGTTGGCGATTGCTGGCAGACCCGTTTGGCCCATGGCACGAAGAGGCTGCCGCCTGATGTTGGCGCCGAGTCTGAAGCGGCGTCCCGCGGTTCATCCCGTTCAAGGCGAAACGCCGCAAACGCTGGCCCGAATCCTCGATGACGACGTAAACCTCGCCATTTGGCAGCGCCAACTCCCGGTGCATATCGTAGATTTTGGTCAGTTGCTGCTGTCCCTGAACGCACCGCTAGCCGAGTCGTTGGTCCTGGAGTTGCCGAGCGATGACGCCGAACCCAATCTGCAGGGGCTGGCCTCAGGCTTCAGCGATCTACAAGGGTATGAGGGGTTCATTGCCGACGTGTCGTGGTTAGTCAGCGCGTTTGCCTGTTTGTTGGGCGCCAAGCGCATCGGCCTGCGTCTACGGGTACTGGACAAGGCCATGTGCCCGCGTTTTCACGTCGATCACGTGCCGGTGCGGTTGATCACGACGTATTCTGGCATCGGCAGTCAGTGGCTGCGAGAGGGCGTTATGGAGCGTCGCCAACTGGGCAGGCCTGAGGCCGAACCTGTACAAGATTCGCTGATCGAGCAAATCGCCAGCGGGGAAGTGGCGCTGTTCAAAGGCGAGAAATGGCATGGTAACGAAGGTTTCGGCCTGATCCACCGCTCGCCGCAACCGGCACCGGGCGAGCGTCGTTTGATCCTGACCCTCGATTGGCTCGGCTAACGCCTCAAGGCTTGAGCCAGTTGCCTTGGCTCTGTGTTTCGCAAAACGGCTTCAAATAGGCAGCATCGGTGGCCACGCCGTAATAGTGAATATCCTGCCGGTAAGGCATATTGGCAACTTGAGCGTTGCTGCACACCCCGAATGCGCCGGTTGGGCATTGGTCGACGTACTGCACGTCGACTGTTTGCCCGGCCAGATTGGGCTGGCAAAAGCCGTCGGTAAAGAGTTTTTCCGGGATGTTTCTGTTCTGCTGGCAGACTTTCACGTCCAATCGCGCGGATGTGGTATGTACCACACAAGCTTGGGCAAGTACCTCGCTGGAACACAGCGCCAGCAGTAACGACAATCCCATCAACCGCATCTTTTACCTCCTCAGAAAATGCCGACCATGTTGCAGAACATTCCCACTCACGTCATTGCGGGCCCTTTGGGCGCAGGCAAAACCAGCCTGATCAAGCACCTGTTGACGCAGCGGCCGGTCGGCGAGCGCTGGGCGGTGCTGATCAACGAATTCGGTCAGATTGGCCTCGACGCTGCGCTGCTGACCTCGGATACCGATGGTATCGCACTGGGCGAAGTGGCCGGCGGCTGTTTGTGTTGCGTCAATGGGACACCGTTTCAGATCGGGCTCGGGCGGTTACTGCGCAAGGCAAAGCCGGATCGGTTGTTCATAGAACCCTCTGGCCTTGGACATCCGGTCCGGTTGCTTGAACAGTTGAGGGAGGCTCCGTGGGTCGGTGTACTGTCGGTACAACCCTGCGTACTAGTGCTGGATGCCCAGGCGCTCGCTGCCGGCAAACCGCTGCCTGAGGCGCAACAGGAAGCGTTGAACAGCGGCGGCCTGTTGGTGTTGAACAAGGCGGAAGGCCTCGACTTCGATGATCGCCAGCGAATCGCCGCGCGGTTACCTCCTGGTCCTCTGTATTGGACGCAGCAAGCTCGGTTGCCGTTGAGCAACTTGCCCGGGCTTCATGCACGGGCTGTAGCGGGTGTGGATAACTTTGTCGCGCCCAAGGGGCTGGCGCAGATGCCCGCCATCTGGACCGATCCCGCGCTGCCGATTTGCTTGAGTCAGGAGCAGGAGGGGGGCTGGAGCATCGGCTGGCGTTGGCATCCGAGCCAGACGTTCGATGCGGCGCTCATTGGCCAATGGCTTGAAAGCCTTTCCTGGCGGCGGGCGAAGCTGGTTATCCACAGCGTCGACGGTTGGGTTTCGGCCAATGCGTTGGATAACTCGGAACTGGAATGGAAGCCCAGCGAATGGCGCCAGGATTCGCGGATAGAGCTGATTTTCAGTGAGCCGCAGGATGTTGAATCACTGCAAAGCGTTCTGGCCGACTGTCGGTCGGGTTAAGGGCGCCACTTGGTGTGTTCTTGCCGCCACTGGCTCAACTCGATCACCTCGGCGCGCGGCTTCGCTACATCGACTACGACAGGCGTGTCGTCAAACGGCATCGGGTAGGGCGCCAGTTCGATCTGCGCGCTGTGGGCGCCGAATTGCGTGATGGTGCCGTTGTGGCGGGTTTCACCGGTCACGGTGAATTCAAAGTTGTACACGCGGGCCAGGCGCCGCCGGCCGTTGGCGTCTTTGATGAACGCGATCTTTTTCAGGGCGACGTTGCCGTCCAGCAACTCGATGCCGAGCTTGGCACAATGCTGTTTGACCCGCTCCAGCGCGCGCTCGCGTAAGCCGTGGTTGTGCCACAGCCACGCGCCACCGGTGGCGAGCAGCATCAGCACGAAGATATTTCCGAGGGTCAGCATCAACAGATTGCTCCAACTAGATGGTGTCAGCTTAACTGCGTCGCCGGTCTGTCGTACAGGCTGCGTTTCGTCGCATACTGAGCGCCTTGAATTTCAATGGTTTTACGGAAAACTCACCGCATGAAACGCACGCCCCATCTGCTCGCCATTCAGTCCCACGTGGTGTTCGGCCACGCTGGCAACAGCGCCGCGGTTTTCCCGATGCAGCGGGTCGGGGTGAATGTCTGGCCGCTCAACACCGTGCAGTTCTCCAACCACACCCAGTACGGCCAGTGGACGGGTGAAGTGCTGGCACCCCACCAGATCCCTGAGTTGGTCGAAGGCATTGCCGCGATTGGCGAGCTGGGCAACTGCGATGCGGTGCTGTCCGGCTACCTCGGCAGTGCTGCTCAGGGCCGGGCGATCCTGACCGGCGTGGCGCGCATCAAGTCGATGAATCCCAAGGCACTGTATTTGTGCGACCCGGTGATGGGCCATCCGGAGAAAGGCTGTAGCGTACCGGCCGAAGTCAGCGACTTCCTGCTGGAAGAAGCGGCGTCGGTGGCTGACTTCATGTGCCCGAACCAGTTGGAACTGGACAGCTTCTCGGGACGCAAACCGCAGTCACTGTTCGATTGCCTGGCCATGGCGCGAGCGCTGTTGGCGCGTGGGCCGAAGGCGGTATTGGTCAAGCATTTGGACTATCCCGGTAAACCGGCGGATGGCTTCGAGATGTTGCTGGTGACTGCCGAGGGCAGCTGGCATCTGCGTCGCCCGCTGCTGGCGTTTCCGCGTCAGCCGGTGGGCGTGGGCGACCTGACGTCCGGGCTGTTCCTGGCGCGGGTGTTGTTGGGCGACAGTCTGGTCGCTGCGTTCGAGTTTACAGCGTCTGCGGTGCATGAAGTGCTGCTGGAGACTCAAGCTTGCGCCAGCTATGAGCTGGAACTGGTGCGGGCGCAGGATCGGATTGCTCATCCGCGGGTACGGTTTGAGGCGACGGCGATCAGTCTCTGATCCGTGTTGAACCCATTCGCGAGCAGGCTCGCTCCCACCCTTGAACTGTGTCGCTCACAAATTCACTGTGGGAGCGAGCCTGCTCGCGATGGCTATCTAAAACGGGTCACAGATCTCAGGCATCACCCTTGATTTCCTGATACCGCTTTTCCAGCTCCTGACGAATCTGCCGACGCTGCTGTGCCTGGATGAAGCGGCGTTTTTCTTCGCTGTTATGCGGTTGCAGCGGCGGGACGACAGCGGGTTTGCGGTTGTCATCCACCGCGACCATGGTGAAAAAGCAGCTATTGGTGTGGCGCACCGAGCGCTCGCGGATGTTCTCGGTCACGACCTTGATGCCCACCTCCATGGAGGTGTTGCCGGTGTAGTTGACCGAAGCCAGAAAGGTCACCAATTCGCCGACATGAATCGGCTCGCGGAAAATAACCTGGTCCACCGACAGAGTCACCACGTAGCGACCGGCATAACGGCTGGCGCATGCATACGCGACTTCGTCGAGGTATTTGAGCAAGGTGCCGCCGTGGACATTGCCAGAGAAGTTGGCCATGTCAGGGGTCATCAATACCGTCATCGACAGTTGTGCGTTTCCGGGTTCCATAGCGTTCTCACGGTTCAAGGCGCAATTTCAGGGGCGCACCTCTGCGGGTGCCTTGTCAGCTTTTTCAAACCAACAGTTATCGGGACGCCGGGCAGGTGGCTGCCGTCACGCCTGGGCCGATCTGTTTCCATATATTGCACCGCCTTTGCGACGGAAGTCGTGGTGTTAACCTCCAAAAGTCCCCTGAGGAGCTCCGCGCCATGCATGCCATCAGTTTCATTCAGGATTTGGCGGTGATCATGTTGATCGCGGGCATGGTGACTGTGTTGTTCCATCGCTTCAAACAGCCGGTGGTGCTGGGCTACATCGTCGCCGGTTTCATCATCGGTCCGCACACGCCGCCGTTCAGCCTGATTCACGATGAAGACACCATCAAGACCCTCGCGGAACTAGGGGTTATTTTCCTGATGTTCTGCCTCGGCCTGGAATTTAGTCTGCGCAAGCTGTTCAAGGTCGGCGCCACGGCGTTTATCGCGGCGTTCCTGGAAATCGTGCTGATGATCTGGATCGGTTTCGAGATCGGTCGCTGGTTCGGCTGGAACACCATGGACTCGCTGTTCCTCGGCGCGATCCTGGCGATTTCCTCGACCACCATCATCGTCAAGGCACTCAACGACCTGAAGATGAAGAACGAGCGCTTCGCGCAATTGATCTTCGGTGTGCTGATCGTCGAGGACATCCTCGGTATCGGCATCATCGCGTTGCTGTCGAGCATTGCGGTCAGCGGCACGGTCAGCTCCGGCGAAGTGTTTTCCACGGTCGGCAAGCTCTCGCTTTTCATGATTGTCGCGCTGGTCATCGGGATTTTGCTGGTGCCACGGCTGCTGGCGTACGTGGCCAAATTCGAAAGCAACGAGATGCTGCTGATCACCGTGCTCGGCCTGTGTTTCGGTTTCTGTCTGCTGGTGGTGAAGCTGGAGTACAGCATGGTGCTCGGCGCGTTCTTGATTGGCGCGATCATGGCTGAATCGCGACAGCTGTTGAAAATAGAGCGTTTGATTGAACCGGTTCGTGACTTGTTCAGTGCAATCTTCTTCGTCGCCATCGGCCTGATGCTGGATCCGATGATCCTGCTGCAATATGCCTGGCCGATTGCGGTCATTACCGTGGCTGTGGTGCTTGGGAAGATGTTGTCCTGCGGTCTTGGCGCCTTTATCGCCGGGAATGATGGGCGCACCTCACTGCGTGTGGGGATGGGGCTTTCACAGATTGGCGAGTTTTCTTTCATCATCGCCGCACTGGGCATGACGCTGCAGGTCACCAGCAACTTCCTCTATCCGGTCGCCGTGGCTGTTTCGGTGATTACCACGCTGCTGACACCGTACCTGATCCGCGCGGCCGATCCGCTATCGATCAAGCTTGCTGGCGTGATGCCGCAACGGCTGGGCAGGGTTTTGGGGATGTATGGCGAGTGGCTGCGCAGCATTCAGCCGCAAGGCGAGAGCGCGCTGCTGGCGTCGATGATTCGGCGGATTTTGTTGCAGGTGGGGGTCAATCTGGCGTTGGTGATTGCGATTTTTTTCTCGGGCGCGTATTTCGCCGAGCGCATGTCTGCCTGGCTGGAAGATTGGATCAGCGACCCGAGTTGGCAGAAAGCTTTGATTTGGGGTGGGGCACTGCTGTTGTCGCTACCGTTCCTGATCGCCGCCTATCGCAAGCTCAAGGCGCTGTCGCTGCTGTTGGCAGAGATGGGGGTGAAGCCGGAGATGGCAGGCCGTCACACGCAGCGAGTGCGTCGGGTGATCGCCGAAGTGATTCCGATCCTCTCGCTGCTGGTGATTTTCCTGCTACTGGCAGCCCTGTCGGCCAGTATTCTGCCGACTAACAAGTTGCTGGTATTGATCATCGTGGTCGCTGCCGCCGTCGCGGCATTGCTCTGGCGCTGGTTCATCCGCGTACATACGCGGATGCAGGTGGCCTTGCTCGAAACCCTGGAAAACCACAAGCAATCGTCCGGGCATTGACCACGCGGAGCAGCAGGCGTTTCAGCTTTCCAGCCAGACATCCCGCGCCCAGTGCCACACGGATTCCCAGGTTTCTTCGGCGAGCAGTTCTTCCTCGGCCAACCACAACACCACGGTGCCGTCTTCTTCGACCAGGTAGTAGTTGTCACCGTCCTGGCAGATCGGGATCATGCTGCGATCGACGCCAGCGTCCCAGGCGTTGGCGGCAACGTCCGGCAGGTAGGTGTGGGATTGCGGGTCGGTGACGGTCACCGGCTCCAGGCTGCCGTAGACCACGTCGCTGACGGTCAGCAAAAATTCTCTGAAGACGAACGGGATGTCGATGAACAGTTGTTCTTCGATTTCCACGATCTGATCTTCGTCAGGCAGTTCCAAGGGGACCGGTACCGGTTCGTTGGCTTCACGCAGTTGTTCAATGATTTCTTCCACGTCCGGGATCCTCTTGCTTGATGGCGCGGTTTAGTTGGGGCGGTTTATACAGTAGCTCGCTATAGATGCAACCGCGAAATAGAAAACCCCAGCCGAGGCTGGGGTTTTTTTTACTACAGCATACTTAACGCAAGGGGGATCAGCCGTTCTGGCGGATACCGGCCACCAGCCACGGCTGGTTTTCGCCCTGTGGACGTTCCATGTTCCAGCTTTCGCTGAACACTTCGCCCTGGTCGAAGCGCGAGGTCTTCGACACACCGCTGAAGGTCAGGGTGGCGATGGTCTTGTCGGCACGGTCATCCACGCCGTCCAGTTGAACATTGAGGTTATCAATGTAGGTCGACTGGAAACCTTCGCCCAGGTCAGCGCGTTCGCGTTTGAGGAACTCGAGTAGCTGCGGGGTCACGAACTCGGCGATCTTGTCCATTTCGTTAGCGTCCCAGTGTTGCTGCAGGGACTGGAAGTGGTTGCGGGCCGCTTCAATGAAGTTCTTTTCATTGAACCAGGCCGGAGCATTGATTACCGGACGAGCGGCAACCGGTGCAGCCGAATCGCCGAAGATCGAACCGCCAGCAGGCTTGTTCTCGAACACTTCACGCTGCATCGGCGCGTGGCCAGCCGGAGCCATGTGCTCCTGCTGCTTGCGACGACGAGCGGCGATGAAGCGGAAGACCAGGAAGGCAATGACCGCCATGATCAGGATGTCGAAGATCTGCATGCCCTCGAAGCCGCCGCCCATGAACATGGAAGCCAGCAGGCCACCGGCAGCGATGCCGGCCAGAGGGCCGAGCCAGCGCGAAGCACCGCCAGCCTTGGCGGCAGCGCCTGCGGCACCGGCAGCACCAGCAGTCGCCGCAGCGCCGCCCATGCCTGGAGAAGAAGGTGCCATTTGGCTGGTCTGGTGAGTCGGCGCAGCGCCGGAGCTCTTGCCGCCACCAAAGCGCTTGGCGTTGGCGTCGAGGCTCATCGTCAGGCCGATGCACAACGCCATGGCGATGCTAAGAAAACGTTTCATAAAGGGTAATCCCATTTGTGGATGGCACGCGCGCCATGTTGCACAGCTGAAGTGTTACTGGCTAGCGGCAGAGTGTTTCGGGCTTTTGCCTGACAGGTTGCGTTCAGCTTCAGTCAGCGCAATAAGGCCTTTTACTTTGGTCCGTAGGACGAATGGATAGTTCTGTAGGAAAGATGCCTAGCGTCGCAGCGCGAGCAAGACCACACCGGCCGTGATCAGTCCGATTCCGCCCCATTGGCGCAGGTCGAGTTTTTCGCCCAGCAGGACCACGCCGAGCACCGCCACCAGCACCACGCTGAGTTTGTCCACCGGAGCGACCAACGAAGCCGGCCCCAGTTTCAGCGCGCGGAAGTAGCAGATCCACGAGGCACCGGTGGCCAGTCCCGACAGCAACAGAAACAGGTAGCTCTTGGCGGAGATCGATCCTAATGACTGATATTGGCCCGTGGCGTACAAAATCAAGGCCAGGCTGACCAATACCACCACAGTGCGTAGCAGGGTGGCGAAGTCGGAATTGACGTTTTCGATGCCGATTTTGGCGAAAATCGCGGTCATGGCGGCAAACGCCGCCGACATCAGGGCCCAGAATGTCCAGGAAGAAAAGAAGCCTGAGCCCATTATTTCGCGCCTTGTAAGATCAGCCTGCTGAAGTATGGATCAACACAAAACCCTGTGGGAGCGAGCCTGCTCGCGATAGCCACACCGCGATTTAACAGATACACCGCAGCGATCCCAATCGCGAGCAGGCTCGCTCCCACAGAAAAGCTGATCAGATAGCCCTTAAATAGCTTCCAGCTTGGCGTAACCGAGCATCAGCCATTTGCTGCCTTCGCTGAAATTCACTTGCACCCGTGCCTGAGCGCCGGCGCCTTCGAAATTCAGGATCACGCCATCGCCGAACACCGAGTGCCGCACAGTCTGGCCGAGACTGAAACCGGTGTCCGGGATCTCGCTGCCGCCAAACAGGCTGCTGGAACTCTGCTGCTGACCGCCGCCGAATGGACGGCTGACGCTGTTGGACAGCCGCACTTCCTGAATCAGGCCTTTGGGCACTTCTCGTACGAAACGCGACACCTTGTTGTAGGTTTCGCTGCCGTACAGGCGTCGGGTCTCAGCATAGGTCATCACCAGATTATTCATGGCACGGGTGATGCCGACGTAGGCCAGACGGCGTTCTTCCTCAAGACGGCCGGGCTCTTCCAGGCTCATCTTGTGCGGGAACAGACCTTCTTCCATGCCCACCAGG
Organism: Pseudomonas sp. P4_C8; assembly: GCF_056401975.1. Classification (NCBI taxonomy): domain Bacteria; kingdom Pseudomonadati; phylum Pseudomonadota; class Gammaproteobacteria; order Pseudomonadales; family Pseudomonadaceae; genus Pseudomonas; species Pseudomonas sp. P4_C8. The sequence goes on along the minus strand of NZ_JBFUIH010000003.1, from coordinate 29,116 downwards.
AACACGTAAGGGAATTCCAGGCCCTTGGCGCTGTGCAAGGTCATCAGCTGAATGCTGTCTTCGTGCTCCTCGGCCTGAGTATCGCCGGCTTCCAGCGATGCATGGCCAAGGAACGCCGCCAGCGGCGTCAGGTCTTCGTCTTCTTCCGCGTTTTCGAAGTTGCGCGCCGCGCTGACCAGTTCCTCAAGGTTTTCTACCCGAGCCTGGCCTTTCTCGCCTTTTTCCGCCTGGTGATAGGCAATCAGCCCTGATTGCTCGATGACCGTCTGGGTCATCAGGTGCAGGGGCATTTCCATGCACTTGGCGGCGAGATTCTCGATCAGCTCGATAAAGGCGCCGAGCGCGCCAGCAGCGCGACCGGTCAGGCCTTTATTAGCCACCAGCAAGCGCATGGCTTCCCACATCGATACATCGCTGTGACGGGCGTGGTCGCGAATCGCTTCGACGGTTTTCTCGCCGATGCCACGGGCCGGGACGTTGATCACCCGCTCCAGCGCAGCATCATTGCCACGGCCTTCCAGCAAGCGCAGGTAAGCCATGGCGTTCTTGATCTCTGCCCGCTCGAAGAAGCGCTGACCGCCATAGATGCGGTACGGAATGCGCTCGCGCAGTAGGGCTTCTTCCAAAACGCGCGATTGGGCGTTGGAGCGGTACAAAATCGCGATATCGCTACGGGCCAAGCCGGTTTTCAGCGCGCTTTCAATGGTTTCCACTACATAGCGTGCTTCGTCGTGTTCGTTGAACGCGGCGTACAGGTTGATCGCTTCGCCTTCGCCGCCATCGGTCCACAGCTCCTTGCCCATGCGCCCGGTGTTATTGGCAATCAGGGCGTTGGCCGCTTTGAGGATCCCGGCCGTGGAGCGGTAGTTTTGCTCCAGACGAATGGTCTCGGCATCCGGGAAGTCGTCGGAGTACTGATAGATGTTCTCGATTTTCGCGCCACGCCAGCCGTAAATCGACTGATCGTCGTCGCCCACCACCATCAGGCTGTCGCCGCCCTTGGCCAGCAAACGCAACCAGGCGTACTGCACGGCGTTGGTGTCCTGAAACTCGTCCACCAGAATGTGCCGGAAGCGCTTCTGGTAATGGGCCAGCAAGCCCGGGTGATCGCGCCACAAGTCGAGGGCACGCAGCAGCAATTCGGAGAAGTCGATAACGCCAGCGCGTAGGCAAGCAGCCTCGTAAGCCTCATAAATGCTGCGCATGGTTGCCAGGAACAGGTCGCCGCTGGCTTGAATATGTTGTGGGCGCAGACCTTCGTCTTTTTGCCCGTTGATGAACCACTGGGCCTGCCGGGCCGGCCAGCGTTGTTCGTCCAGGCCCAGCTCGCGGATCACCCGCTTGACCAGCCGTTGCTGGTCATCGCTGTCGAGGATCTGGAAGGTCTGGCTCAGGCCGGCTTCCTGCCAGTGCGCACGCAGCAAGCGGTGCGCCAGGCCGTGGAAGGTGCCAACCCACATGCCGGCCGGGTTGAGCCCCATCAGCTGCTCGATGCGCTGACGCATCTCGGCCGCGGCCTTGTTGGTGAAGGTCACCGACAGGATCGAGTGGGGCGAGGCGTTTTCGACCTGGATCAACCAGGCGATACGGTGCACCAGCACTCGGGTTTTACCGGAACCAGCACCGGCCAGGACCAACTGACGACCCACGCGGGCAGCTACGGCCTGGCGTTGGGCATCGTTGAGTGAGTTCAGCAGAAGGGAGAGATCATCGCGCATCGGGGCATTCTAGGGTGCGCTAACACACCGGGCAAACCGAGCTTTGCATTAGCCGATGAAAGATCCACAAAGGACGACCGGTCAGTCACTCGCCGCAGGCGTTGGCGGGCCGCGCTCCAAGGGTTTTGGAGGGGCGGCGGGTGGCTGAAATATTGTCGAATTTGTGATCCGGGGCAGTTTGGTAAGGGCATTGGCTTGTGTATGCTCCGACGACGTTTCGGGCTCATGCTCATCATTATAAGAACAAGAACATTGCCTATGACCCTCAGCATCGACCTGTCGGGCCCCACCGTGGAACCTCGGGTTATCCGCAAACAGTACGCCATGGAAATGGCGGTCGAACGCACGCGCCTGCTTTATCAGGGCTCGCTGCTGCCCACGTTATTTATGTTGATCAATGGTCTGGTCTGCGCCCGGTTGCTCTGGAATCCGCAGCGCCATTTCCTGGTCAGCGTCTGGCTGGTGTGGCTTTTGTCGCTGGTGGCGTTACGGGTGATTCAGGTCGCGGCCTTCGATTCGGCGATTCCTGACCGGCAGGTGCATCCGATCTGGCGTCGTATGTTTTGGCTCGGCTCAGGCTTCACCGGCCTGACGCTGGCCGGCGCCGGTATTGCGTTGGTGCCCGCCGACAATTTCATGCAGCAAGCGTGGGTGTTCGGCCTGATCGGCGCCGCCGCCCTTTCTGCCAGCGTTGCGTACGCGGTCAGCCTGCCGGCGTTTCTGTCTTTTACCTTGCCCTGCCTGTTGCCGGCCATCATCTATTTATTCTGGGGTGGCGACGCACAGAGTCAAGGCTGGGGTTGGTTCGGGTTGATTTTGTTGGGGGCGCTGAGTGTGATCGCCTGGCAGATCAACCGCTTGATCGACCGCGGATTGCTGCGGCGCTTCCAGAATCAGGCATTGATCGAGCACTTGCAGCAAGCGCAAAGCCGTAGCGATCAACTCAATCACCAACTGGCCAAGGAAATCGACCAGCGCCGCTGCGCCGAAGACCAACTACGTGAAGCCCAGGTCGAACTGGAAAACCGTGTTGCCCAGCGCAGCCTGGAGCTGGACGCCGCGAACCAGGCCCTGAGCAAGAGTGAAGCGCGGCTGGCGTTGGCGTTGAATGCCAGCGAGCTCGGGCTGTGGGACTGGAACCTGCAAACCGATGAAGTCCATCACACGCAGATCCAGGAATTGTTCGGCCTGGCACCGGAGTACGTGACGGCCATGCTTCGTCACCTCAAACCTCGTCTACACCCGGAAGACGTGCCGGTGCTGAAGCGAACGTTGGTCGAGCATTTGAAAGGCCGCAGCGAGGACTACCAGATCGAATACCGCGTGCGGCATGGCGATGGCCACTGGGTCTGGATTGAGGATCGCGGCAGGGCCGTTGAGCGCAGCGAAAATGGTCGGGTGATTCGCATGGTCGGCACCCGTCGTGACATCAGCGCAACCAAGAGTCAGGAAGACCAACGCCAACTGGCGGCGACGGTGTTTGAAGCCGCCAGCGAAGGCATCGTGATTTTCGACCCCGATTATGCGTTGATCGCGGTCAATCAGGCCTTCAGCCGAGTTACCGGCTATGACATCGACGACATGCTGGGCCGTAACGTCGTCGAGTTACCGTGCAGTCGCGATGCGCGTCGACACTATGGTGCAATTCATCACGCGTTGGAGCAGCACGGGACTTGGCAAGGCGAGTTGGTGGAGACCCGTAAAAATGGCGAGCTCTATCCGCAATGGCTGCAACTGAACGTGGTGCGCGATACAAGGGGAAACGTCAGTCATATTGTCGGCTTCTTCGCCGATCTGTCGGCCCGTCGCGAATCCGAAGAGCGCATGCGTTATCTGACCCACTACGACGAGCTGACGGGCCTGGCGAACCGTTCGTTGTTCCGGGAACGGCTGCGCGAGGCCCACCAGCGCGTGCGTCAGGGCGGGCGTAGCCTGGCATTGCTGCACATCAATCTGGACCGCTTCAAATTACTCAATGACAGCCTGGGTCATGACGTCGCCGACCAACTGCTGCAGAAAATGTCCCGACGCCTGGTCAACGCACTGCCAGAGGCCGACACGATCGCAAGGCTTTCCGGGGATGAGTTTGCGGTGCTGTTCGATGCCTACGCAAACCTGTCGAGCCTGGCGCGAGTGGCGAAACGTTTGTCGAGCAAGCTACGTTTGCCGGTCACCGTTGATGGTCATGAACTGGTGATCAGTGCGTCCATGGGCATCAGCATGTTGCCGGACAACGCGCGGGAAATCACTGCGTTGGTCAGTCAGTCGAACATAGCCATGCAACACGCCAAACACTTGGGTGGCGATAACTTCCAGTTTTATACCGAAAGCCTGCAAGCCAGCACCCTTGAGCGATTGCAGCTGGAAAACCAGCTGCGCAAAGCCATTGAAGAACAGCAGCTGAAAGTTTTTTACCAACCGAAACTCTGCCTCGCCACGGGCCGACTGAACGCCGCCGAAGCGTTGGTGCGCTGGGATCATCCGACCATGGGTCGGGTGCCGCCGGGAGATTTTATCGGTCTGGCCGAGGAAATCGGCCTGATCGGCCCGATCGGCGAATTCGTATTGCGTCAGGCCTGCTGGCAAGCCTGCGAGTGGCAGCAGCAGGGGCTTGAACCGATCCGGGTGTCGGTCAACCTGTCGGTGCATCAATTGCGTCAGGGCAAGCTGGTCAGTCTGGTGCGCCAGGTGCTGGAAGAAACCGGCCTGGCGCCGCACTACCTGGAGCTGGAACTCACCGAAAGCCAGTTGCTGGACAGCGTCGAGCACATCCTCGCGACCTTCCAGCAGCTGCGAGATCTGGGGGTGAAGCTGGCGATTGACGATTTCGGCACGGGGTATTCGTCCCTGAGCTACCTCAAACGCATCCCGGTGGACTACGTGAAGATCGATCAGGCGTTTATCCGTGGTCTGGGGGAGGGGACCGAGGATGCGGCAATTACCCGGGCGATTATTGCGATGGCCCATGGTTTGTCGCTGAAAGTGGTGGCTGAAGGTGTGGAACGGCAGGAGCAGCTGGAGTTTTTGAAAGTCGAGCGTTGTGATGAAGTGCAGGGCTATTTGATCAGTCGTCCGGTCGAAGCCGAAGAACTGGCCAAGCTGTTACGTAAGGACGCTAACCCCTTGTAGGTGCTACATGGAGCGCACGTCGCCTGAAATGGGGACATCGAGTTACGCATTGAGCAGGCAAAAAGCCAATTCTTGTAGTATAACTACAAGCTTGCTACATCCCCGGCAACTGCCAATAACAAAGAGTCCAGCCCTTTGAATCTGCTGCAACACATCGCCCAGTCACGCCACCTCTTACGCAAGTCGGAGCTCAAGGTCGCCGACCACGTGCTGCTTGATCCTGCGGCGGTGATGCACAGCTCCATGGCCGACCTGGCCCACAGCGTCGGCATCAGCGAGCCGACCATCGTGCGCTTTTGCCGCGCCATTGGTTGCTCCGGTTTTCAGGATTTGAAACTGAAGCTGGCGCAGAGCCTGGCGGCCGGCGCGAGCTTCGGCCAGTTTGCGATCCATGAAGACGATTCCGTTGCCGACTACAGCCTGAAAATCTTCGACACCACCCTGCATACCTTGATGGAGGTTCGCGAGAAGCTCGATCCGGTGGAGTTGCAGCGGGCGGTCACGCTCATGTCCCAGGCTCAGCGCGTCGAGTTCTATGGCTTTGGCGCATCCGGCGCCGTGGCGGCCGATGCCCAGCACAAATTCTTCCGTTTGCTGCTGACCGCAGCGGCGTATTCCGACCCGCACATGCAAGCGATGTCGGCAGTGACGTTGAAGCCGTCTGACGTAGCGATCTGTATTTCGCAGTCCGGGCGTTCCAAGGATCTGCTGATCACGGCCAACCTGGTGCGTGAAAGTGGTGCCTCGCTGATCACCTTGTGTCCGAGCCAGACGCCGCTGGCTGAGCTGTCGACCGTCAACCTGGCGATCGATGTGCATGAAGACACCGAAATCTACACCCCGTTGACCTCGCGTATTGCTCACCTGGTGGTGATCGACGTGTTGGCGATGGGCGTGGCCATGGCGCGCGGCCCGAGCCTGGTCAACCACCTCAAGAGCGTCAAACGCAGCCTTCGCAGCTTGCGGCTGTCGCCCAAGTCGGTGAAAGCGCTGGACGACTGACGTCGTCGTAAGGTCGTTCCGACCTTAATCGTCGGAACGCCGCCCGGACCAGGCTCGCTCCCACATTTGATCGCGTTCTCCTGTGGGAGCGAGCCTGCTCGCGAAGGCGCCCTCAAACATGACAACTTTCATCTGCCTGTAACCCGTCCGCCGCCAAACCGTCATCCCCCGCGCCTATCTTGAAACTCCCGTAATCGCCTTGGGAGACTCGAAATGGCCCAGCCCTACGAAGAACGCAACAGCGCCGCCAAAACCCGTCGTCAGCAAGAAGATCAGCGCCGCATGGAGTTTCGCCGCGCCATCGAAGATCGTTGCGAACGCCGCCAACTGCTGGCCGAGATCGGTGATTTCCCTGATCTGGAGCTCAATTACTGGCACGCAGCGCCGGTAACTTCGCGTCGAAACGCTCAACCAGCGCACTGATCTGCACCCGCTCGCTGCGGATAAACGCAAGGAATGCGTGGGCCACCGGTGAGAGTCGCTTGGCTTTGGCCTGCACCAGGCACCAACTGCGGTACAGCGGCAGCTCTTCGACCGGCAACTCTATCAATCCGCCGGTCGCCAACTCGAGGTTCAGGGCGTGGCGCGTCAACAGCGCTACGCCCAGACCTGCCAGCACACATTCACGTTGAGCTTCGGCTGACGAGACCTCCTGGGTCTGGTTGAAGTGCACGCGCTTTTCCTTGAAGTACTCTTCGCAAGCCATTCGCGTCCCGGAACCGGGTTCGCGCAGCAGGAGGGTGTAGGGCTCAAGGTCCTGCAAGCGCAGAGGCCCCATGTGGCACAACGGATGATCCGGTGGCGCCACCGCGACAATCGGGTTGTTGAGGAAGGGCAGGAACTCCAGCCCCATGTCCTGCGGCACCATCGACATGATCACCAGGTCATCACGGTTGTCTGACAGGCGTCGAATCACTTGCCCCCGATTGACGACCGTCAGTTGCAGGTTTACTTCCGGATGCTGACGTTTGAACGCGGCAAACAAGTGCGGGACGAAATACTTGGCGCTGGATTCCACCGCCAGTTTCAGCTGGCCTTGCAGCGATCCTTGCATGTCCGAAAGCTGCATATCGAGGTTTTCCAGACGCCCGAAAATATCCCGGCTGGCGCGTTGGAGTGCTTCTGCGGCCTCGGTCATGTAGAGTTTTTTGCCGACGTAGTCGAACAAGGGCTGACCAATCAGCTCCTCAAGTTGACGGATCTGTAGGCTGACGGCGGGTTGTGTGAGCGACATTTCGTCGGCTGCCCGGCTGTAGGATCGTAAATCACAAACTTCATTGAAAATCTGCAATTGACGTAATGTCATACGCATCAATGACTTACGCATATTGTGTCGCTCCCGCCGCAGGCTGATGCATCAACTATAAGTCTTTACTTATGCCTGACCCAATTATTATTCATTTTTGTTAATCCCTTGTGGGGGCTAGTGTGGGCCTGCGACTGAATCGAAACATTTGGTCACGCGTCGACCTGGTCTAGCAGGTCGTGGGTACCACCGGCTCAAGGGAACCTCCAAAAGTGATAAAAAAGATCCTGATCGCCAACCGTGGTGAGATTGCCGTACGAATCGTACGTGCCTGCGCCGAGATGGGCATTCGCTCGGTCGCGATCTATTCCGACGCTGACCGTCATGCCTTGCATGTGAAGCGCGCGGACGAGGCCCACAGCATCGGTGCCGAGCCACTGGCCGGTTACCTGAATGCGCGAAAATTGGTGAACCTGGCCGTGGAAACCGGTTGTGATGCATTGCATCCCGGCTACGGATTCCTCTCGGAAAACGCTGAACTGGCCGATATCTGCGCAGAGCGCGGCATCAAGTTCATTGGTCCATCGGCTGAAGTCATACGCCGCATGGGCGACAAGACTGAAGCCCGCCGCAGCATGATCAAGGCCGGCGTGCCGGTCACACCGGGCACCGAAGGCAACGTCGCGGACATCGCCGAAGCTTTGGTCGAAGGCGACCGTATTGGTTACCCGGTGATGCTCAAGGCAACCTCCGGTGGTGGTGGTCGTGGTATCCGTCGCTGCGACAGCCGCGAAGAACTCGAACAAGCGTTCCCTCGTGTGATCTCGGAAGCCACCAAGGCGTTCGGTTCGGCAGAGGTGTTCCTGGAAAAATGCATCGTCAATCCAAAGCACATCGAAGCGCAGATTCTCGGCGACAGCTTTGGCAACGTGGTGCACCTGTTCGAGCGTGATTGCTCGATCCAGCGTCGCAACCAGAAACTGATCGAGATCGCCCCGAGCCCGCAACTGACCCCGGAACAGCGTGCCTACATCGGCGACCTGTCGGTGCGTGCAGCCAAGGCCGTCGGTTACGAGAACGCCGGTACCGTGGAGTTCCTGCTCGCCGAGGGCGAGGTGTACTTCATGGAGATGAATACCCGGGTGCAGGTGGAACACACCATCACCGAAGAAATCACTGGCATCGACATTGTGCGTGAGCAGATCCGCATTGCGTCGGGCCTGCCGCTTTCGGTGAAACAGGAAGACATCCAGCACCGCGGTTTCGCGCTGCAGTTCCGGATCAACGCCGAAGACCCGAAAAACAACTTCCTGCCGAGTTTCGGCAAGATCACCCGTTACTACGCACCCGGCGGTCCCGGCGTGCGGACCGACACGGCGATCTACACCGGTTACACCATCCCACCGTTCTACGACTCCATGTGCCTGAAACTGGTGGTGTGGGCGCTGACCTGGGAAGAAGCGATGGACCGTGGCTTGCGTGCCCTCGACGACATGCGTCTGCAAGGGGTCAAGACCACCGCCGCGTACTACCAGGAAATCCTGCGTAACCCGGAATTCCGTAGCGGCCAGTTCAACACCAGCTTCGTTGAAAGCCACCCTGAACTGACCAACTACTCGATCAAGCGCAAACCCGAAGAGCTGGCCCTGGCCATCGCCGCCGCCATCGCCGCCCACGCAGGCCTGTGAGGAATATAACAATGAGCAAACAAATCCACGTTACCGACACAATCCTGCGCGACGCCCACCAATCGCTGCTCGCCACCCGCATGCGCACTGAAGACATGCTGCCGATCTGCGACAAGCTCGACAAAGTCGGCTACTGGTCGCTGGAATGCTGGGGCGGCGCGACCTTCGATGCCTGCGTACGCTTCCTGAAAGAAGACCCGTGGGAGCGTCTGCGCCAACTGCGCGCTGCGCTGCCTAACACACGTCTGCAAATGCTCCTGCGTGGCCAGAACCTGCTGGGCTACCGCCATTACAGCGATGACGTGGTCAAAGCCTTCGTCGCCAAGGCAGCGGTCAACGGCATTGACGTGTTCCGCATCTTCGACGCCATGAACGACGTGCGTAACCTGCGCGTTGCCATCGAAGCCGTAAAAGCGGCCGGCAAACATGCCCAGGGCACCATCGCGTACACCACCAGCCCGGTGCACACCATCGATGCCTTCGTGGCACAAGCCAAGCAAATGGAAGCCATGGGTTGCGACTCGGTGGCGATCAAGGACATGGCCGGCCTGCTGACGCCATACGCCACCGGCGAACTGGTCAAAGCGTTGAAATCCGAGCAATCGCTGCCGGTCTTCATCCACTCGCACGACACCGCTGGCCTGGCCGCGATGTGCCAAATGAAGGCCATCGAAAACGGTGCCGACCACATTGACACCGCGATCTCCAGCTTCGCCTGGGGTACCAGCCACCCGGGCACCGAGTCGATGGTTGCCGCCCTCAAAGGCAGCGAGTTCGACACCGGCCTGAACCTGGAACTGCTGCAAGAGATCGGCCTGTACTTCTACGCCGTACGCAAGAAGTACCACCAGTTTGAAAGCGAATTCACCGCAGTCGATACCCGTGTTCAAGTAAACCAGGTACCGGGCGGGATGATTTCCAACCTGGCCAACCAGTTGAAAGAGCAGGGCGCACTGAACCGCATGAGCGAAGTGCTGGCCGAAATCCCGCGCGTTCGCGAAGACCTTGGCTTCCCGCCGCTGGTAACGCCGACCTCGCAAATCGTCGGCACCCAAGCGTTCTTCAACGTGTTGGCTGGCGAGCGTTACAAGACCATCACTAACGAAGTGAAGCTCTACCTGCAAGGCGGCTACGGCAAGGCGCCGGGCACCGTGAACGAGCAACTGCGTCGCCAGGCAATCGGCAGCGAAGAAGTGATCGACGTGCGTCCAGCCGATCTGCTCAAGCCGGAAATGACCAAATTGCGTGCTGAAATTGGCGCCGTGGCCAAGTCCGAAGAAGACGTGCTGACCTATGCGATGTTCCCGGACATCGGTCGCAAGTTCCTCGAAGAACGTGCTGCCGGCACCCTGACACCTGAAGTGCTGCTGCCGATTCCTGAAGCCGGTCGCGTGGCCTCGGCCGGTGGCGAAGGCGTGCCGACCGAGTTCGTCATCGACGTCCACGGTGAAACCTACCGCGTCGACATCACCGGTGTCGGCGTCAAGGCTGAAGGCAAGCGTCACTTCTACCTGTCCATCGACGGCATGCCGGAAGAAGTGGTGTTCGAACCGCTCAACGAATTCGTCAGCGGCGGCACCAGCAAGCGCAAGCAAGCCTCCGCGCCGGGCCACGTCAGCACCACCATGCCGGGCAACATCGTCGATGTGTTGGTCAAGGAAGGCGACACAGTGAAAGCAGGGCAAGCCGTGCTGATCACCGAAGCGATGAAGATGGAAACCGAAGTCCAATCGGCCATCGCCGGCAAAGTCACCGCCATCCACGTGGCCAAGGGCGACCGGGTGAATCCGGGCGAAATTCTGATCGAGATCGAAGGCTGATTTAACAGCCTCGATACAACGCTTAAACCTCGGGGGGGCATGTGCTCCCCTTTTTTTTCGCCCGATTTTCCACTCGCTCAATGTGGGTGCAAGCCTGCTCGCGAATACGATGTGACATTCTGCGGCATCATTGTCTGATACTCCGCTATCGCGAGCAGGCTCACTCCCACAGTGTCTGCGGTCTGTCAGTCGTTGATCAGAAGGTCATCCGCCACTGACCCGTAACGCCATGGTTTCGGCTGTCGGTGCCGAATTCACTGTTAAGGCTGACGCCCAACGTGTGTTTGGCTGACACACCGAGATCCAGACCTGCATCGACCAGCAAGCTGTCGCGATCCAGCGGCGCACCGGAAACAGTGAAGTCTTTCCCGCCTGTTACCAGTCGTTGGCGGGTATCGCTGTCGACATCGCCAAACGTGTGTTTCCAGCCGGCTGTGAATCTCGGTGTGAGTTGCATGCCGTTATCCAGCGTGTTGAGCTTCGCCAGTCGCAGGCCGATGGTGCTGTTGAAGTTGTTCTGGGATTGGCTGTGGACTTTCAGCGCAGCGGCACCGCCTTTCTCCGTATAACCGTCTCGCTGATAGCGTTGATAGCCAAGACCGGCGAACGGTTCAATGCTGACATTGGCGCGCCCCAGGTTGTAACCGGCCTCCGCGAAGGCCTGTTGAGTGTTGGCGTCGTAGCGGCCTTCGGGGCGATCACTGAAACCTTTGAAGGCAACCCGGCGTTTCGTGTGTCCGTCGTGATTGCTGTAAGTCGCACCGAGGCGCAGCGACACAGGACCGTCCTGGCGCAGGGCATAGGCGCCCACGTGCCAGCTGTCGAGATCGCCGTCGAGGCCGCGGCTGTCCAGTCGCGTTTCGGATTTGCCACCCAACACACCCATACGCCATTGCTCATCGATGCCCCAGTCCGCGCCCAGAACCAGACCTTGTGTTGAGAATTTAAGGGCGTCGTTATCGCTATCCAGTGTTCCGCCGAGACCTAGCGCCTGGAGCCAGACCCTGCCGTTGTTTTCACCGCCAGCGGCTACATGCGGTGCATTTCTCTGATTACCAAATACGGCTGCGCTGTCGAGCTGGCGCATGGCCGAGAGCATGGTTGCGCTGATGGGGCTGTCGCTGTTTAGCGTCGCCTTCGCGAGATTGGCGTTGTTGCCTGCGGCCAGCTGTTCAATGGCATGAGACGCGGTGGTTTTGTCGCTACCGAGCAGGGCAGCGACAGCGGCGTTTGTAGGGCTGGATGGTTTTGGGGCGGGAGTGACGGGGCTGGTAGCGGCTGTTGGAGTTGTCGCCGCGACGGGATTGTCGGTGGTGAGTGGGGTTACGGCTGTCGATGGTATTTCAGCGGTATTCATCGGCGCAGTGGCGGGGAGGGAAGTATCGGTGCTTGCCGGTGTATTCAGTGCATCTGAAACGGCTAATGCATTGTCAGATGGCGCCGGTGCTTGCGGTATTTCCATCGGCTCTACGATGTTCTGAACGGGATGGGTAGCCGCCGGCGGAGTTTGCGCCGTAACGGGCTGGACGGTGGTCAGTGGGGGGATGGCTGACGCTGGAAGCTCAGCAGTATTTTTCGGCGCAGAGACGAAGAGGGAAGTATCGGCGATTAAAGGTGTATTCAGTGCTTGCGAGACGGTTAACGCATTGTCAGAAGGCGTCAGCGCTAGCGGTATTTCCATCGGCTCCAAGAGGCTCCGTGCGACTTCTCGTCCGTTATCGGTGTCTGCGACGCTCTCGATCGGCACATCGTTTCGAGCGTAGGTCAGGCCGACGGTCTTTGCTTTGTAATGGGGAGTAGCGGTCATGAATGCCAGTTCGTTGACGATTTTCCCGAACTCGCCTTTTACCTTTTTTGCTTCGATGATTGTGTACTGACTGCTTTGCGGATGATCACCCGGTACCGCAACAATTTTCAGTGTTGCATCGCCGAGGCTGGCAGTGCCGTCGACTTTGATCGTCTCTCCATGGCCATCGGGGGAAACCTCGTAGGCCAGCACACCAGTGCTGGAAAGGTTCAAGTTGCCTTTGACCCTTGGGGCGCCTTGCAATCTATCAATGTTGAGCTGCCCCAAAACCTCCAGACCGCCGACAGTGCCTTTGCCTGCAAACTGGCCGCCATTCTCAACCGTCACGACTCCCTTTATCTCGTCATTGTTGAAAAGCTGCCCGGCCACACTGGCCTTGCCTTTGATTTTTCCGTTATTGATCAGAATGCCGTCGTTGAACACCGCAACTTCGTCTTTGAAATCTCCTGTACTGGTTGCCGTCCAGGATCCTTGCGAAACGTACAGGCTGTTGACGTTACGGGTGTTCCCCAACTGACCGCCATCGGTACCGATGAGGTGGATAACGTTGGTTCCTTTACCGCCGTCGACGCGACCTTCGAAGCTCCCACCGTTTTTGACGATGATGAGGTCATCCCGGTCTTGCGGCTTCACGGACACACCCCGAAGTGCGGGTTGAGGCGAATCAATCTCAGACGTGAATGTGCTGCTCGCGCCGGTAAAGGCTTGAAGCCGGGCAAGCGGGTCCGCCGGCGTAGCCTCTGGAAGCTGGGTTACTTCAATGAAGCTCGTCGGCTCTGCTTGTTCTGGCAGTTGTTGAGCGCTTGTAAACTCAGTACAACCCAACGCAAGCGCAATGGCCAATGCCAGGTTTTGTGGGCGAAATGTGTGCTGAATGGACATCGGGTTCGACCTCTTTTCAATGGAGGTCAAACTCTAAATATCGGCCTTGGATACCGATGTCAGGCGGTTCTGGAGGGGTTGCGGGCGGTGTCAGATAGCTCGATGTAGAAAATCTTCCACTGTTCGAGTGCAGCGGTTTTTAACGCGTCGAGCCGATGACCTTTTCTTACAAAAAATCGAGACGCCGCCAGCGGTTGCACACTCAGAAACTCATCTGCCTTTGCCCAAAAAGCCGTGATAGCGGCTGTTACACCTAATCTCACCAGAACCAAGCCATTTCGATCCGGATGGCTTTTACAGAATGAAGCCTGCGCTACACCCATGTGCAATTTGATGCACATTCTTTCGTTTTAAAACGCAAAAAATGCATTTTAATGCGTAAATTGGTACCGCAGCCCTGTATGAGGGTTTACGAAAGGACGCTGAATATCATCCTATCCAAGGCAACTTCAGTGTCGGCCCGACGTTGTTCGTCAACACGGAAGCAAAGGCCTCCGATCTTCTTGAAACCGCCACTCACCAAATCAAAGCCGCGCGCACCTGCTCGACAGCACTACATGCTTGTGCGTGGAAGACGCTGAAGGCCACGACCTAGAGCATTTCGCCAATGTTGCGCATGTTTGGCTTCAGGATGGCTGCGACGCGCTGGATGCGTTGGGCTGGAGTCTTGATCGGAAGCCCCGATGCGCCCCCCCCTCCAGCAGTTCAAGCTCGACCTTGGTAGATCATTGGAATAACCGCTTAGCGATACGCTAGCGTTGGGATAGTAATACTGTATATTCATACAGTCTGATGTTTCAATTTATGGACCTTTTCTGTGGTCCGATCAATTGCCAATTGTTGATTCTATTTTTTTAACGCAACATCGCGTAACAGCGATAGGCGGGACGCCTAGACCTTCAAAGCAAGGTAGAATCGCGACCCGCAATGGGGGGTGTATGGCAAAAGAGGCGCAAATCACATTTGCTGAGCAGGATTATCCTTTCGCTTTGGAGGCTCCTGCTCAGTCATTGGTGGCTATTCGGGCGACGGCCCGAGCAATGGCAAACTCCATTCCCGCAGAAAATCAGCTTGTCTTCGCCAGAACCTTTGGTGTTCGGGTTATCGAAGCTTGGTGGCGAGGTCTTACTGAACATGAGGCAGTTCCTCAGGAGCTTCGTGCGCCCATTTCTGCATTTGAGACTTCGACACTCACTGCCTCAGCTAATTTTCTTGCGGAGCAGATTGGTTCAGCAGCATCTGAGTTCGATGCAGAAACGGCTGCTTACCAAATCGGCCTAACCTATACCAGCATGCTTCCGGTGGAGCATCGTGGTGAGTACGGGATTTTCTATACTCCGCCAGCTTTGACTGCCCGGCTCATCGATCAAGCTACATCGGCTAACGTTGATTGGGCTACGTGTCGTGTTTTGGATCCTGCGTGCGGCGGTGGTGCGTTCCTTGCGCCAATTGCGCAGCGAATCATGAATACGCTTGCGCATTGCAGTCCAAAGCTTCTACTGCAAAGCATCGGAAACCGTTTGCATGGCTTTGAGATTGATCCATTCGGTGCTTGGCTGAGCCAAGTTGCGCTAGACGCTGTGTTGTTGCCGATTAGCAGCTCCTCTGGTCTGCGGCTCCCGGTAATGATCACGGTTTGTGATTCTTTGAGGCAAAGCCCAATCAAAGATGAGTTTGATTTGGTCATTGGAAATCCCCCATACGGTAGAGCCAAACTAGATGTCGAGACACGAGAGCTATACAAACGCTCGCTGTATGGACATGCCAATCTGTATGGCTTATTCACTGATTTTGCTATTCGCCAAACCAAGCCTGGTGGATTGATCGCTTATGTCACTCCGACTTCTTTCCTAGCCGGAGGGTATTTTAAAAATCTGCGTGCGTTGATAGGCCGTGAAGCACCTCCAATTGCGATCGATTTCGTAGCCGCGCGCAAAGGTGTATTTGATGATGTGCTTCAGGAAATGGCGCTCACCACCTATCGCAGAGCGGGTGAAGCAGTTTCGGTAGCGATATCTGAGATTACCTCGTCCAACGGTGTTGTCGAAGCCAGAGAAACGGGCTCAATTACTCTCCCGAAAGATCTCACTCTGCCGTGGTTGCTGCCCAGAAACTCAAACCAGACGGAACTCGTAGCGAAGCTTATTAATATGCCCTTTCGTCTTGCTGATTGGGGCTACGGGGTTAGTACTGGTCCATTGGTATGGAATCGTCATAAATCACAATTGACCTATCAGCCGGGAAGCAACCGACTGCCGCTGATTTGGGCTGAAGCCATTACTCCTGATGGCGAATTCATTTTTCGAGCTGAGAAAAAGAACCACGCTCCGTATTTTGAACTGAAACCATCTGATCAGTGGTTAGTAACAACCAAGCCATGTGTTCTCTTGCAGCGAACTACCGCAAAAGAGCAAAGCCGTCGCCTTATTGCGACAGCCTTACCCCTTGCGTTCCTGCAGTTGCATGGTGGCGTTGTTATTGAGAACCACATCAATATGGTTAAACCTATCACGGACGTTCCGCAGATTAAGGCTTCAGTGCTTGCCGCTTTTCTTAACAGCGGCGCGGCTGATCGTGCGTTTCGCTGTGTTAGTGGTTCTGTAGCTGTTTCAGCTTACGAGCTGGAGTCATTGCCGTTGCCCGCACCCGAGGCTTTGAAGGAATTAACGAAGCTGGTGGAATCCGGTGGTTCAAAAGAATCCATCGAAGCCGCCTGTTCCAGGCTTTTCTAAGGAAGAAATAGTGCTACCACCTTATGTCTCACGAGCGTTGATATCTGAAAGGCTGCCCCTGATCTTTCCGGAAGGAACGCCTAACCGTTCTTATTGCACACGTGAGTTGGCGGCAAGCACGATATTCGCGATGCTTTACATCGGGGCAGTCGAAGACGCAGATGTCTGGCTTGGACCTGTACACGTTTACCGAATGACAGATATGCAGGCGGAAGACTGCTGCGAGACAGCTCGGTTGAATTACCGTAGCAATTTGCGAAAGAAATCTTTTCAGGTCCCTGGTAGCCGTTGGTATGCGGACAACACCCGCGAGCCGATTCGTGATGAAACCTTGCGGGAAGGTTTATTGGTGGTTGGTGCGGTACTTGAACGAGCGGATGTACCTACGACATCAGGTGCTCCTCGCTATGCGCTCAATGCTGAACTTACCGGTCTTTTCGATCCGGCCCTTGAAGGAGAGAGCCTGAACGCCGCTGTCTTGTCGTGGCAGGAAAAGCATCTCACTCGTAGCGCAAGAGCACGTGTATCGCTAATGCGGGCGGGTACTGCTGGAAAAGAAGGAGTCCTTGTACGCTTCCCGAATGGAGAAACTCGTCGACTAGTTTCAGGGCCTAGTTCTGAAATTTCGAAAGCAGTTGTTGAGGTGTTTGCAGGTAAGTTTCTAGAGAGTCCAGGCGTTATTTGGCTTAGTGAGTCTGGAAATAAGGTTGCTCACCCTGATCTAAAACTCTCATCAACGATTGGGCTCGATATAGAGGCACAGAAAAACCTTCCAGACTTGATTTTAGTGGACCTTGGTCCGGCCGAACCTTTGATTGTTTTTGTTGAAGTTGTCGCAACTGATGGAGCCATTACACCTCGTAGGCAGGACGCGTTGTATGCGATTACTGACAAAGGCGGATTTAGTCGTTCACAAGTTGCTTTTGTGACGGCTTATGCGGACAGAGAGTCAGCGGGATTCAAAAAAACAGTGACAGGTTTGGCTTGGGGATCTTTCGCGTGGTTTATGTCTGAACCCGATAATCTCGTATTGCTACAAAGTGGTGTGAGTCGGCTTTCGAGTCTGAACGTAATTGTTGAGAAGACCTAAACTTCTAGGACGTGACCCTAGGCATAGCTAGAGACGCATTAACGAACATCAATGACTTCGCGGGTAAGCCGTGCTCCTACGGATTTTTGTCGATGCGCGAATGTATGAGCGACGACAAATCGTAGGAGCAGAGGGGGGGTAGCCATTGCCCGCGTAGGTGAACGCTCAGCCCCGAAATTTACCCGCGACACTCCACCAGCGTTTTCATCTGCCCCGACCCCGTCTGGTTCTCATCGCTCAACCACCGCTCAAACCCTGCGCCAATCGCTGGCCATTCCGAATCCAGAATCGAGTACCACGCGGTATCCCGGTTCTGCCCCTTGACCACCATGTGCTGGCGGAAAACCCCTTCAAAACTGAAGCCCAATCGCTCGGCCGCGTATTTGGAGCGGGCGTTGCCGTTGTTGCACTTCCACTCCAGGCGGCGATAACCCAGAGCAAACGACTCCTTGGCCAGCAGGTAAATCGCCTCGGTACTTTTCGGTGAACGCTGCATCGGTGCGCCGAAAGTGACATGGCCGATTTCGATGCGACCTTGCGCCGGTACGATCGACATCAGGCTGAGAATGCCTTGCACCTCACCGCTGACACGATCGATCACGCTGAAAAAATACGGGTCGCTATTGGCCGCATGGTTTTTCAGCCAGTCGTTGAATGCACTGCGTTCCGGGAAAGGCCCATAAGGTAAATAATCCCAGAGCTTCGGATCGGCCCCCGGGCCTTCCAAGGCCTTGAACAAGCCCTCGCCATGACGCACCGGGTCGAGTTTTTCCAGGCGAATGAAACGCCCTTCGATTGTTTGAACGGTGGGTGCCGGGGCACCTTTCCAGTCCACGAGTGAATTCGACATGGTGTTCTCCTTGAACCTTAAAGGGCTTTGCGAAACTGGATGAAACCGGGGCGTTCGGCGATGCGCTCGTAGAGCTGAATCGCGGTGGTGTTGGTTTCGTGGGTCAGCCAGTGGACTTTGCCGCAACCGTCTGCTTTGGCGGTGGCGTAGACGAATTCGATGAGCTTGCGGCCGACGCCGGTACCGCGGGTTTCTGGCGTTACCAGCAGGTCTTGAAGATAGCAGGAGTTTTCGATGCTCCAGTTCGAGCGATGGTAGATGAAGTTCACCATGCCGACCGCTTTGCCATTGATCCACGCCAACGCCGAATGCGTCGGTTCAGTCGAGTTGAGCATGCGCTGCCAGGTGCTGTCGGTGACCGCGTCAGGCAACTCGGTGTTGTAGAAGCGCAGGTAGGCTTGCCACAACGGCAACCAGGCAGCGTGATCGTCGGCGCTGACCTGGCGAATTTCAATCTGACTCATGTTTATTCCTTAACGCATCAAGTGGGCGAGGGCCTGATCGTGCACATCGGGGCTGGCGGCGAGCCCTTCGCGCACACCGGCGATGTCTGCGGCGCTGCGGTTCTGGCTGAGCTTGCGTTTGCCTTCCAGGCGCTGGATCGGCAGGGCAAACCCGACAATTGCCTTGAGCATACCGTCGATGTAGTCGGCGGGAGCGTCGGCGACCTTCCACGGCTGGGCACGGCCGGCTTCGTGACGATCAGTCAACGCGCTGACCAGGTTGAGCAAGCGCTCGGCATCGGTGAACACGTCGGCTGTACCGTAAGCGTGTACCGCGACGTAGTTCCAGGTCGGCACGACTTTGCCGTGTTCGGCTTTGCTCGGGTAAAACCCCGGGCTGATGTAAGCATCGGCACCGGCAAAAATCACCAGCGCTTCAGCGCCGTTCAGCAGTTCCTTCCACTGAGGATTGGCCCGGGCGAAGTGGCCGTAAAGGGTGCCATTCGGACCTTCGTCAGGTTTGAACAGCAACGGCAAATGACTGGCTTGTAGACCTTGTTCGCCGTGGGTAACCACCATGGCGAGGCGGGTGCCGAGGATCTGCTGGCGCAGTTCATCCAATTCTTTAATGGCAAAGCTGCTGGGGTTGTACATGGAAAAATTCCTTGGCGAATGTCTCCATCCTAGGCAGGCTATTGGTCTGTTGTAAGAGCCATTAATGATCAATTTCATAGGTCCATTGCTATGACCGACGCGCCACTTTCTCTGTCGTTCAACCCTGCCGGTATCGAACTTGATCGCCGTCAGGGCCTGAGTCGTCAGCTTTATCAGGCATTGCGCCTGCGAGTGCTGGACGGGCGGTTGGTCAGCGGCACGCGATTGCCGGCCAGCCGCGATCTGGCGGCAGTACTGGCTATTTCTCGTAACAGCGTGGTGCGAGCCTACGATCAGCTCTATGCCGAGGGGTTTATCGAAGGTCGAGTCGGAGACGGGACTTACGTCGCGCAATTGCCTCAATCCGCGTTACCGGCAAAAAAATTATCCACAAAAGTATCCACAGGGTTGTCAACAGGGTTACCCACAGCCTTATCCACAAATTGGCTGGATTTGCCTGTGGTTTCATCCAGTAAAGTTATCCACAGTGGTGCCTTGGGGCGCGTTGAAAAGAACCATTTGGCCCTGCCGCCGAGTGGCCCTCCACGTGCGTTTCGGGTCGGGGTTCCGGCGTTTGATCTGTTTCCTTTCGAGATTTGGGCCAAGCTGAATGCGGCTTTCTGGCGTAAACCGGATTTGCAGCAGTTGTGTTATGGCGATCCGGCGGGTGATGAGCGTTTGCGCGGACTCATTGCCGCTTATTTGCGCAGTTCTCGCGGCATGCAATGCACGGCTGAACAAATAGTGATCACCAGTGGCGCGCAGCAGGGAATTAGCCTTTGTGCACAGCTGCTGGTGGAGCCGGGTGACGGGGTGGCAATTGAAAATCCGGGGTATCGGGCGGCGGGTCATGCGTTTGCTGTGGCCGGTGCGCGATTGCACGGCGTGGCGGTGGACAGTGAAGGCATTGATTGCAGCGAATTGGCCGGGTTGAGTGATTGCCGGCTGGCGTATGTCACACCCTCGCATCAATACCCGACCGGGGTGGTGATGAGCCTGGCGCGGCGTCTGGAATTGCTGGCCTGGGCCGAACGCACCCAAGGCTGGATCGTCGAGGACGACTACGATGGCGAATACCGCTACAGCGGCGCGCCATTGGCCCCGTTGGCGGCACTCGACCGGCAGGGGCGGGTTTTGTACGTCGGGACTTTTGGCAAAGTCGCCTTCCCGGCCCTGCGCCTGGGTTATCTGGTATTACCGCCGGCATTGGTTCAGGCATTTTCTCAACGCCGAGCAGTAGACGTCCGGCATTCCGAAGTGAGCACCCAAGCGGTGATGGCCGAGTTCATGGCGGCCGGGCATTTTCAGCGGCATATCCGTCGCATGCGGCGCGCGGCACTGAGTCGGCGTAACACATTGCTGGCAGGATGGCCCAAAGACATTCCCGGCATTGGCAGTCTGCCGAGTGTCGCGGCAGGGTTACATCTGACGGTATCCGTCGACTCCCAAGCCCGCGAGCGCGAACTGGTGGAAAAAGCCGCCAGCGTTGATGTCGAAATCAACGCGCTTAGCGGCTATTGGTTGCCGGACTCGCAGACACCGGTGGACGAGCGTGCCGGGCTGGTCCTTGGTTTTGCGGCGGTACCCGAGGTGGCGATCAGTGCCGCACTCGGGCGTCTGGAAAAAGTCTGGCGCTGATATACCTATAGGAAGAACAACGCACCGGCCAGTCGATGGTTGATTTCAGCACGATAAATGGCAATGGACTGAAGTGCGTTCACGCTGGCGTGCCTTTCGTAGGCTCCCCCGGAGCCGCGTTGTTCGACGGTCTTCAAGTGCGCGGCAGTGAAGGCCGGTCTGGGTGTGTCGGATGCCGGGTAATGAAAGTGCGCATACCAAAGTACATTGCGGGTTTCGTGATCGCGAATCTCATACTCATCCAGAAAGTCTTTGCGCGGTCCCTTCAAACGCCGATGCTCCGGTAGTGGTTTGCCTATCCTGTGGATGGTCACCTGGCCCTTGCTGTGCAGCCATTCAACACGACTCGCGGTAGGAAGTTGTCGTTTGGTCATGCTGATACGAACATCGGTGCCTTTTTTGTAAAGCGCGACCGCTCCATCGATCAGTTTTTTGCTGACGGTGACCGCCGATCCCGGACCGCCTTCGGTGGAATTGTTATCGGTCAGGGCTTTCTCGATAGCGTCCGCCGCCGCGTCCATTCGGTGGGCCTGTTGATGAAACATCTCTTCGATTTCCAGTGGAATACGTCGATCGGCTTTTGAGTGGGCCTCGGTACGTCGGATGAAAGATTCCAGCTGTGCAAGCAAGGCTTCAGCGTTTTGCAGGCTGACCGTCAGCGTTGGAGGAGTGGAGGCGGGTACAGCCGTTTTGACGGGTACATGTTCGACCCAGACGCCGGGTGTTTTCTCATGGAACGTAGCGATTACCTTCCCGGTGAGTGGGGAGGTCACGTCGACCAGATCGGTGTCGGTGGAGTTCGCGCGCGTTCGCGGCTTGCCGACGACGGCGCCTTTGAAACGCGTTTTGATCAGGCGATGAGGGGCCATTACCGGTCGCGATGGCCACGGAGCCGGTTCGAGGGTCTTGCGCTCATGCAGCAACCCCGACAGGTGATTCACGGCGCGCTCGTTGAACGCTTCGATACGCTGGCGCATCAGGTCCAGTGATGGTTGCAGCAGCTGCCCGGGGTACTCGTCGGGCAAGTCGAGAATACGTTGGTCGATGGTTGCAAACTGCTCCACCAGATCGCTGAATCCTTCAATCCGCTCGGGTAGCGACAGGGGATTATCCTTGGCGAGGTCCAGCGACGACTGGATAGTGAGGCCCACATCTTCGACGAGCGTCACCAGCGCCTGACGGGCAGCCTCGGTGGCGACCGTACCGGTGTCATTCAGGCAGAGTTCTTGAGCGAGGCTGATCTGAAACAGCTTCAGGTCGTGCAGGTCAAAGCTCGGCAGTCCTTGCGTGTATTGCCTGGCGGTTTCGGCGCCTTCTCTGCCCAGTCGTTTCAACTCGTCGATCCGGGCCTGGGCAAACTCGATTTTGTCGATAAATCCCTGGGCCAGGTCGCTGGTCTGTTGATGAATCTGGCGTCGTGTTTGAGTGGTTTCGTTCGGCTCTCCGTCAAACAGGGCCAATGAGCGACGCATGCAGGTGCCAAACACGGCGTTTTGCCGATGGAACCACATCTCCGTAAGCAATAGCTGTTGATCCAGGCAACTGACCAGGACAGCGCGGTAGTTGATGATGGGCTCAAGCACGTGGAATGCTTTGAGCTGTTCAATGTAGACGTCATAAACGGCCCGCTGTTTATCCAGCGTTTCGATCAGTCTGCGAACGTTGGGATCATCGACGCCCGGCGCAGAAGGGGCGGCCGCTTTCTCTGCGGATTCGAGAGCGGTCTTCAGCGCCACTTTGTTCGTATCGAAGGACTTCAGTTGCTGTCGCAGTTCCTCTTTGCGTCGTGCATTTTCCCGCACCAATTCTTTTCGGCTTCGTCCGCCGCCGCGCAACCTCAAACGTGTGTCGACGACCCATTGTCCTGATGCGGAATGGGTCAGCAGGGGGCCAGTCCCTGGTGGAGACTGACGGCTATCGATGATTTGCACGAACTCGTTGTCGTTGACCATGACTTCGAACCAGCGTTGGCCAACTTGGGCATACCATTGTTTGTTGAGCGGGCTCAAAAAGCGGTGGGGGCCGGCTTCAGTCGAGGGGCTTGCCAGGCCTTCAGGTTTTGCAATGGCCAGCCCGTCCAGCAGCGCCCCCAAGCCCGTGCGCGCGAGGGCACCATGGGTGTACAAGTTGCTCTTGTGATTCGCTGACAGCCGTTGAGCGGTGATATCGGGTAACCGGGTCATGGTGATTGTCGGCGTCGGCGTGGTTTTTTGCCCTAGCGTCAAAGCCTCCTTTTCAACGGCGCGGCTTGTTGTGTGGCGCGTCGCTGCGTAATGGGCCAGGACCATGCCCAATGACAGGAACAGGTCGGTCAGTGCCGTCCATGCATCGTCACTGTCACCTTTCTCGCTGGCTTCATTCGCTTCATCCAGGTCGCTCATGATTTGCCAGACCCAGGCCGCGCTGGCAGCCGTTCTGCCCAGGAATGGCAGTGCAATGTTGAACAGCATCCACGCCCCATGCTTGAGAGTCTGCCAACGACTTTGTGCATTGGAGACCGATTGCCGGTCTGCCAGGGTGATCATCGCGTTGGCATTGGCGGTGAACAGGGTCGCCAGTGCAGGTTGTGCAAGTGGCGTGGCCGCTAGCGTGACAGCCCCCATCATGCCGAGGACCGACGTTGGATCGACCAGCCATTGCGACAGTGTCCAGACCGACGGCAGTTGGCCGGGAAATACGTACTGTGAGTAGTTGAAGCGCACATCATCCGGCAACCAGGCCAGCACCGACTGGCGAAGCGTCTGGTTATGTTTGATTGCATACAGCAGGTTGGTTTCGCGGGGGTATTGCAAAAGCGGAGGATCAAGCAGCGGGCGAAAGAGCAGGCAGGGCCCCTTGTCAGCGAGACGCGGGCCGATGACGAACATGTTGGCAACCTCGTCGGCCTTGTTGTCCGTGCGGCCCCCGGGAATGAACGCCAGCGCACGAATGATGATTTCCTGGCCGTCCACAAAACGGTCGGCGGGTTTTTCTTGCATCGCTGCGAGCACGTATCGGTATCCCTGATTATCGATACCTGCCTCGCCACGAATTTTGTGCTGCAGCGTCTGAAGTGGCAGCTGGATGCGCAGGTGGCTGGCGAACAGGTTTTGCCGACGTTGTGTTTCCTTCGGGTCACCGAGCAGCTTTTGCTTGATCAGCGTGGGATAGATTTCACCGATGTTGACCTCTGTGACCAGTTTTTCCAGGTAGGCCGGTGTCATCCAGGACTCAACGGCGCTGCCGTCGGTGCGGCGCACGGTCTTGTTACCCAGCGGTACGGCAATCAGATTCTGCAGGGCGAGATCGATCAGCGACATCGTGACGGTTTCGGTTTTGCCCGGTACGGCGATGGCGCCCAGGATCACTGGGCTGGTGATACTCATTTCAATCGTTTCGAGCCTGGCGTCCGTCGCCTCGGGGTGATCTTTCAGCACCTGATTTTTTAGTGCTTGCAGCGTAAATACCGGGAGCGGAGGAATATCATCCAGATAAGATTTACCCGCGTGTTGCTCCCGAAGCTGTGCCAGGTCCATCAAGTGTCGGCTGTAGCAGGTCAGGTCTGCCGGTTGCGCGTTTAGCAGCCAGTCGGGCAGCAAGTGCTCGATCCGGCTGAAACGCCCTTCGTCAATGTCCTTGCGGTTTCCGGCCGCCGTAATGGCTCGATGCGCAAGACCACCGTTCGGGATGGTGTCTTGAAGCTGGCCGATGGCAGCGATTTCAAGCGCGATCAGAGCACTGGCCTGGTGGTCGAAAAAATCGCCGGTGGGTTCAGACAAACGCCATCGCAAAGTGCGTGGAGCCGACGTGGATGCAACACGTGCAGGCAGCGTTTCACCGAATGATTCCAACGAGTCGTAATGCTTGAAGCCCTCTGTGATCGAGTGGCTGATCACCAGCGTGCGCTTGCCCAGCGTACCCACCAGCACGGCCACGTCCAGCAGCCACAGATGCTTGTCCGGTTCATCGATGTCGATCAGGCAGGCCCTTGATTTGTAGGGGTCGTTGCGCTGTCGGGTGGCTTTATCCGGGTTGTTGAACAAGGCCAGTGCCATGGCCTTTTGATCCTCATCCCAGCCTGAAACCTGCTCGATGTTCCAGAGGTTGTGCAGTGAGCCCGAGAGTTGATGCCAGCGTGGTGTTTGGTCTTCTGTCTGCTGGTTCCAGTAATCAAGTTGCTGCTCCTGGTAAGAAACGAACAGCAGCGGGATCAGTTGGTTGATCAATCGGCCAATGTCGTCGATCTTGACGGGCAACTGGATCGCTGGAGCTACCCCCGGTTGCAGGGTCAGGAAGTGTTCCCCGTCAATGTAGGTCGCGGTCTGCGCCGACAGCGTGAGCCGCACCAATGCGTCGGTCAGCGACTCGAATCGGCGCAGGCCGGGCGTGACCTGGTTGCCGCTGACGGTCCAGGTTGGCGTCACGACCATGGCCTGGACCGGATCGATATCAAGGCTTGGATACGCGGCGTCGAGGGCTGTGCGCAGTGCGTTCGTCGCCACTTCCCTGAGTGAGGGGCCAGTGACCAGTTGGGTCAATACATCTTCGGAGCGGGTGGACGAGGTATCGGGCATGGCCATTTCCTTTGTGCCGAATGAGGACGCTGGCCACTGGGCCGCGCGGTATCGGGTCAAGGTAGAGGGCTGTCGAAGGCAAAAGGTGGTAGATAGTTATCGCGGGCAAAAAAAGACCCGCGCTCATTGGCGGGTCTTCCAGTTCACGTTTTCAGGTGCCTGACTTGATCTTGGTCCAGGCTCGCGTGCGCGCACGTTCGGCATCGCGCGGCAGTGGTTGCAGGGTGTAAAGCGTGCTCATCGCCGTTTCGGTCGGGTACAGGTTGGGGTTGTTGCGGATCGCCGGGTCGACCAGTTCCGTGGCGTCCTTGTTCGGGTTCGGGTAGCCGACGAAGTCGCTGACCGGCGCGATCACTTGGGGTTGCAGCAAGTAGTTGATGAAGGTGTAGGCGTCTTCCGGGTTCTTTGCGCCTTTGGGAATGGCGAGCATGTCGAACCAGATCGGCGCGCCTTCTTTGGGCAGCCGCATGTCGACGATCACGCCGTTCTTGGCTTCCTTGGCGCGATTGGCGGCCTGGGAGAAACTGCCGGAGTAACCGACCGCGACACAGATGTCACCATTGGCAATGTCGGCCATGTACTTCGAAGAATGGAAGTAGGTGATGTACGGGCGGATCTTCATCAACAGGGCTTCAGCCTTGTCGTAGTCCGCCGGCTTCTTGCTGTTGGGGTCCAGGCCGAGGTGTTGCAGGGCCAGCGGCAGGATCTCCGATGGCGAGTCGAGCAGGGCGACGCCGCACTGCTTGAGCTTGCTGATGTTTTCTTCCTTGAAGATCAAATCCCAGCTGTCCACCGGCGCATTGTCGCCCAGCACGGCTTTGACCTTGTCCGGGTTGAAACCGATCAGGATGGTGCCGTACATGTACGGCACGGCGAACTTGTTGCCCGGGTCGTTGGCTTCGATCAGCTTCATCAGCTTCGGATCGAGGTGGTTCCAGTTTGGCAACTTGCTGCGATCCACCGGCTGGAATACGCCGGCTTCGATCTGTTTGGCAAGGAACACATTAGACGGCACCACGACGTCATAACCGGAGTTACCGGTCAGGAGCTTGGCCTCCAGTGCTTCGTTAGTGTCGAAAATGTCGTAGACCAGTTTGGTCTGGGTGTTCTGAGCCTTGAAGTCTTCCAGCGCTTTGGGGGTGATGTAGTCGAACCAGTTGTAGACGCGCAACGTTCGTTCTTCAGCATGAACCGCACCACTGAGCACCGTGGCGCACAGGGTGGGGATGATAAAACGCTTGAGTCTGTTCATTGTTCTAATTCCTCATTGGGCGCTTTCAAAACCTTCGAGAACGTTGACGGCATTGATGCCGATTTCTTCTACCGCGTAACCGCCTTCCATCACGAACAGCGTCGACTTGCCGAGGCGGGCGATACGCTCGCCCATGGCCAGGTAATCCGGGCTGTCGAGCTTGAATTGCGAGATGGGATCGTCCTTGAACGTATCGACACCCAGGGAGACGACGATAATGTCGGCGCCGTATTTTTCGATCTCTTGGCAGGCCTGATCCAGGGCTGCACTCCACGTGTCCCAGCCACTGCCTGCGGGCAACGGGTAGTTGAAGTTGAACCCTTCGCCGGGGCCTTCACCGAGCTCGTCTTCATAGCCGAGGAAGAACGGGAACTCTGCTTCCGGGTGGCCGTGAATCGAGGTGAACAGCACGTCGCAGCGTTCGTAGAAAATCGATTGGGTGCCATTGCCGTGGTGATAATCGACGTCTAGGATCGCGACCTTTTTGTGGCCCTGATCAAGGAACGCTTGAGCAGCGATGGCCGCGTTGTTGAGGTAGCAATAACCACCCATCAAATCGCTGGCAGCGTGATGTCCCGGTGGACGGCACAAGGCGAAGGCACTGCGCGCGCCGCGCTGGATTTGCGCCTGTGCGGTGAGAGCAACTTGTGCCGCACTGTATGCCGCTTGCCACGTACCGGCGGTGATCGGTGCGCCAGCGTCGAAGCTGTAATAGCCAAGCTGGCCGTGCAGGCTGGTGGGTTTAATGGAACGCAAGGTCCGGGTCGGCCAGGTGTAGGGCAGCAAGTCGCCGTCGGTGTTGAATTCGGTCCAGCGTGCCCATGCCCCCTTGAAGAAATCGAGGTAGTCACGGCTGTGGATGCGTGCGATCGGGTCGAGGCCGAAATCCTGCGGCGCTTCGACCGGGCCGAGATTCTGGTTTTGCACGCGTTGCAACACATGGTCGGCACGCGACGGCATTTCGAAGCAGGGCTTGAGTTGCCCGTCTATCAATTCGCAACGGCCGTGGTGCAGGTGGTGATCGTCCGAGTAGATCGTCAGCATTTTCTTGTTCTCCGCAGGCTGATTCGGTTGAACACAGTCTTGCGGCAGGCGGGGTTTGGGAGAACGGCAGGAAAGGCCAAAAGGGGATTGATATGGCCAAAAGGTTTGACCGAAATTCGCCCCTTGATGTGCGCGGTGCCCTGGAAACCGCAATCGCGAGCAGGCTCACTCCTACAAGGGATCTTCAGTGTTCACGTTTTTTGTGAACGACACATAACCCCTGTAGGAGTGAGCCTGCTCGCGATAGCGGTGGACCAGTCAACGAATGACTCAAGGCCGGAACTGGCTCGGCGCTACGCCGCTCCAGCGCACAAACGCATGACGGAAACTGGCGGTCTCGCTGAAACCCAGCGCCTCGGCGATCCGGTAGATCGGCAGTTGGTCTTCACAGAGCATTTGCTTGGCCCGCTCGAAGCGCAGCTCATCGAGCAATTCCTGATAGCTGCAACCCAAATCCTTGAGGTGCCGACGCAACGTACGCGTCGAGCAATTCATCTGCTCGGCCAACCCTTCAAGTCCCGGTGCGGCATTCAATTGCGCGCTGAGCAACTGCCGAATCCGCCCCAGCCAGGCCTGACGCCCGGTGAACTCGGTGTTTTGCTTGCGGCAGCGTTCGGCCATGGCCTGGTGGGTAATGGCGTCGGCCAGTGGCAGGGGCCGATCCAGCCAGCTTTTGTCGAAAGCAAAGGCGTTGGACGATGCGTCGAACTGCAAGGGGCAGTCGAAACGTTCGGTGTAGCGTGCCTGATAGTCCGGTGCCGAGTGTTCGAAGCGTGCGCCCAGTAGCGGCAAAGGTTGGCCGAGCAAGTCCTCGCAGGTGACCTTCATCGAGACCAGGCAAAATTCGACATTGAACGGCGCCAGCGCCGGGTTTTCCCGATAGTCGCCAGCGGTAAGCCAGATGCGTTCGTTATCTTCTTCCAGGCTCAGCTCGAACAGTGTTCCCAATAGCGCCGGATAGTGCAGCGCCAGCTGCAAGGCGTCACCTAAAGTGGCGCTGGTGAGTAAGGCGTACCCGAGCATGCCGTAGGACGAAACGTGCATTTGCCGGCCCAACTCCAGGCCAATGTCATGGCGTAACGCGACCGCATTGGCGCAAACCAGCATCTCTTGGTTGGTCGTGATACGCGTGTCCGCCCGGCTCAGGTCCGCCGCGCTGATACCGCTGCCGGCCAGTAATGCCTCACTGGACAGGCCTTCAGCCTTGAATGTGTTGAGCACCAGAGAGACAGCGTTGAGGGTGGTGAGGTGGGAGTGGAGCATGGGGGCGTCCAGCCTTGGGATGCTGGAACGCAGCAAGTTATATGCCGAGCGAAGAACCTGTAATTGGATGGACTCGCCCACGCCGAGGCGTCAATGCGCCACGGTGGCAGTCTAAGAAGCCAACGGCAGCGAGGGCGAGTCCATGAAAAAGAATACGACGCTTAAACAGTCCCTGTCTTCAACCGATGTGTCGGCCTGTACGACAGTGGCGGTCGATCTTGCCAAGCAGGTCTTTCAGGTCGCAGGCGAAGACGCTCTGGGCCAGGTGCTTTATGAAGAACGCCTCAAATCGCGTGAAGCTTTCC